>JAPLAY010000059.1 GCA_026393035.1 Actinomycetota bacterium
ATCATGCGAATCTTCAATTGTGCAACATCCGCGCGCTCCGGATCGATACTTCTGCGGATTGCTTGAAAGCGCTAGGTGCACACCAATAACTTCGTGTCCGGCTTCTACCGCGCGCGCTGCTGCCACTGCAGAATCAACGCCGCCACTCATTGCTGCGATTAATTTCATTAGTTAAGCCCGCTGACTACAAAAGCATTACGCGCTCTTTCAACAACGCTGGGCATTACTGCTAGAACTTGGTCAATTTCAGCCTTGGTATTTGTTGTACCAATTGAGATGCGAAGTGAAGCATCTGCATCACTTTCACTAAGCCCAAGTGCAACTAAAACATGACTTGGTCGTGGAACACCTGCGCTGCATGCAGAACCAGCGGATGCACTTATTCCTTCAGTATCCAATAACAATAAAAGTGCGTCGCTCTCGGTTCCAGGAAAAGTTGCATTAACAATTCCGGGTAGTGCGGGATCGCTAATAGAATTAATTGAAACTTCAGGAACAACTCGTTTTAATCCAGCAATAAAGTAATCACGAAGCTCGCGAATCTTGGCAAAATTTGCGGCGCGGTTTGTAATTGCGAATTCACTTGCCGCAGCAAAGGCGACAATTGCAGGCGCGTTTAACGTGCCACTTCGAATTTCGCGTTCTTGACCACCACCGTGCAAAATCGGAGTCAGGTCTAAACCGCGTCGCAAAATTAACGCAGCAATCCCAAGTGGTCCCCCAACTTTATGCGCGCTTATAGTCGCAGCAGTTACGCCCAATTTTTGGAAATCAAGATCAACTTTGCCAAAGCTTTGAACGGCATCGGTATGAACTGGAATATCGCCAGCGATTTTAACAACCTCTGAAATTGGTTGAATTGAACCGAGCTCGTTATTTGAATGCATAATGCTTATAACGGCAATTTCGCTACCTCTAGCCGCAACTACCTGTGCTAGAAAATCTAAATCGATAACGCCAGCCTTGGTAATTGGAATTAAAACTTTTTCAGCACCTTCATGTTCAACAAGCCATTCAACTGGGTCAAGAATTGCATGGTGTTCGAAGGCTGAGGTAACTATTACATTTCGATCCGGCGACTGCCAGAAAAAACCTTTAATTGCCAGATTATTAGCTTCGGTACCTGAACCGGTGAAGATAATTTCTGATGGATTTGAATTAACAAGTTCAGATAATTTATGTCGCGCATCTTCAACATCTTTGCGAACTTCGCGACCGGGATTATGAACGCTTGATGCATTTCCAAGTTTGCGCATCTGGGTATTTAGCGCCGTGATTGCAGCGTCATTGATCGGTGCAGTAGCTGCATGATCAAGATAAATAGCCATGCGCCAAGGATAACTAAGTTAAGTCGCTACGCCTTCTTGGCTGATATCGCCGCGGTCGCTTGTGGCAATACGTTGAATAAATCGCCAATTACCCCATAGTCGGCCAGATCAAAGATTGGGGCCTCTGAATCTTTATTAATCGCAACAATCATCTTGCTGGTCTGCATACCCGCGCGATGTTGGATTGCACCAGAGATTCCACATGCGACATAAAGTTGTGGGCTAACTGTTTTTCCAGTCTGGCCAACTTGATGAGTATGTGGATACCAGCCCGCATCAGTCGCGGCACGTGAAGCGCCAACTGCTGCGCCAAGCACATCAGCCAAAGCTTCAACAGGTTTGAAATCGCCATTAGTTCCGCGACCACCTGAAATAACTATTGAAGCTTCAGTTAGTTCTGGACGCCCACCTTTAACTGCAGGTTGGGTCGAAGTTACGACGCCAAGTTTTGCGGCCTCAGAAATTGTTGGCGTGAATTCTTCTGTGGTTGGTGATCCACTTCCAGCAATTGGTTCAATTGAGTTAGAACGCAGCGTCACGATGCTAGTTCCGTGAGTTACTGCGGCGTGAACTGTTGTTGAGCCACCAAAAACCGCTTGGGTAGTAACTAAATCTGCATCAATCGATGTGGCATCTGTGATGATTCCGGAATTTGTAGCAACTGCTAATCGCCCCGCAACCTCTTTGCCTTTTGAGCTAGATGTAATTAAGACTGCGGTTGCAGATTTAGTCGAAACTAATTGGGCCAAGCTTTGCGCAATTGGTCCTGGCGAAAACTTAGAAACATCAACTCCCGTGCAGACGATTACATTGTCGATTGCATACGCACTTAATTGTGAGACTAGTGCCGCGTCAAAAACTACCGCGTTTACCTTGCCAATTACTTTTGCGAATGTTGCAAGTTCACCAGTTGATTTTGAAACTTTGCCATCAACAGCATCGACAAGTATTAATACTTCGCTCATTAAATAACCCGCTTTTCCGCTAAGAAATCCACTAATTTCGTGCCGCCATCGCCGCCATCTTCTACTTTAATTCCAGCGCTACGAGCAGGTCTAAGAACTGCATCCTTCACGTTTGACCAAGCAGCTTTACTTCCAACTTGATCCGCAGCTAAGCCAATATCTGCTAATGATTTAACAGCAATACTCTTCTTCTTTGCCGCCATAATTCCTTTGAATGATGGGTATCTAGGTTCATTAATTTTTTCGATAACACTTACAACAGCTGGAAATGTGGCCTCCATATTTTCAATTCCAAATTCAGTGGAACGCGCGATTGAAACTTTAGATTGCGCTGGATCGACAGCTACTGAACCGGCAAAAGTTAACTGGGCCCAACCCAATCGCTCAGCCAACATCGCAGGAACAACGCTCATACGCGCATCAGTTGATTCAGTTCCACAGATAACTAAATCAAAACCGCCATCGCTAATCGCTTTACTTAAAACTAGTGAAGTTGCGAGCGCATCTGATCCAGCAAATGCATCATCACAAATATGAATTGCATCATCGGCGCCCATTGAAAGCCCTTTGCGAATCGCTTCAGATGCTCGATCTGGCCCCATGGAAATCAAAGTGATTGTATGACCACTACCTTCGCCTGCTTCTTTAGTTGCAGAATTTGCTTCAACAATTCGCAGCGCTTCTTCAATTGCATATTCATCTAAATCATTTAAAACTGCATCTACTCCTGCGCGATCTAAAGTCCCACCAGACATTTTCTTCTCTGCCCAAGAATCTGGAACTTGCTTAACGCACACTGCAATTTTCATAAGCCAGATGTTACTCACGAGTAACCAAATACGCCACTATCTCGCGCTCAATTTGAATACTCGGCAGTACCAGACCTTCAACCTTAAACTTCAGCCGTGCTCGCTCTTCTCGCTCCAGGTCAAGGTTCCCAAACTCCGGGATTCCTTTCGCCTTGGCTCGAGGATAAACATGCGGCAGAAGTAATAGGTACCTGGTCAGATGCGATTGGCTTAGATCTAACTCGCTTAGGTACAACGGCTGACGCAGATGAAATTAGAGATACTGCAAATGCTCAGCCGCTTCTTGTTGCTGGCGGACTTATCGGCGCCTTGAGATTATTCGGGACTGATCTATCTGCAATCAGTTATGTAGCAGGACATTCGGTTGGCGAAATTACCGCCACCGCTTTTGCTGGTGTTTTAGATTCAGTTTCTGCGATGAAATTAGTTCACACTCGCGGCGCCCAAATGGCTATTGCTGCTAAAGGCTCAAATACTGGAATGTCTGCCGTTCTTGGTGGCGAACGTGAAGTTGTGGTTGCTGCTATTAACGCTGCGGGCTTAACGCCAGCGAATGAAAATGGTGGCGGACAGATTGTTGCCGCAGGATCATTGGATGCGTTGGCAGCTTTCGGTGAAAATCCACCTGATGGTTCCCGGGTTCGTGCGCTCGCAGTTTCAGGTGCATTCCATACTTCAACCATGGCGCCAGCTGTCCCACATCTTGCAACACTTGCTGCATCGCTAACTGTTGGTGAAGCAAAGATTCCATTTATCTCAAATAAAGATGGCGCAGTTATTTTAGCTGGTCGTGAAATTCTAGATCGCATTGTTGGGCAAATTGCTGGCCCAGTTCGCTGGGATCTCTGCATGGCGACAATGGCAAAGTGTGGAGTAACAGGAGTTATTGAAGTTCCACCGGCTGGAACCCTCGCTGGTTTAGTTAAACGCGCACAGAGCGAGATTGAAACATTCACACTAAAAGGCCCAGATGATTTAGAAGCTGCCGCTGCATTTATTGCAAAGCATGGTGGCAAGTAATGTCACTTAAATTCACGCCGCAAACCCAGAACGCGCGCATCCTTTCAGTCGGTGCATATCGCCCACCTCGCGTCGTTCCAAACTCTGAAATTGTTGGTCGAATTGATTCAACTGATGAATGGATTCAACAACGAACCGGAATCGTCTCTCGCCACTTTGCTAGTGCGGATGAATCACTTATTGATATGGCAGAGAAATCTGCACAAATCGCAATTACTCGTGCGGGATTAACGGCCGAAGATATTGATGCCGTTATCTTTGCAACTATTAGTTATCCCTATCAAGCCCCTAGCGCAGCTACTGAACTTTTAGTCCGTCTTGGAAATACCAAAGCTGCAGCCTTCGATATCTCTGCTGCTTGTGCTGGCTTCTGTTATGGCGTTGCACTAGCAAATGATTTAGTTCGAAATAAAACCGCAAAGAATGTTCTTGTAATGGGAGCAGAAAAACTTTCAGACTTCACTGATCCAGATGATCGTGCAACTGCATTTATCTTTGCTGATGGCGCTGGTTCTGTAGTGATTGGACCATCAGATGAAATTGGAATTGGGCCAACTGTTTGGGGCGCAAGTGCCGAAACTAGAGAAGCAATTGTTTTAGAGCCTTCTTACCTTGAATATAAAAACAATCCAGGAAAGTTAGACCTTGGTTGGCCAAATATTAATCAACAAGGACAAACTGTTTTCCGCTGGGCGGTATATGAAATCGCTCCGATCGCACTACGCGCACTTGAAGCCGCCGGTCTGACTCCAGAAACTTTAGATGTATTCATTCCACATCAAGCCAATGATCGAATCATTGAGTCACTTGTAAAATCTATGAAATTGCCAGAATCAGTTGTTGTTGCCCACGATATTCGCACATCGGGCAATACTTCTTCCGCATCGATTCCATTGGCAATGGACGCGTTACTCACCGAGAAGCCAGAACTTCACGGTAAGAGCGCACTTCTAATAGGATTTGGCGCAGGGCTTGTATATGCCGGCCAAGTTGTTGAACTACCAAACAAACCAAAAACAAAGTAAATAAGGAGACAGAAGATGGCACTAACAGTCGACGTAGTACTTGCAGGAATCAAGGAGATCGTTGTTGAAGTTGCAGGCATTGACGCTGGCATCATCGCAATGGATAAGAAGTTCACCGATGATCTAGATGTTGATTCACTCAGCATGGTTGAAGTTGTTGTTGCAGCTGAAGAAAAATTCGGCGTAAAGATTCCTGATGAAGAAGTTACCAAGATGGCAACCGTTGGTGATGCTGTTAACTTCATCGTTGCAAACGGTAAGTAGAAACAACTCTTTAAATGACAAGACGTCGCGTAGTTGTAACTGGCCTTGGTGCCACTACCCCACTCGGTGGTGATGTTTCCTCAACTTGGGAAGCGTTACTTGCTGGAAAAAGTGGGGTGCGCAAACTTGAAGATGAGTGGGCGCAAACGGCATCAGTTACCTTCGCGGCGAGAGTTGCAGTAGATCCATCTGAAGTAATGGAGCGCGTTGAAATGCGCCGCTTAGATCGATCGGAACAGTTCGCGATGATTGCATCGCGTGAAGCTTGGAAAGATGCAGGTTCACCAGATATTGATAAAGAACGTCTAGGTGTTGTAATTGCATCGGGTATTGGTGGCGTAATCACAATGCTTGACCAATACGATGTTCTGAAAGAGAAAGGTGCGCGCTTTGTAAGTCCGCACACCGTTCCAATGCTTATGCCTAATGGACCAGCAGCAAATGTTGGACTTGAATTGCAAGCCCGCGCCGGTGTTCATACCCCGGTAAGTGCATGTGCATCTGGCGCCGAAGCGGCCGGGTATGCGCTAGAGATGATTAGAAATAATCGCGCAGATATTGTTGTAACTGGTGGCGTTGAAGCCGCTATTCATGAATTACCAATGTCGGGATTCGCTTCAATGAAAGCGCTATCAACTCGTAATGATGATCCCGCAAAAGCATCTCGCCCATATGACAAAGATCGTGATGGTTTCGTTCTTGGTGAAGGTGGCGGAGTTTTAGTATTTGAAGAGCTAGAACATGCGAAGGCACGTGGCGCAAAGATTTATGCCGAAGTTATGGGACAAGGTTTAACTTCCGACGGTTATCACATTGCCGCACCAGATCCAGAGGGCCAAGGTGTTACTCGCGCCGTTAAATTAGCGCTGGCCGATGCTGGTATTCCGTTATCTGAAATTGTTCACTTAAATGCACATGCAACTTCAACTCCGGCTGGCGATGTTGCTGAAGCCAATGCTCTAGCCAATGCGCTGGGAAGCGATATTTCACACGTTGCAGTTTCTGCAACAAAATCAATGACTGGCCATTTACTTGGTGGCGCTGGCGCTATTGAATCTATTTTCTGCGTACTTGCGATGTATCACCACAAAGCACCGCCAACAATTAATATTGAAAACCTTGATGAAGCAGTGACCGTGGATGTTGTTCGCGATGTTCCTCGCGACTTGCCACAGGGATCTATTGCATGCTTGAACGACTCATTTGGCTTTGGTGGCCATAACGTCGTGCTGGTCTTCAGATCTTATGAGGGCTGAGAGAGCTAATTAACTTTAAAGCTAACTGAAACTGTAACGCTCACGCTCTTTGGAATTGATGATGTGTCGTACATTCCACCGGCAGAGGTATCAACAGAATCTGGTTGAGTTACTTGTACTGGTCCACTTGTTACAGCAAGAACTGGACCAAGTTTTGAACCAACAGCTTTAGTGATTGAAACTCCACGTGCCTTGGCATCAACCATTGCTTCTGCCAAAAGTTGTGGACGCAATTTGTCTAAGTTTGAAACATAGAACATTGGGCCATAGTTATTGATGTTAACGCCAGTCTGCAAAAGTGATCCCATGCCATTTGATAACTTTTTAACCAATTCAACATCTTTAGATCGGATTACTACATTCTGGTTGGCCTGATAGCTAATAATTCGCCCCGTTGAATTTCCATTTACATATTCATTGTTTGCATATGTGGTCACGCCACCGATTTCAATCGCATCAGATGCAAGTCCACCGGCGATTAAATACTTCGATAGAGCATCAACGCTTGTGCCAATCTTCTTAACTGCAACTGAGACTTGTTGTGACATCTCACTTACATTCAAAGTCCAAACTGCATTGTCTGCAACAGCAGAAGTCTTTGCAGAACCAGTAACGGTAATTGAATTTCCGGCTTTAGCTGATAGCCCATTGCCGACAAGACTTAAGCCATATCCCATTCCAACTGCGAGAATTAACGCAGCAGCGATAGTTGTGATCGAACGACGGGACAATTTCTTCTCTTGGAATTCATTAACCATGGCTAAATATTAACCGCTCTTATCTCCCCGATGCTACCTATTCCTCGGCGGTAGCTCTCAAGTTCTAAGTCCCAGGCAATTCCAAGGGCGTTTGAAAGTGATTCTCGAAGTGCTTCATAACTTCTCGTATTTTCTAGCGCAGTCATTAAGCGATTTTCATGCACCATTACATCCCCGGTTGATGCTGTAACTGCCTGGTGCAATCCAAGTTCTGGCGTACAACGATATAAAACGCCTTCGCCACTTATGTTTGAATATTCACGAACTTCAAAGCGCAGGTAATGCCAAGACTTAAGCGTGCTGGCAATCTTTGATGCCACTGGTTTTAATTCGCGCCATTGCAATTGCGTTGCGAGCGCACCTGGTGCCAAGTGTTGTTGTTCCCAATTCAATTCCACTGGGTATCCAAAAATTTCATTTAACGACCATTGGATATGTCGAAGCAAAGCCTTCGGGGCTGAGTAGATCCGAAGATCTCCTGCCAAAAGAGCGCTACTGCTCGGTAATGAACTCACTATTAACTCCTAGAACCATCAATCAGGTTGCCTTGGTGCGACCTTCCCCAGCCCACCAATTACACGCTCAGATTGCGCTTCTAGAATCAACTTATTCGGCAATTATGGCCCGCAATCACTCACTTTGGCTAGTCCTGCATCTGAAATATTTTTTCGCTATTGACCAATATGCAGTTACACTTTTGCCTAGTCCGACGCTTGGCAGTACCCGTTCACTCGGTAAATCTGTACAGAGGAAGACCGATCTTTAAGGAATTCTTATCGATCACATTTACCGTAAGGAAAAAGCTACATGGCAACAGGTACAGTTAAGTGGTTCAACTCTGAAAAGGGTTTTGGTTTCATTGCAGTTGATGGTGGCGGACAAGATGTTTTCGTTCACTACTCAGCAATTCAAGGTAATGGATACAAGTCTCTAGACGAGGGTCAAGCCGTGACATTTGAAGTAGTTCAAGGTCCAAAGGGCCCACAGGCTGACGCAGTTAATCCTGCATAATCAACCATTAACAAAAAGAGAGCCTCACCTTCGGGTGGGGCTTTTTTTAATAGCCAGTTCGTTTTGGAACTGTTCCAACTTTTTTCAATTTAGCTAAAACTTCTTTCGCTGGGCTTAAATCTTTTCCAGCCTTCCAAGCATCCAAATATTTCCAGGGATAAATCTCACCGCGTCGTACCCACCAAATTCCTGCTTTAGTCGGCCACGAAATTCCAAAGTGCACATGTGGTGCAAGGCCCGCAGCATCCCCCGATGTTCCAACCAAGGCCAATAAATCCCCAGCTTCAACCCGATAGCCCGGAACAATCTTTGAATAAATCTTTGAGAAATGTGATCCGTAATATCGAACCCCATCATCACCGATCATCGAAATTGATAGCCCACCTCGTAGCGCACCATTATTGTTTTTCCAAGAATATTTATCGACCGTACTTACTTCATCAATCACCCCAGAAGTTGGCGCAACGAAATGGCATCCGCGCTTCGTTAAAATATCGGTTGCTGGATAATCATGATGTGCCTGCGAATAAGTGACCTTGCAGCCATCAATCGGAAAGACATAATTTGGCGATGCGCTTGCCGGTGTTGCCGATGCTATTAAAAGCAGGCAAATTACTGTAGATATTCGGCGCCTCACGCGAGTTAGCATAGACTTACCCAAACCTAAAGCGTAAAAACTTTGGGGCGGTAGCTCAGTTGGTTAGAGCCCCGAACTCATAATTCGGTAGTCGTCGGTTCGAGCCCGACCCGCCCCACCAAAAACTTTTGAAGCGAATCTCTGAATGCGAATTAGACTCCTAGTATGAAACCAATCCTTTGGAACGCAGCAAAAAGCAAAAAATGTTTAATCGTTCCAAAATCTTATGACCACAAATACTCAAGAGGTGTTCTTGGCGTAATTACCGGATCTGCGCAATATCCAGGAGCGGCAGCTCTATCAACTAGCGCTGCAGTTGCAACCGGTGTGGGAATGGTCCGCTTTTATAGTTCTTCAGGCCTAGCCCATTTGGTTCTGCACTCGGCGCCAGAAGTTGTAGTTCAACCTGGCGCAGTAACTGCCTGGGTTGCTGGCTCTGGCATCGTCGAGATGAAGTTTGATGATTACACAACTTGGCTTAGACATCGCTGGTTCAAGGTAATTGGTCTGCAAAGTGTTCCTACTATTTTAGATGCTGGCGCGCTTTACTTAGCAGACAAACTAGAGCAGCCAACTTTGATTACGCCCCATGCTGGCGAGCTTGCCAAGTTGTTGAAAAAGTATGGAATTGCAGTCTCTGCAGATGAAATTTCCGATGATCCAAAACGTTGGGCACAAGAATGCGCAGATATTTTAGGAGTAACTGTTTTACTAAAAGGAAATAAAACAGTTGTAGCGAATAATGAAATTATTATCGAACTACCCGCAGCCACACCTTGGCTTGCAACAGCAGGTTCCGGGGATGTGTTGTCAGGAATCATTGGTGCGGTAGCCGCTACAAGTGAGATTGAAATCCTAAGTTCTCCAAATAGGTTTGCCGAAATTGCGGCAACCGCTTCATTCATTCATGATCGAGCCGCACAACTCGCATCTATGGGTGGTCCGATTTCGGCCTCGATGATTATTGAGCAGATTCCAGGGGCTATTCGTAAGATTCTTGGCTAGCGCCACTTTCAACTTAAAGATTGACTTACTTTTTTTCAATAAATCTCTTGATGGCGTTGAATCTGCTTTCCCATATCGCTTTACTTAAATCACTTTCTGGTGCGAGATTCTCAGAGCCGTGAAATGCACCTGGAAAAAGCTTGAACTCTGTAGGGACTCCCGATTGGGCGAGTCGCTCAAAAAAGAGTGAATTCTCGTCTCGGAATAAGTCAAAGCTACCAACATCTGAATAACATGGTGGTAAATCAGTCAGATCACCGGCCCTTGCAGGAGCTGCATATAAATCTGCTTGCATTCCATTTAAGTACCAATTCCATGCCTCTATATTTGTGCTTCGATCCCAGACACCAATATTGGTTATTTCTTGTGATGATGCCGAGGCATTTGAATCATCAATCATCGGATAGATCGGCATCATGTATTTAAAAATAGCCTGACCTTCATCTCTCAATTTCAAAACTGTCCCCAAAACTAAGCCACCACCAGCGGAGCTGCCATAGATTCCTAAATTTGAAAGATCGATATCAAGCAAGTCTGCATTTGCAATAATCCAGGCTATTCCGTCTTTACAATCTTCTATAGCTGCCGGGTATGGAAATTCTGGTGATTTTCTATATTCAATTGAAATAACTTTAAGATCAAATTTTCGGGCAAAAGACAGACAGTTTAAATTGCCAGTTTCCAAATTACCCATGATCATTCCGCCACCGTGAATGTATATTAGACAGGGTTTGGCCTCTTTAGAAGAAAATTTCTTTGCCTTATAGGACCTTAGGGAAATGCTTCTGTTCTTATCTGAAGTGGATGCAAATAGATCTCGCACTTCGACATCTGAATGTTCAATTTCGCTCAATGTCTTGGTTATCGCATTAAGACCAACTCTACGTTGGGAGATATCTCGAATGGTGTTTATGCCGCCCGGGAATTGGAGTAGCAAATTATCTAGCGCAGCCTTTGATGCAGGGTCAATAAAGTCTTCTGAAGCTCTCACATATCCCCCTTAACGTGGGTAAATATAACCCCTGAATTGCGAAAATCCCCGATAAAATCACTTAATCAAACGATTGACTATGTTTTTACCATATGCAATACTGCGGGAATTGTTAGGTCGAAAGGATCCGGATATGGCCACTGGCGGCAGCTCTGACAGAATCAAGTTAACGGGTTCTACCTGGGGCCATGAAAGAGGCTATGCATCCCTAAAAGCCCTTAGCGCCGACCACTCAAACCTATTCCCTGCCGATGTAAATTGGGATGTACGAACCCTTCAGCAGTTTGCTGATCAATCTATGAGTGAACTTTCAAAGAAGTACGACTTAATTGTTTTTGACCACCCATGGACTGGTGAAATTGCTTCAAAGGAATACTTCTATCCACTCGACCAATTTCTCTCCAAGGAATATTTAGCAGAACAGCAAGCAAATTCCGTTGGTAAATCCTATGAGAGTTATATTTGGAAGGGCCATATTTATGGTCTGCAAATAGATACAGCAGGCCACGTAAGTTCATCGAGATCCGACCTGCTTAAGAAAAATAATATAGAGAAACCCAGCACCTGGGTTGATGCGCTTAATTTAGCAAAAAAGTTAATGAGTGAAAAAAAGCCCCTGCTTGCGCTTCCGTTAGATCCGGTAAATATTTGGTGCCTATTTATGACCTTAGCAGCGAACCAAAAATTAAACCCATATCAAGATGGAAAGCAAGTTCTTTCAGACGAGAAGAGTTTAGAACTTATAAATTTCATAATTGAAATAAGTAAATATGGACCTAAAGATGCTTTAGATTGGAATCCAATTCATTTGCTAGATGCTATGAGCTCTGGGGATGAAGTTATGTATTGCCCGGCGCTCTTTGGATATTCAAATTACGGTATGAGTGGTTTTAGAAAAAACCTAATTGAATTCGGACCTATACCAAGCGCTGGATTTGGAGCAATCGGGGGAATTTTGGGCGGTGCGGGCATCGGGATTACTAAATCTTGCAAGAACCCAGAAATCGCTGCGAAAGTCATTGAGGTAATTGGTTCTCCAAAAATTCAAAGGACTTTGTACGCAACAACTGGCGGACAGCCAGGGCATCGATCTGCATGGCTTGATCCGGCCCTTAATTCCTTCACGAATAATTTCTATGCAAACACTTTGGAGAATTTAGATAATAGTTATCTCCGTCCAAGGTTTCCTGGATTCATAGAAATTCAAACTGGTTCTGGAGATATTTTGGCGGAAGCCGTTTACGGGAAAATTTCACCTGAGTCAGCAGTCCAAGGTATAAACAAGCTTTATCAAGATCAACTCCGGGAATGGGCAGATTTCTTTTAAATATTCATGCCATATACCGTTGCGATCGCTGAGATAAAGCAAGAATCCAATACCTCTGCCCCACCAACAACGCTAAAGGACTTTGAAGATTTTCATCTCTTCTTTGATGATGAAATTAAGATTGGACTAGGCAGTAGTAATTCAGAAATCGCTGGCTTTCTCGACATATTAGAGAAGCAAGATGTAAACGTCATTCCAATAATTGCTACTTTTGCGGTGTCTGGCGGCCCTGTCGATCAGGAAACGTTTGAATATTTGACCCGTTACTTAACGGAAAAGCTCTCGAAAATAGCGAAATTGGATGGGATTTTGATCGCTCTTCATGGCGCCCTTGTCTCGGAGAATTTTCAAGATGGGGATTCTGAGATACTTCGACAGGTTAGAACAGTAGTAGGTAATGAAGTTCCTATATGCGTAACTATGGACCTGCATGCAAATATAACTAAATCGAAAGTTGCTCTAGCCACAACTATTAGTGGATTTCATACTTGCCCACATGTTGATTTAATGGAAACTGGAGTTCGCGCTGCTCAACTTCTTATGGGTATTTTGAAAAATGAGACTGTGCCTTTGATGGAGTTCGTAAAATTGCCCTTAGTAATTCCAGCTACTAATCACATTGATTTTCAACCTGGAACTTATAAAGATGTTCTTGATTCAGCGTTTTCAAAGGAGATTTATCCTGTTCTCGACCTCTCAGTATTCACAGTTCAACCGTGGCTAGACATCGAGGAAGTGGGCTGTTCCGTAGTTGTAATCGCCGATAATTCAAAACACGATGCCATAAAAACAGCGAAATTAATCGCAGAAAATATCTGGAGCAAGAGAGAGTTACTTACTTCCACAAAATTAATGGAACCACATGAGGCCATCGAACTGGCACTTAAACAAGAAGAAGGCCCAATCATTTTAAGTGATGTGGCGGATGGAACTATGGCTGGCAGTCCTGGTGATAGCCCCGTGGTGCTAAAAGCTTTACTTGAAATTAAACCAGGCAAAACTGCATTTGTAAGTATTTGTGATCCCGAATTTGTTCAGAAGGCAGCGAAGCTTGGAATAGGAAATTTCATAACTTCTGAAGTTGGCGGAACTTGGGGAAAGTTATTTTATGAGGCAATTGAAATCAATGGCCAAATTATCTCAGTCGAGGATGCGGAATTTACATTTGGTCAAAAAAGTTATCTTGGTATGAAAATGAAAATGGGCATGACGGCGTTAGTAAAGATAGAGAATGTTTATTTAGTTGTAACAAGCAATCCAACTACTACAACAGATCCGGCTTACTATGCATCTGTCGGATTAGATGTGCTCAATGCTCAAATTGTTGTTGTTAAAACTCATGCCGGATTCCGTGATGGTTACCGAGATGTAGCAAAAGATTTCTACTTATTAGACACTCCAGGCATGAGCTCTGATGACATAGCCCATTTGCCATACAAGAACATCGAACGACCAAAATATCCATGGGATAGATCGATGGTTTGGGGAATTTAGTGTCCCTTGAAATCTGCTGGCCGTTTTTCAATAAACGCCCCGACACCTTCGCGTCCATCTGCCGTTTCAATTAATGGTGCAGTCATTTCAATCTCAAGATTTAGTGCGTCTGGGAAAGGCAGGTCCAAACCTTCACGCATTAATTTTTTCAGAACCCCAATAGCAAGAGGGGCTCTTTTAAGAACTTCTGAAACGTATTCTGCAAGTTCTTCCTCGTATTTTTCATCATCTAGAACTGAGGAAATAAGCCCACAATTTAACGCTTCTTCACCTCTAAGCCACCTACCACGCATAATCATGTCATTGGCTTTCGCTATTCCAATTAGCCTTGGAACTATTTGAGTTCCGCCACCGCCAGGCAAGAGTCCTAGATTTGCTTCCGGCAAACCAAGTTTTGCGCTCTTATTTGCGACGATTAGATCGCAATGAAGTGCAAGTTCAAGACCTCCGCCCAACGCATAACCATAAATTGCCGCTATGAATGGTTTAGGGATTTCATAAATCCGATTAGCAATTTTCCCAGCTTCGATTATAAATTCGTGAAAGTCCTTGGCGCTCATTGTTCTATAAGCATCAATATCAGCGCCTGCCACAAAGGCCTTATTACCAGATCCTCTTAATACACACACTCTCGCATCTGAGACTTCGAATTCATCAAAGGCTTTCCCCAATTCGTGCCAAACTTCGATTGACAACGCATTCAATTTATCGGGCCTGTTAATTGTTATATAAAAAACCTTTTCTATATTCTTTACAAGGACTACGTTAGTCATTTATTCCCTATCTCTTAATTGTGTGAAAATCGGGCAACAATAGCTTCTTCGACTTCAATTAATCTTTCAATTAATTGGGATCTGTCATTTCCTTTTGCGCTTTCCAAAAATCTTGTACCAAATGGATCTAACTTATAATTAATTAATGCCATCTTCTCTTCTGGAATCTCGTAACTTTCAAAATCTACGATTTTTTCAAGTTCATGACTTCGCAAATTTAATTGGTAAACGCCCTTATTGGAGATGTAGAGACAAGCGCCAGGGCGCAGTCCTCGCTTCTTTCGCTCTTCCGGCGTAAACAAAGTTCTGCAAGCGCTGACAGTGGCTACTGAATCAACCATGCTGAGGTGATCTTCATTCATCTGATAGAT
>JAPLAY010000038.1 GCA_026393035.1 Actinomycetota bacterium
AGCGGAGAGTGCGAAGGCTGCAATTTCAGAGATTAATCCATATGTGAATGTTGTACTTCATGAAACTCGATTAGATGTTGACAATGTTATGGAAATTTTTTCGCAGTACGACTTGATTGTTGACGGTACTGATAATTTCGCCACCCGATATTTAGTAAATGACGCAGCCGTACTTTTAAAGAAGCCATATGTCTGGGGTTCAATTTATAGATTCGATGGTCAGGCAAGTGTGTTCTGGGCAGAACATGGACCTTGCTACCGTTGTTTATATCCAGAGCCACCACCACCTGGAATGGTTCCAAGTTGCGCAGAAGGTGGCGTTCTAGGTGTTCTATGTGCATCAATTGGTTCGATTCAAACTACCGAAGCAATTAAGTTAATTGCTGGAATAGGTGAATCACTAATTGGTGAATTAATTTTCTATGACGCTCTTGAAATGGAATACCGTAAAGTTAAAATTCGCAAGGATCCGAACTGCCCAATCTGTAGCGATAAACCATCACAGACAGAACTCTTGCCAGATTATGAATCTTTCTGCGGGATGCTCTCAGATGGCGCAGCGCAAGCTGCTTCTGGTTCAACAATTGCAGTTACTGAACTTAAGGCCAAGATGGATAGTGGCGAAAAGTTTATGTTGATTGATGTTCGTGAACCCAATGAATTCGAAATCGTGCGAATTCCTGGCTCAATTTTGATTCCAAAGCAGGAGTTCTTAAATGGCTCAGCACTTGAGAAATTGCCGCAAGACGTTCCAATTATTCTGCACTGTAAATCGGGAGTTAGATCTGCCGAATGTCTAGCTGTTCTAAAGCAAGCAGGATTCGCTGACGCAACGCATGTTGCAGGCGGCGTAGTTGCTTGGGTAAAACAGATTGATCCTGCTCTTCCAATTTACTAAAAGTTAGGTTAATAAATGTCAGATCGCTCGCTATTGCTTGTTCACGCCCATCCCGATGATGAAACCATCAACAATGGTGCGACTATGGCGAAGTATGTAAGCGAGGGAGTCCGCGTAACACTTGTTACTTGCACACGTGGTGAAGAGGGTGAAGTCTTAGTTCCAGAACTTGCCGACTTAGCGAGTTCTAAGAGCGATCAATTAGGAAAACATCGTGAAGGCGAACTTGCAAATGCAATGGCGGCACTAGGCGTTAAGGATTTTAGATTTCTAGGTGCACCTGAAGTTAGTTATCGCGATAGCGGAATGCTTGGTACCGAACCAAATAACCGTAGCGATGTTTTCTGGCAAGCCGGACTAGATGACGCAGCTTCACATTTGGTAAAAATTATTCGCGAAGTTAAGCCACAAGTTTTAGTTACTTACGATGAATTTGGGGGCTATGGCCACCCAGATCATATTCAGGCACATCGCGTTGCAATGCGCGCAGCCGAATTAGCTAGCGATCCAACGTATGGAACTGGTGGCGCTTGGGAGATTTCAAAAATTTATTGGAACACCATGCCGAGATCAGTTATTCAAGAGGGCATAGATAAGATGAAAGAGATTGGCTCATCGTTCTTCGGTGCTGAAAGTGCTGACGATCTTCCTTTTGCAAAGCCCGATGAACTTGTAACAACGCTGATTGATGGCTCTGCATTTATCGATGCCAAGATGGCAGCGATGGCATCGCATCCAACTCAGATTGAACTTGATGGTCCATTCTTTGCACTCTCAAATAACTTAGGTAATCAAGTTTGGGGCCATGAGTATTACACCTTAGTTAAGGGTGAAAAAGGTTTAACTCTTGATTCACATGGCCGCGAGGCAGATCTCTTTGCTTAAGGCTTTCGGTTCTCTTTTACTCGGAGCAGCCATTGGATTTGTTGGTGTACTTCTGCACAACGCTTTTCCACCTTTTGGAATAATTTTGGCTATTTTAACTATAGCTGTTGGCATAAATTTCGCAGGCCAATTATTTGGATTTAGAAAATATAAAATAATTTCCGCAGTCGCATGGATTGCAGTTGCGCTCCGCGCTGGTTCTTATGGCCAGAGCCATGAAATATTAATTATTTCAAATACCAATGGAAATATTTTCTTACTTGGCGGCCTACTTGTTGCCACAATATTTGCGTTAAAGAAAGTTTAAATCCAGTTCCACTCTTGACCGCCAGGCGTATCTTTAACTAAGACACCCACACCTGCCATCAGATCGCGGATTTCGTCGCTCTTGGCAAAATCCTTATCTAATCTGGCAACTCTTCTGGCCTCAAGTAAGTTTTCTAATTCAGGAGTGAGTTCTACTTTAG
>JAPLAY010000013.1 GCA_026393035.1 Actinomycetota bacterium
AGATCGCATAATTGAAAACATTGAACACTATGCCCCAGGACTGAAGAGCAAAATACTTTCGCGAAAAGTTTTAACTCCAACTGATCTTGAAAGATATAACGCTAATTTAATTAAAGGTGATTCACTTGGTGGCAGCCATCACCCTGCGCAATTCTTCTTCCTTAGACCTCTTCCAGGATGGACTGGTCATCGCGCACCTATAGAAAATCTTTATCTCTGCGGTTCTGGAACCTGGCCAGGTGGTGGCGTTGGTGGTGGCAGCGGACTTATGGTCGCTAATTTACTCAGTAAATAATTTTACGCGCCAAGCATCTGGCCATCTTTGTGCACCAGCTTCTTTGTTTGGTGAATGAACAATTATGTAATTTCCAATTGCTGCGAGTTCGCCACTCACATGCGCAGTAAAAGCGAATTCCGCTGATGAATTTCCTAATCTAATAACTTCAAGTTTTGTTGTTATCTCTTCGCCAAAGAAGATGCGGCGTTTGTATTCCATAGTTACTTTCACTCTTGGGATCTGCCCAAATAACGTTGAGGGAAGACCAACACTTCGATACAAAGCGGCCTCACACTCTTCTACCCAGCGAAATGCACTTGAATAATGTTGATGTCCGGCGGCATCAGTTTCTGCCCACTCTAGAAATCGTTTGATTTCAATACTTGCTCCGGCCATTTTTTACCTCTCTAAATCATTTCTTTATTTTAATTACCCCACTAACATTACCGCCGTGGCGAGCATATTTGCAGGAGAAGCAAAAGATTTAATAGACCGCGCAAATCGTCCGCAATCGTTAATTATTACAATTTATGGCGCATATAGCCGTTCACTTGGCGGCTGGCTTTCATCGGGCGCAATAGTTTCACTCTGTGCCGAGCTTGATGTGGATGAAGCATCAGTTCGAAGTGCGTTATCAAGATTTAAACGTCGCGGAATTTTAATCTCTAAAACTCAGAACGGTGTTCAAGGTTATGCCTTGAGCGCTGAGGCGAGAAAAACTTTCGAGCTTGGTGATACCCGAGTTCTTGAACGCCGAGAAGCGCCACGAGATGAAGGTTGGGTTTTAGTTGCATTCTCAATTCCAGAGAAGAATCGTGCACTTCGCTATCAATTACGTTCCAGACTAATCCGAGTCGGTTTCGCTCAAGTTACTGGTGGTCTTTGGATTGCACCCCGCCAATTAACGAATGATGTTACGGCGCTTTCAAAGTCCTTAAATATTGAGAAGCACATGAGCATTTTTTCTGCGCATCATCTCGCCTTTCAAACAACTCCTAGCGCGGTTGCAGAATGGTGGGATTTGGATGGTATCGGGAGCATGTATAAATCTTTCAGCGCAACGGTTCGCCCAGTTTTAAAGAAATGGTTTACCAAAAAGATTTCTAAACCAGATCCACTTGAAGCTTTTGTTGATTACACAAAGGTGCTAACTAATTGGCGACATGTTCCTTATTTTGATCCGGGTTTACCGAGTGAATATCTGCCAAAAAATTGGGCTGGGTTTTCAGCGATGGAGAGCTTCTTTAAAATTCATGATCTGCTCGCCATCCCTGCCCTTAACTATTTTCATAGTGTTGCGGGCAAGGCGGAAGTTAAAAAGAAGAGGTAATTACTTCTATTACTTAGCTTTGTAATCCTTGTTTACATAGAGATCAACGTATTCATTTACTGCCATTTCAGATAGCTTCTTGTAATCCATGGAAACTTCAAGAATCTTCTTCTGTTGGTCAGCGTTGAATATTCGAGCAAGGTTGATCTTAAACTTCTCAATTAGAAGTGGAATTCCATCAGTTCTACGACGTGCATGACCGATTGGGTATTCAACTACTACTTCGTCAAATTTGCTGCCATCTTTGAATTCAACAGTCAAAGCATTCGCGATAGAGCGCTTACTTGGATCGTGATAATCAACGGTGAAAGCAGGGTCTTCAACGCAAACAATCTTTTCGCGAAGTGCATCAATTGCTGGATCTGAAGCTATGTCATCTTCATAATCGCGCGCAGTTAAACGCCCAAATATAAGTGGGACTGCAACCATGTATTGAATGCAATGATCGCGGTCTGCCGGGTTTCCTAGTGGACCCTTCTTATCAATAATACGAATGCAAGCTTCGTGGGTTCTAATCTTTACGCTGGCAATATCAGCAGCAGTTTTTCCGGCAGCTTTCATCTGGCCATGAATTGTCATTGCCGCTTCAACTGCAGTTTGGGAATGGAACTCTGCAGGGAAAGAAATTTTGAAGAGAATGTTCTCCATTACATATGAACCGTATGGGCGTTGGAATTTAAATGGATTGCCACGGAATAGCGAATCGTAGAAACCCCAAACTTTTGCACTTAGAACTGAGGGATAACCCATTTCACCAGTCTGTGCGATTAAAGCTAAACGCACTGCACGTGAAGTTGCATCACCAGCGGCCCACGATTTACGTGATCCCGCATTTGGAAAGTGACGATATGTACGAAGCGCTTGACCATCAACCCAAGCAAGTGAGACCGCATTAAGTGTTTGTTCCCGAGTAAGGCCCAACATCTTTGCAACAACGGCAGTTGATGCGACCTTTACAAGTACAACGTGGTCTAGACCTACTTTGTTAAATGAATTCTCTAGCGCAATGCAACCTTGAATTTCATGGGCTTTAATCATTGCGGTGAGAACATCGTGAATCTTTAGAGGTGGTCGACCTGCAGCAACTGCTGCGCGAGATAACCAATCAGCTGTTGCTAGAATTCCACCCAAGTTATCTGAAGGATGGCCCCACTCCGCTGCCAACCAAGTGTCGTTGAAATCTAACCAACGGATCATTGCGCCGATATTGAAAGCGCCTTGAACTGGATCTAATTCATAATTTGTACCTGGCACACGTACGCCATTGGTAACAACTGTTCCTGGAACTAATGGGCCAAGAAGCTTTTTACACTCGTCATATTCCAGGGCTTCAAGTCCACATCCAAGTGTGTCTAACAAACAGTTCCATGCAGTCTCATATGCAACATCTGATTTAATCTCAAAATTCTCAACATAATCAACTATGTCAATAATTTCTTTATCGAATTCTTGTTTTACCTTTGCAATATGTGATGACACGTATGAACCTATCTTTTCTCTATTGGCACGAATTCCAGATCTTCTGGGCCCGTGTAATCCGCACTTGGGCGAATAATCTTGTTGTCGATTCGTTGTTCAATCACATGAGCTGACCAACCAGTTGTGCGAGAGATTACGAATATTGGTGTGAAGAACTCCGTTGGAATTCCCATGTTTTTGTAGGCAACCGCTGAGAACCAATCTAGATTCGGGAACATCTTCTTTGCATCCCACATAACGGATTCAATTCGTTCAGCGATTTCATAAAGCTTCATATCCCCTGCGGATCTACTTAAGCCTTCAGCGACCGATTTGATAACTACATTTCGAGGATCAGAAATTGTGTAAACCGGATGGCCGAAGCCAATTACAACTTCCTTCTTCTCAATTCGTTCACGAATATCTTTCTCTGCAGCATCTGGGCTGGCATAACGCTCTTGAATTTCGAGTGCAACTTCATTAGCACCGCCATGCTTCGGACCACGTAGCGCACCGATTGCGCCAGTTATCGCCGCAAAAATATCTGAACCAGTTCCGGCAATTACTCGAGCGGTAAATGTTGAAGCGTTAAATTCATGCTCGGCGTAAAGGATGAGTGAAACGTGCATTGCCTTTACCCATTCAGCACTTGGCGCAGTGCCATGCAACATATGCAAGAAATGTCCACCAACTGAATCGTCATCTGTCTCAACGTTTATCTGCTTGCCACTATTAGCAAAGTGGTACCAATAGAGAAGCATTGAACCGAAAGATGCAACTAAGCGATCAGCAATTTCCTGGGCCTCTACGGTTGTATGAACGAGTGATTCTGGTTCGTCGCCACCAAGAGCTGAAACACCGGTGCGCATTACATCCATTGGATGTGCAGTTTTTGGAAGTGCTTCAAGCACTTTCTTTACTGTGGCTGAAAGTCCGCGGAGAGATTTCAATTTACTTTTGTATGCAGCTAATTCCGCTTTATTTGGCAGAGTTCCATGTATTAGAAGATAAGCAACTTCTTCGAATTCACAGTTAGCTGCTAAATCTAGAATGTCATATCCGCGATAGTGAAGATCGTTTCCGCTTTTACCTACCGAGCAAAGAGCTGTTGTTCCTGCTGTTACGCCAGATAAAGCAACAGATTTCTTTGGCTTAAATTCAATCTTTGGTGAATCGCTCATTATTTCTTGTCGTCTCCATTACCCAATAATTTATCTAGCGCAGTTTCATATTCATAATAATTAATTCTTTGGTAAAGCTCTTCGCGAGTCTGCATGGTATCTAATACAGCCTTCTGGGAACCATCTCGGCGAACCGCTTCGTAAACGTTCTCTGCCGCTTTGTTCATCGCGCGAAATGCTGAGAGTGGATAAAGAACTATTGCAACTCCAACACCAGCAAGTTCTGTTGTTGTGAATAGAGGGGTCATTCCAAATTCAGTTATGTTCGCTAGTACTGGAACCTTAATTACATCGGTAAATTTCTTATAAGTTGGAAGGTCAGTGATTGCTTCTGGGAATAGCGCATCTGCACCAGCTTCGATGTAAGCATTCGCACGATCCAAAGCTGAATCAAGCCCTTCAACAGCGAGCGCATCTGTTCTTGCCATAATTACAAATGAGTCATCAATGCGCGCATCAACGGCGGCTTTAATTCGATCTACCATTTCGGCTTTGCTTACTAACTCTTTATTAGGTCGGTGGCCACAACGCTTTGCGCCAACTTGATCTTCAATGTGAATTGCAGCAGCGCCAGCTTTATTAATTGAGCGAACTGATCGCGCAATATTGAAAGCAGATGCGCCAAATCCGGTATCGATATCAACTAAGAGTGGGGTGTCACAAACATCGGTAATCCGACGAACGTCGACCAATACATCTTCTAATCCAGTGATTCCTAAATCTGGAACACCGAGCGAACCTGCAGCGACCCCGCCACCTGATAAGTAAATTGCTTTAAATCCAGCACGCTTTGCAAGAAGTGCATGATTAGCATTAATTGCGCCAATAATTTGGAGTGGAGATTCTTCAGTAAGGGCTTTACGAAAACGGGCGCCTGCACTGGCTTGGCTCATTTCTTAACCTTATCATCGGCTAATTGCGGTAGGCAACATTTTTGACGGTCGTCACCTACCCGCAAGTAATTTTCTGTTAATTAAGCGAGCGCAGCATCCAAAGTGATAGCTGCTGATGAATATAGTTTTGAAACCGGACAGGTGCTCTTTGCTTTCTCTGCAAGAGCTACAAATTCGTCACTTGTCAGATCTTGATTTGAACCTCGTGTAATTAAATTAATTTCACTAATCCAAAAACCATCTTCGCGTTGCTCCAGAGTTACCTTCGCAGAAGTTTCAACAGTTCCTGGAACTTTGCCCGCTTCTTCAATCAAACTAGAGAGCGCCATGCTGAAGCATCCAGCATGAGCCGCGCCAATAAGTTCTTCGGGATTTGTCATTGGGACATCTTCAACTCGAGACTTAAGTGAAAATGGAAGAACCTCGCCGGCTCGTCCAAGCTTCATTGATCCTGTTCCCGCAGGAACTGTGCCATTCCAAATTGCACTTGCATGTTTAAAAACTTTCATTTTTACGCTACCTTTCAAGTTATGAAGCCAGGCAAAGTATTTAACGCGAGAACTCTAGCGCCAGAAGATGTATCAGTGCGAGGTCAAGGCCAATGCTTCGAACTGATTAAGTCTGGAAACTATGCCGAAGGCATGACTGCTACCGAAATTCATCTCACTGGTAATGCTTCACCTAAAGGCTCGAAGGGCTGCGACACACTAATTTTTGTAAGATCTGGAACTGCAAGTTTGGAAATCATTGGAAGCGATATCGATAACAGTGTGCAAGTTAGCGCTGGTTCTGCAGTTCATATTAATAGTGATGAAAGTTTCTTCTGGTCTAATGGCAATGAGTTAGCCGCGCTAGAAGTAAGTATTCCGATAACTGGGCCCTTCGCTAGAAAACAAAGTAGCCCTACTGAAATTTTTCAGCGCCATGTAAAACAAGGTGCAAGTAATAAAGGTGCCGCCACTGGTAGCCGGGAATTCGAAGTGTTGTTTGATGCAAAAAATGGTTCTTCTGCCGCAACTATGTTTATTGGTTTTATTCCACCTTCAGGAGCCCCAGATCACTATCATCTTTACGATGAGATCTGCCACATAGTAAGTGGAGTTGGAAGTGTTGTTGTAGATGGTGAGAACCAAGAAATTTCAACTGGCTCAACTTTTAGCGTTACGCCAAGATTGCTGCATTCTGTTGTAAATAGCGGCAACGAAGATCTCTGGTTGCTAGGAGTATTTCGTCCCCAAGGTTCACCTGCTGCGGCCTATTACCCAGATGGAAGACCGGCTCCTGGTTACGTGGAAACAGATTAGAAACAGATTAAAAACTGAAAGAACTAGCCTTTAGCTCTTTTGTGTTGCAGACTGGGCGCATTGTTTTAAACAAAGAAGCCAGTGACTTTGCTGGGCGCGATGAATTACGGAGGACTTACCTTGGCTGTTAATACTTCTACTGATCTGGCTGCAATTCACCGATCAGATTTTAAAGTCTTCGAACATGTGACCTACATGAACTCTTGCTCTCAAGGCGCACTTGCAGATAGCGTCAAAGATAGTTTTAGTACATATCTAGAGACGCTTGAACTTAAAGGTTCTGCCTGGGGCGACTGGGCTGGTCACCAAGAAACTGTAAGAAACTTACTTGGTAAATTTTTCAACGTTCCAGCAAATCAAATTGCAGTAACAACTTCGGCATCTGCTGGCGTCGCTTCCTTAGCTTCAGCGCTGGATTTCACAGGCAAGCGGAACAAAGTAGTAACTACAGATAACGAATTTCCAACTATCGGGCAAATTTGGCACGCCCAAGAAAAGCGCGGCGCAAAGGTAATCCATGTTCCAAGCAAGGCAGATTTAACAGTTGATCTCGCTGCGCTTTTAAGCGCAATCGATGAAGAAACTTTGATTGTGTCAGTAACTTACGTCTGCTTCCGTAACGGAACAATGACTGAGTTAGAACCAATTATTGAAGCTGCACATAAAGTTGGTGCGTTGGTATTGGTTGATGCTTATCAAGCGGTTGGCGCAATTCCAATTGATCTTTCAAAACTTAAAACTGATTTCTTAGTTGGCGGTGTCTTGAAATATATGCTCGGTGCACCTGGCGTTGGTTTTATGTTTGCCCGACCAGAAACTACTAGCCACCTAATCCCAACTTCAACCGGATGGTTTGCTGCTAATAATATTTTTGCAATGGCTATCCATAGCTATGACCCTGCAAAAGATGCACGGAGATTTGAGTCAGGAACTCCTGCAATTCCATCGCTCTACCCTGCAGCTGCGGGCCTTGAATATGTGCTCAATGTTGGGCTTGAGAACATTGCCGCATACGTTGCGCCATTGCATGATGAGCTTCGTGAAGGAATCTCACAACTTGGTTTTCGAGTCGTAACACCTAAATCTCCGCAGAATCATGCGGCGATGGTAGCTATCGCTACTTCAGATGAAAACGCACATGTTGCAGCCCTCGAAAGCGAGAAGGTTGTAGTTTCATCGAGAGATGGAAACGTCAGAATTTCTCCGCACTTCTATAACGATCGAGAAGATGTTGCGAATGTAATTGCTGCCTTTGCTAAAACTAAACAATTCCTTCGAAATTAGAGCGCTAGCGAAAATGCCCGAAACTAAAGTAGAAACCTACAAACTTGCAAAAGGTTTAGAGATTTCTCGTGCAGTCACTGGGCTTTGGCAGATCGCTGACATGGAGAAGGATGGAAATACTTTAGATCCAGTTAATACCGCAAAATTTATGGCCCCGTATGCTGCTTCTGGATTATTTACATTTGATATGGCCGATCACTATGGCTCTGCTGAAATTATTGCTGGAACATTTAAGAAGAATCAATCCGAAGGTTCCAAGGCGAAACTGCTTACTAAGTGGGTTCCAAAGCCTGGTCCAGTAACTCGCGAACAAGTTCGAGAAGCGGTGCAGGCCAGACTAGATCGCTTGCAAACCAAGAAAGTTGATCTGCTTCAATACCATGCTTGGAAATTCTCGAATCCATATTGGTTAGATTCACTTATATATCTGCAAGAGTTGAAAGAAGAAGGTTTGATTGGCGCAATTGGAACTACGAATTTTGATACCGCGCATCTGCGAATTGCAAAATCAAGTGGTGTTGACCTGGTATCAAATCAAATTTCTTATTCATTAGTAGATCAACGTGGTGGTGGCCAGATGGCTGACTACTGCTCTAAAAATGGAATTGCAATCTTGGCCTACGGAACACTGTGCGGTGGATTTATCTCAAAGAAGTGGCTTGGCAAAACTGAACCTGCAGGCGATAGCTTGGCCAACTGGTCGCTAATGAAATACAAAAGATTTATCGATACCGCTGGTGGTTGGGAAAAATTCCAGAACTTACTTGAAGTATTAAACAAAGTTGGCTCTGAAACAGATCGCTCAATTTCAACAATTGCTAGTAAGTATCAACTTGGACAGAAAGCTGTTGGCGCGGTAATTATTGGTGCTCGGCTAGGCGAAAATGCTCATATCGAAGATGCCCTTTCACTCTTCACCTTTGATTTAAGTAAAGAACAACGGAAAGAAATTAAGAGCGCACTTAAATTATTGGATCCAATACCAGGAGATTGCGGCGATGAATATCGCAAGCCGCCTTATTTAACTGCTTCTGGGGATTTAAGCCACCATCTTGAAGAATTCCCACCGGTATACAACTCAATTAAGAGTGGCACAAAAGAGCGCATAGATTCTGGAACAACTTGGGAAACTCTTGCCGGATATTCTCGTGCAGTACGAATTGGCGAACGGGTTCTGGTATCTGGAACAACTGCAACACATGGTGAACTAGCTATCGGCCACAATGATCCGGCTGCGCAAGCACACTTTGTAATCGACAAAATTGAAGCATCTCTTGAGTCACTTGGCTCAAAACTTTCTGATGTGGTTCGCACCCGAGTTTATGTAAACAATATGTCGGATTGGGAAGCTATTTCCCGAGCACATGGTGAGCGCTTTGCAGATATCCGACCTGCTAACACGATGTTCATCTCAAAATTGATTGGCGATGAATACTTAGTTGAAATCGAAGCCGAAGCAGTTATTCAATAATGCAGAAGCGCGAATTAGTTCCTGGCTACAAAATATGCCCAGTAATAAAAGGTGGATGGCAGTTAAGTACTGGCCACTCACTTGATAAAAAGATTGAAGATGATCGTGCAATTTCGGATACAACTGCCTTTATAGAAGCAGGAATCACTACTTTAGATTTTGGTGATATCTATACCGGGGTTGAAGAGCTAATCGGAAAATCTATAACTAAGCTCCGAGAAAAGCATGGTAATAGCGCGCGTGATTTAGTGCAGTTGCATACTAAGTATGTTCCAAATGAAAAATTCTTAGATAACTTTGATCGCTCTGACGTTGAAACTGTTGTGAATCGCTCGCTTGCTCGCCTTGGCGTAGACCAAGTTGATTTGGTCCAATTCCACTGGTGGAAATATGAAGCAAAGTCTTATTTGGCCGCGATGGAAGAGCTCTTCAAGTTAAAGAGTGCGGGAAAGATTCGCCATATCGGCGTTACTAACTTTGATGTTGAACGCTTGAGTGAAATGGTTGACGCTGGACTAAAGCCAGCAAGTATTCAAATTCAGTATTCAATGATTGATACAAGAGCCGAAGATGGAATGGCGCAATATTGTTTGGAAAATGGCATTGGGATTCTCTGTTACGGAACTGTTGCTGGCGGTTTCTTCTCTGAACGATTCCTTGGAGCTAACGAACCATCACAGGTAGATACTCGATCCAGCATTAAATATCAGTTAGTCATTAAGGAATTTGGTGGTTGGGCGTTATTCCAAGAATTGCTAAAAGTTTTAGATGTAATTGCAAAGTCTCACAACACAGATATTGGAACCATCGCATCTGCGTATATTGTCAATCGACCAGGAGTTGCTGCTGTAATAGTTGGCGCCCGAAATCTTGCGCACTTGGAATCTAATTTAAAGATTCCAACTATTAAATTTAGTGACGAACAACTTGGCGCAATTGCAGAAATTTTAAGTCAAAGTAAAGGACCAAATGGTCCGGTTTATTATTTAGAGCGATATAACGATGAACACCGCAACATCATGCATACCAATAATAATTAAGTTAAATCCTCAGCGTTTAACTTAACTGAGCGAATTCTCTCAATCTTCATTATTAATTTCTCTTCTGGGTCTGGACAAGCGACAAGCGAATCCTGTTCTAACCAATCATCAGCTGCCATTTTCCGTTGTTTCGCTGGAAGCAAAGGCAGAACCGAAGCAATTGCATACATACAAAAATGTTTTCCATCAGGAATTCGCAGCTCTGCGCTATTGGTAACTTCGAAATAATCTCCTGGCTTTAAGCCACAGACCGAGCGCCCACCGATGCTGTCGACCGTTACGCGAAGATCAAATATTTCCATGCGTAGAGGATACGGCACACGATGGGTCGCTAACTATTAAATGGCTTTAATTCGAGGCTGCGGAACCCAACGTTAAGTTAAATGTCTTTGAACCGCCGCTTGGCAAAGTTACAACCAAGGTGACTTTATCGCCCGGTGCATGAGAACGAATACGCACAATTGCAGTTACGTAATCATTAATCCGCACACCATCGATTGAAGTAACAATTGATCCGACTGGAATTCCCGCTTTCTCAGCAGCATCACCTGAAGTCAGGCTAGAAATCTTCGCTCCTTTACCTGCGGTAAAACTCTGGTCGAAGAAAACTCCAAGTACTGGCCTGGTCGCTTTACCGGTGTCAATAATTTCATTCATAACTCGTAGCGCTTGATTAATTGGTATCGCAAAACCAAGGCCAATTGATCCGCTCTGGCCCTGTGTTGAACCAAGAGTTGCTGTTGCCGCATTGATTCCAATCATGCGACCAACCGAATCGGTAAGTGGCCCACCAGAATTTCCAGGATTGATTGCAGCATCAGTTTGAATTGCATCAACATATGACTGCGTACTTGTTGCACTTGCACCACTTGTGACTACTGCGCGATTTAGCGAGGAAACAATTCCGCTTGTGACTGTGTGATCAAGTCCGAGCGGTGAACCGAAAGCAATTACTTGATCGCCAATCTTCAAAGTTGAAGAGTCGCCAATAGATATTGTTGGCTGATTGCCCTTCATAATTTTTAATACTGCAAGATCATAATTTGCTTCTCGGCCAACTATTGTCGCCGAAACTGACTCACCATTATCTAACTCGACTGTAATTGTTCCAGTGCCACCAGCAGCGCTTTCGATAACGTGATCGTTTGTAACTACATAGCTATAAGTTGAAGTTGTACGGAATATCGAACCCGAACCTGTTCCGCCACCGTTAGGAGTAGTTACATTTATTGTTACAACACTTGGTGAAATCTTTGTAACTATGGAATTCAAACTTCCTGCGGTTGTGCTCGGCACACCAAGCGTTACTGCGGTTCTTGAAGCAGAACAAGAATTATTGACGGCGGCATAAATTGCTTGAGTTTTCTTATCAACACATGCATTGACTACCGAAGTGCTAAAGACACCTGCTGCGGTTGCGACTCCTCCGACAGCAGTGACGCCCAGAAGAAAGCCGGCCAATACCTTTGAAGAGGTGCGAGTCATAAAATTTTTCATGTTCATACTTTAGATTCCCTATCCTTAATAGAAAGTAGGTAAAAGTTTAAGATTTTCTGTGAATCTACTTATTTAACCGATCTTCAGTGATCTGCATATTTCGCATTTCAGGGACAGCTAGCATCCCCAAAATAAATAGCGCGCTAAAAATAGCTAAGCCATAAAGCGTTGCCGGGAGGCCGATTGCCATAGAAAGTGGGCCGGCTATTGCAAGACCTACGGGCCGCAGAAGCATTGTTCCCATCGCATCAAATGATGAGACTCTTGAGAGCGCTTCTCTAGGAACTTCTCTCGCCATTGCAGTAGACCAAATCGTCGTCCACAAATCAATGGTCAGCCCCCAAAGAAGTGCACAAAGCGCAATGAACCAGATTGATTGTGGTTTTGCCATTGACCACATATATAGCGAGATAGAGAAACTAATTAAAAGTAGGAAACGTAGCGGGTATTTCAATTTAATCTTTACGCCGATTATTGATCCAATAATCAACCCAATTCCTTCAAAAGTTAAAACTAGCGACCAAGATTTGGCACCATTAAATTCTTTCAGTGCAATCAATGGGCCGAGAACATTCTCTCCTGCCGCCCAAGCCAAAATAATAAATGAAAATCCAAATACCCCAATTACAATCCAGCGGTAAGAAGTAAATATTTTCCAACCATGAATCAAATCGTCAAGCATGGTGTTTTCACTCTGCTTATTGGCAGGTGCCACATGTCTAAAAGTGAAAAGTAAAGATCCCCCAATAACAAAGGTTGAAGCATCAATTGCTAGCGCCCAAGTACTTCCCCAACCAGCAACGATTATTCCACCGACTGCTGCGCCCATGATTATTGCGCCATTTGAGAAGAAATTATTTACCGCATTTGTTTTCTGTAAATGTTCATCAGGAACAAGCGCTGGTAAAACACCTGACATTGCGGGCCAGAAAATTCCCCACATCAAACCAAAATTGATATTGACCAAAAGCAGAACAATCACTGGAACATCCCCGGTTGCAAAATAAGCTACTTGAATAAATAAACCCGTTGCCCCAATTAAATCGGCGAAAGCAACTGCTTTTATGCGACCAAACTTATCTGCAAGTACGCCGCCAAATGGGCTCATTACAAGCATTGCAACAGTTGTAGATCCAAGAACTAAACCTAAGAGGTTTGCATCGCCTTTAGGTAGATGAAAGATTCCAAATGCCAAGGCAATCGGTGACATGCCGTTTCCAAAATTGCTTATGAAGCGCGCAAAATAAAAACGCTTTATATAGCGATATCCAAATAGTTCGGTAAAACTCATTCGCTTATGATACTTGGGGTCTTGCAAGAGTCAGGCAAATATTATTTGTTCGCCAGCGCTATATCGTGCTGCAGGCGCACCACTCAAAATATGAACACCACTTTTCCCATGAACTTGCCATTTTTTCTCAATAAGTGATGTACCTGCATCAAGCCCAGTTACTAAAGCCGTATCTTCATCAATTCCAATAATTACAGTGCCCTCGGGCGCTTTCATAACTATCTTTGCTGCGCTATCTGGAATCCAGCCAAAGAATTTGTTGTAATGCGGAATTGGCCGCAGATTTGGAATCACATTTAACCCTGGGATCCCTACGTTTTTCATTTTAAAAAAGTTTGGGACATCGCTACTTAAAGCCATTGCACCTGCGCTGCAACCAGCAAGAGCAGCGCCAAGGCGCCAATTTAATTCGATTTCATCCCAAAGTGGCGTTGAGTGCAAAGTGGTTGCTAAATATCCAGGATCACCGCCAGAGAAATAAATAAGTCCTGCGTTTTTTATCTTCGAAATATATTCACTATTAAATGCATCCTCGCGTTTAAAGATTGGTAAAAATTCTTGAACTGCTCCGATTCGTCTGGCTTGCTCGGCCCCAATTGATTCCCAGTATTCCAATCGCTCTTTGCTCTCTTGCCCTGCAGCTGTGGGGATTTGTAAATACCTATTTGGTTTGCCATTGGCTATTCCTGATTCCAATAGTGCGCGTTCTAGATCTTGCATCACTGGTAAATATTCTCCAGATCCAACAAGTGCCAGAGCGCCAATTTTTCCCATGTGGTTACTTTAACTGCATGGATTCAAATCCTTTTTAGGTAGGATGCTCGCTATGCGTAAATGGGCTAGAAAGATTGCAGTTGCCCTATCTATCGGAATCGTCCTCACCTCAGGCAGCTTCCATTTTTTTAGCAAAGCAGCGTCAAACGCGATTCCAAGATCTAAAGTTTTGCAGGGCGCTAAACAATCAAAAAATGGTGACACCAATATTTTGTTACTAGGGCTAGATAGCCGCCGAGATAATGATGGGAATCCGCTTCCACTTAAGTTAACTAAGTTGCTCCATGTTGGTCCAGCATCAATCGGTGGTTACAACACCAACACCATGATTTTGATTCATCTTCCAGCTAATGGCAAAAAAGCTGTTGCAATTTCTATTCCGCGCGATGATTATGTAAACGTTCCTGGATATGGAATGAAGAAGATTAAAGAGGCATATAGCTATGCCAAATATGTCGAAGATTCGCGGCTATATAAGGAAGGTATAAAACAACCAGCGCGCGAACACATCGCCCGTGATGCCGGACGTGCTGCCGCAATCGCAACAGTTTCACAATTCCTAGATGTTCCGATTGATCACTTTGCAGAAGTAAACCTTCTTGGTTTCTATGATCTAGCGAATGCTCTCGGCGGAATCCAAGTCTGTCTAAATAAAGCAGTAAACGACAGTAAGTATTCTGGCGGGGTCTTCCCTGCCGGTTTGCAAACTATCTCTGGTGTTGATGCGCTTAAATTTGTCCGCCAACGTCATGGCCTTCCTAACGGTGATCTAGATCGAACTCACCGCCAACAAGCTTTCATTACTGGTGTGATTACGAAATTTAGAACACAAGGAATCTTTAGCGATATCGGAAAACTTTCAGCGCTATTAAATGTTGCCAAAAAAGATGTAGTCATTGATTCAGGGTTCGATATTCTTGGATTCTTGCCACAAGCCAAAGCGCTTACCGGCGGAAATATTAAATTCCACACACTTCCAATTGAAGGATATGTGATGCGCAACGGACAGAGTGTGAATCTGGTTGATGAGATAAAGGTACGTAAATTTGTACAAGATCTATTCCACCCGAAAAAAGCAGCTGCAACACCATCGCCTAAACCAAGCAAGATTAACTATGCCAATTTAGCAAATGGCAGCGCAGTTGATGGCAGCAAAATTCCTTGTGTTAACTAAGTAGAACTGAGGCAATATGTTTGCAGTGTTTGCAGTTCTAATTGGTGTTGTTGTCGCAATTCAATCGCGTATAAATGGCCAATTATCAGCTGACCTTAATAATGGACTTGCCGCAGCTCTGGTCTCCTTCCTAACCGGATTAACTCTTGTAACTATTTTGGTATTTGGATTCAAACGCGAACGCGAGGCGCTATTTAGAATCTTTACTGCAGTTAAGAGCAAGAAATTAGTTACTTGGGAAGTTATGGGCGGAATTCTTGGTGGTTTCTTTGTCGCAGCCCAGAGCGCCGTCGTTCCCCAAATTGGCGTCGCACTCTTCACAATTAGTGTTGTTGCAGGTCAAACGGTTTCTTCGCTACTAGTTGACAAGGCTGGAATCACGCCAAGTGGAAAACAGAAGATAACTAAGCCCAGAATTATCGGTGCAATTGCAACGCTGATTGCTGTAGGAATTGCAGTGTTTCCAGATCTAACAAATTCAGAGTTTCGTTTTCTGCCACTTACATTTTCGTTAATTGTTGGTGTCTTCGCTTCAATTCAGCAAGGCATGAATGGCCGAGTTAATGTTGTAGCAGGTCGACCTCTTGCAACTGCATGGCTTAACTTTGCCAGCGGAACTGTGGTTGTAGTAATCGCACTTTCAATAAATTTAGCTTTGGGTGCAACCATAGGTTCATTCCCAAATAACTTCTGGGTATATACCGGAGGCAGCGCCGGTCTAATTTTTGTCGCCGTATCTGCCTTTATTATCAAGCACTTGGGCGTATTGAATTTTGTTATTCTAAATATTGCTGGTCAATTAATTGGCGCAGTTCTAATCGATTGGATTTTCCCCGCTAAAGCAGGTTCACTAAATGGTTATTTGATCTTTGGAACATTTATGACAATTGCATCGATTGCAGTTTCTAGGTTGTACGAAGCAAGGAAAGCTAAGGCTTAATCGTCTTCCTCTTCGTCACCTTCGCGTTCGCCGCGTTCTCCGCCTTCGTGTTCGCCACCGCCACCTGAAATACTTGGCTTCGAAATTGTTGGGGTAGCAATTTTTGGTGCAGCTGATTTCTTCGGCGCTGGAGTTTTAGCTTTAGTTACGATCTTTGATTTTGTAGGTGTCGCAGCGGGCGCCGGTGTATTTGATTTTGATGGCTTTGGCGTTGAAACCACAGGCGCAGTCGGAGCGTTATTTGCTGGCTTAAGTTCTGCGTAAGCAACGCCGGCAGCTATTGCTAACCCGACGCCTATAAGTGCAATCTGTGATTTCATTTAAAAAGTATCCTTTATTTACTCGAGCAAGTCGAGAATAGAAGCTGAGAATTTACGATGAATAAATTATTTTGAGCGGGGCTTAGCTTTGCCAACGTTCTTCTTTGGCCCAGCCTTCTTAAAAGTTCCTTTAGGAAGTGGTGCGCGCTTTGCTGGAGCCTTCTTTGCGAATTTCTTTGGACCTGATGCTTTTTTAAAAGCTGGGCGCTTGCCTTCAAACTTTTCAGTGCGCTCTACTTTTTCAGAATCTGCGCGCCAAGTTGAAGTTGCTGGGCGGGAATCAGATTTATAACTCTTTTTAACCGGGCCATCTGATTTTGCAAACTTAGAAAGTTTAGGAGAATTAAAGCGATCTGCTCTAAATGTGCGCTCTGGTTTTCCACGCTTTTCAAATTTATCGTTTCGTTCTGGACGTTCAGTACGAACTGGGCGTTCGGTGCGTGCTGGACGATCTTCATACTTTGGCTTTGCTGGTGTTGCGCCACGGAATGAACGAACAGGTTTTTCTTTCTCGCCATCGCCAACGCGTCCGCCACCTTCGCTACGCTTCTTAAAATTGCTTGCATGTCCACGGCGGAATCCACCACGGTCACCACGATCGCGACTTCCACGGTCATTACGACCTGGCTTTTCAGCTTCAACGATTACTGGAATACCTGATGGTTCTTGTGCACCTGTAACGCGAACTAACTCGGGATCAGATGGGCGAACATAAACTTCATTTAACTTAACTTTTGCTTGGTTTGTGATTCCAAAAATTCCACGCTTCTGCTTGTGAGTAGCAAGAGTTACAACTACTCCGGTAGCACCTGCGCGAGCTGTTCGGCCTGCACGGTGCAAATAATCCTTGTGATCTGCTGGTGCATCTACGTGAACTACAAGTGAGACATCATCAACGTGAATTCCACGAGCGGCGACATCGGTTGCAACAAGTGCTGATGCCCGGCCATCTTTAAATGCTGCAAGTACGCGAGTGCGTTGGCCTTGAGATTTTCCGCCATGTAAAACTCCGACTGGAACGCCAGAGCGAAGCATCTTTTCAGCGAGCTTATCTGCGCCATGTTTTGTTCGTACGAAGAAAATTGTGCGACCTTCGCGGGCTGCAATTTGAGTTGCAACTAAATCTTTATGTCCTTGATCCATAATCAAAACGTGGTGCAACATATCTGCGGCACGAGATTTTTCATTCTCAAGTGAGTGCGTAATTGGATCTTTAAGGAAACGCTTTACAAGTGAATCAACATCACGGTCTAGCGTTGCTGAGAAAAGTAAACGTTGGCCATCATCTTGTGTCTGACCCAAAATATCTTTTACTACTGGTAAGAAACCCATATCGGCCATTTGATCGGCCTCGTCTAGAACGGTGATTACAACGTCATCTAGAACTACATGCTTCTTCTCAATTAAATCTATTAGGCGGCCAGGAGTTGCAACCAGAATGGTTACACCAGAACGTAGCGCTTTAATTTGGCCAACATATGAAAGTCCACCGGCAACAACTTGTGTACTTAATCCAACTTTGCGAGAAAGTGGGCCGACAACATCAGAAATTTGAACAGCTAGCTCGCGAGTTGGTGAAAGTATCAAACCAAGTGGGCGATGTGGCTTTGCAGTGCGACCTTCAAGTCGGGTCAACATTGCTAATCCGAAAGCTAAAGTCTTTCCAGAACCAGTTTGGCCACGACCTAAAACATCGCGTCCTTTGATTGCATCAGGAAGCGTTGCACTTTGAATTGGAAATGGTGAGGTTATTCCTTGAGCATCCAACGCTTCTACGAGCGCAGGAGCAATACCTAAATCTTTAAATGACATTAAAATACCAATCGAGACATCAAGCGTGTCTCGTGGTGCCAAAGATTAAGACTCGCATGTGAACCTTGATGTTTATCAGAGGGTTCTATGGGGAGTGCTGCGGTTGCAACAACTAGCTAATTGTAACCTACTAAATTACCTTGCGCCGCCACGTCGCATATTTCAAAGCGAGTGGATCGGTAATTTGTGCGTATTTTCGCCCAGTAGCACGCGTCAATAATAAATCTGCGAACTCTGGATTACGCGCAAGTATTGGGCCATGCATGTAAGTGCCGAAGATATTTCCATTTACTGCGCCATCATATTTACTATCGCCATTTCCATGGCCAGTTATTACTTTCCCAAAAGCTTGTGCAGTTGGCCCCAATATTGTGCGACCCATATGGTTTTCAAAGCCAGTTAATTCAAATCCAAGAACTGTAGAAGTCGTTTTAATGTCGCCAACTAGGCGTTTATCACCAGGAATACTGATTACATCTAGAAGTCCTAACCCATCAACTTCCTGACCATTCGCTACAAATCTATTCCCAATAATTTGGAAACCAGCACACACTGCAAGAATTACGGCACCACGTTCAATTGCAAAATGCAGAGTCTCTAAATTAGCGCCGCGTTGTAGCGCTTCCAGACTTAATAATTGAGCTGCATCCTCGGCCCCACCTAATAAATAGATGTCACCATTAGTTGGCAGGTCATCGTTATATGAAACATCAATGATGTTTGCGGTGATGCCATGGAATTTTGCACGGAACTCTAAAACTTCAGCATTGCCTTGATCGCCATATGTTCCAAGGAGTTCATTGTGAATTCGTACAATTCTTATCTGGCTCATGAATTCACCAACTCATAAAAAGCTGTGTAAGCCGCAAGTACATGAACATCTGACCCAGCATCAAACTTAGCAATTGCTTCAGTAAAACTAGAAGTTATTTCAGCTTCGATGCCTTCGACATGCAATCTGTAAGCAATATCAAGTGCGCGTTCGCCACAAACTACAACTCGTTTACCTGAAAGCTTGGCGAAGGAGATATCCCAGAGCCACGATGTGTCTATCCCATCAACTTCGCGGGAGTTAACAATTAAAACTGCGTTCTCACCTGTTACTGATGTAAGCGCTTCACTCCATGATGCTGGATTCTTAGTCAATCGAATATTTGCTTTTACTCCGGCATAAACTTGATCAACGCTACGCTCTAAAGATTTCTCATCAATTGCAATTGGCTTAGCACCAAGAAACTTTCCAACGATATTTGCCATTGTTGCATTTCTATATGCCGCACTACCTGCCTCGAAACTCTGGTCTGGATTCGCATTAGATAAGCCACAAGAACACTTAAAATTATTACGAACCCACTTTAAATATTTTCCACATGAAGGACAGACGGCGCCATCTTGATGTTTACGACCACCAAAAGATATTCGCTCGGCTTGTGCCGCGCTATTTAAAGCAAGTGCTACAAATGGATCGTCGATATCTCCAACAAATAACGTGTCTGGCGCGGTGCTTGCACTCTTAGCCCATCTATCTGCAACACGTTTAACTTCATGCATTCGGTGTAATTGATCTCTAGTTAAGTTGAGCAAGAGAACTACTTTTGGTTTTGCCTCTTCAATAACTCGCGATAGATGTAGTTCGTCCACTTCCAAGACCGCGAATTCAGAGTTATTCATAAGCGCCGCAGCGACTCCGCGCTCTAAGTTTGATCCAGAGGGGCTTGTCGCAACCGAGCCCAGCTTTGAAATGATTGTTACTAAGGCTTTAGTTGTTGAAGTTTTACCATTAGTTCCCGAGACGCAGATTATCTTCTTGCCTTTAGCTAGCTCGGTAATAGCTTTTGGATAGAGCGCTAATAAAACGCGGCCTGCAATTGTTTCACCAGATCTACGGAGAAATTTCTTTGAAAGCAGCGCAGCAAGTTTGGCAATAAGGATTGAGAGCTTGAGTCGCATAATTGCCTCCGCATCCCTACTTAATCGCAGATTGTCTCGAGTTAATCTCTTTTAGCCTTTTTTAATCTACTCGAACAATTCCGGTTGGCGTAGCAAGATGAACTGCAACAATTCCCAAATCGCCATCATTATTTGAAGCATCAACCCATTCGACTTCGATGTCGCTTCCGATTGCTTTTTCTAGATCTGAGCCGATCCACTCTGAAATTGTTTTTTCATCGCCAGCAATTTCAACTTTAACAATCTTTGAAATCGCTTTTCCATCAGTTGATGGATGTGAAAGTGTTAGCCATTGAATAAAAAATGGAAGTTGCTTATCTGCAAGTAATTCTAAAATTCCAATTTGCTTCCAAGATAAATCGTTGCCATCTGGCTTTGTACGATGACCTTCAACAGCAGAACGACCTAAGCGAGATTCAATTGGTGAAATATCATCACTTGCTAAAACCCAAGTAAGCCAACCGCCACCTTCAGCAGCGCGCTTTGATACCGCTTTACCAAATGGTGATGAGTCTGCAGCTGGATGATCAAGTGGGCAAACAACTTCTAAGTAATGTCCATTTTGTAATGGCAATGTGAAGTTACGAGTTCCGAATCTTGGATGAACTCCACCATCAACAAAGGTGCTTCCTAGGCGAGATCCGAGACGTTGCACGGTATCTGCTAGCTGGTCATGTGAAGTTACATATGAGACATGGTCTAAACGCATGGGGAAATAATGCCGTATAACAAATGGTGCTAATTACCACTTTGGGCGCAAATCAAGGGGGTTTGACGAATTTTCCCCGTTAAAAAGTAGTTATCGACCGCCGAATCGACGCATTTATTACCTCGGTTGTGGCCGGTATGCCCTTCACCTTTCAGGGTCACAAGAGTGGAATTTGTAAAAGTTTTTGCAAGTGATTGCGCCCATTTATATGGTGTCGCTGGATCATCGGTTACGCCAATGATTAAGAGAGGTGAAGTATTAATTTTAGTTAATGAAACTTTTGGTAGTTGTGGCCTAGCTTGCCAATATTTACATGGAAGTCCGGCAAAATTTAGATACGGACCAAAAACCGGAGATAACTTCGCAAACTCGCTCTGATCGTTGCTCATGTCAGCAAGGCTTCGATCTTCGCGCCAATCTAAACAGGTAACCATAATTGAAATATCATTTTGATTCGAATAGAAATTCCCCGCCAAATCCCGATTGTTATATTCATCTGCTAATTTAAAAAGTTCCGCAGGTTTGTTTTTGGTGATTGCACTTTCCAGCGCACTAGTTAATTCTGGCCAACCAGTTTTAGAATTATAAAGAGATTGGGCAATAGCAGTAACAATTAGTGATTGTGTAAGTGAGCGTCCCGAGAGAGTTTTTAGCGGTTTTACTTTTGATTTTGCAATAAGTTTCAAAATATCAACGCGTGAGAATTGATTGTTCTTATTTAAGTAGGCATTTAGTGCAGAACCAAAACCAATCGCTTGCGCTATCTCTTGGTCTCGTAATGAAATATTTGGTGCTACGGCGCCATCTAATACAAACTTGCCAACAGAATTTGGATACATGGCTGCGTATAACGATCCTAAATATGTGCCGTAACTCTTACCTAAGTAGTTTAATTTGCCTTCGTTTAGTATTTTTCTAAGCACTTCTAAATCTTTTGCCGTTTCAAGAGTGCTGTAGTGCCCAAGTTTGCTACCAGCTACTTTTGCGCACTTTTCGGCAAATCCCTTTGAAGTAGCTACTAATTTAGCTATTTCCTCGGAATTCCCACTAGTTGCAGTTGCATTTAAAAATTCATCTTCTTCCGCGTTAGAGAGGCAACGAATTGGTTCTGAGCCATTAATTCCACGTGGATCAAATCCAACGATGTCATATTTCTGGTAAATATCTGATGAAACTATCGACTCTGCATTAAATGCATAATCGGTGGCCGAACCGCCAGGACCACCAG
>JAPLAY010000023.1 GCA_026393035.1 Actinomycetota bacterium
GAAGGCGTAATCAACAGCGACGGCATCGAACTTTCCTGGCAAGAGCGCGCACTCTGTGCTCAAACCGATCCAGAAGCTTTCTTCCCTGAAAAGGGTGGTTCAACTCGTGAAGCAAAGCGAGTCTGTTTATCTTGCGACGTCCGTGGTGAGTGTCTTGAATACGCACTCGCACATGATGAGCGTTTTGGTATTTGGGGAGGCCTCTCCGAACGCGAGCGCCGTCGCCTAAAACGCCGCTCTGCATAACCTTAATAATCATCGCTTGTGGCTGACAATTTTTTCATCACAGCAATATTAGTTGCGCACGATGGTGCGACTTGGTTACCGGAATCTATTGCAGCTATTTCTGCGCAAACTAGACCAGTTGATCGATTAATTGCTGTCGATACTGGATCGATTGATAATTCAGTAAAGATGTTAACTGGTGCTGGACTTACTGTAATCAAAACTGATCGTGATGCTGGTTTCGGCGATGCAATTGCGCTCGCACTTGGTTCAGCGAAAAAAATAAAATCAGAAGAACAAGAAGAGTTAATTTGGATTTTGCATGATGATTGCGCACCTACTAGAACGGCGCTTCAATTCTTAATTGATGGCTTAACAGATAAACCACAAGTTGCCTTTGTTGGACCAAAATTGCGCGGTTGGTATGACCGAAAACATTTACTCGAAGTTGGAATAAGTATTGCGGTTAATGGTGCACGTTGGACTTAGAAGTCATGGCAGTAAGCACTGCTGCAATGTTGGCTCGTCGCCAAATATTTGAAGATTTAGGTGGGCTAGATCCGAACTTAGCTCTCTTTAGAGATGATGTTGATTTGGGATGGCGTGCCCGCGTTGCTGGTTTCTCAGTGATGACCGCTCCCGAAGCACTTGTTTACCACGCAGAAGCATCTGCAACGGAACGTCGAAGTGTTGATGTTGAGGAAGCGTTCTTACATCGCCCTCGGCTTTTGGATCGCAAGAATGCCGCATATGTTTTATTGGCAAATGCCTCTTGGTGGTTATTGCCATGGATAACAATTCAAATTGTTGGTAGCGCAGCTATCCGAGCAATCGGATTCCTATTTGCAAAACTTCCAGGGTATGCCGCCGATGAAATTGCCGCAGTAGGTCTATTAATTATTAGGCCTAGAGATTTACTTATGGCAAGAAAATTGCGTAAACAAAAGCGTCTGATGTCGCCGCGAATTATTAGAGAATTCATTCCGCCTGCAGGCAGTCAGATTCGCTTAGCGCTTGAGCAAGCTCGATATGCGCTAGGAAAATTCTTTAAACCAGATATTGAAGAAGAAACTCTTGATGGTTCAATGTCTTATGCCGATATTGGAGTTATTGATGAAAGCTTTGATGATCAAGATTTAGTAAATGTTCGACGTAAATCTAATTGGCAATCTCTAAAGAATCAGCCGCTCTTAGTTGGCTTGGCTGCAACCTTCTTAATTTCTTTAATTGCTTCTCGAAATAGATTTGGAAGTATTACTGGTGGCGCACTTGCAACACCGCCAAGCGGCGCAATGGATTTGATTGCTAAATACAGCGAATCTTGGCACTTAGTTGGTTTGGGTTCTGCCGCTTCGTCGCCGCCTTGGATGGCAATTTTGGCTGGCGCATCAGCACTTACATTTGGAAAAGTCTGGCTCTTTCTAACCATATTCTTTTTGTTCGTTCCAACTTTGGCCTTCTTTGCCGTATATCGAAGTGCTAAGCGAGTAGGCATTAGTGTCCGGCTTTCAGTAATTGGTGGCGTTATTTACGCAATGTCGTCAGTTATTTGGAACAGTATTAATGAAGGGCGAATTGGCACGTTAGTTGTGGCTCTTCTGGCACCAAGCTTCTTAAGCATTCTTCCGAAGTCCACAAATTTTGAGGTCTTTAGCTGGCGTCGAACTTATGCACTTATCTTGCTTGCAGCGCTCTTATCAACGTTCTCAACCTTCTTCCTAATAATGTGGACTGGCCTATTTGCATCACTACTAGCAATTGAGTTCTTTAGACGCGGCTCAGAAATTAAAGTGCTAAAACCGATTAAGTTTCTGATGACTGCAGAACTTGCTCGAATTAAAAGATTAACTGCGCTCTTTTTGATTCCAGGGCTACTGGTTGCTCCTTGGTCTACTTCGGTAATTTTGCACCCAACTCAAATTCTTCAAGATCCAGGATTGCCACTATCTGGCGGTTCATTACTTAATACTCTTACCTTTAATCCTGGCGGACTTTCTGGAATCCCAGGCTGGATACTTACGCCATTCGTAATTTTCTTAATTGCGATTGCAGTAAATAGAAAGTATCCACTTGAGAGCGTAATTGCGATTTCACTATTTTCACTTGCAATCTTGCTCTCCCAGCTCACTGTTGAAGGTCATGGAAGTAGTGGCCACGTTTGGACGGGAACGCTATTTATCTTTATCGAGTTAATTATTCTGATACCTATACTGCAAATAGCCAGTGACTTGATTCCTAACTTGAGAAATTCACGCGTTGGATTTGGTCACTTGCTTTCAGTTGTAACAGTCGCTGTTGCGGTATTTTCACTAGTTGCGACAAGTGCTTGGGCTATTACGGTCGGAGCTAATTCACTTGTTGCAAGTGGAAAGAGTGAAGTCGTCCCGCCATTTATTGCATCATTGAGCGATACTCCCAATCGACCAAAGACTCTGGTACTTGGACGAACCGGTGATCAATTAAATTACTTCATAAGCAGAGGTTCTGATCTTGAAATTGGTGACGCCGATGTTGCAGTCGCAACCCCGGTCCCAGTTAGAACCGCAATCATAGATTTGATAAGTGGCTCTGGACTTACATCTAGCAAGGTTTTGGGCGACTATGGAATTCAATATCTATTTTTAAAGAATCCAGTTGATCAAAGTGTTGTGCGAACAGTCGATGGAATAGGTGGCTTCACCCGAAGCTCAGTTACAAGTTCTGGAATCATCTGGCAAGTTGTCGGAAGCAAGGCGAGAATTTCAATACTTGATGCAAGTGGCGCCGTTTCTCCAATCAATTCGACAAAAGTGGGCGCAGTAGCAGATCTTCAAACTCCAGGAACTATTACTCTCGCTGAAAAGTTTGATACTGGTTGGCACCTTTTGGTAAATGGCAATCCGGTAAAACTTTCGCAATCGCAAGAAGGACTTCCAATATTTGAAGTAACGGAAACTGGTCCGATGACCTTGCTGCATGATGGAACCAAGCATCGAGCCTTAATTTCTATGCAGTTGATAGCGCTTTTGGTTGTAATTGTCTTATCGCTGCCAGCTGGTCGTCGCCGCCGCGAAGTTCCGGTAGAGGAGCTTGCATGAAAAACTTTGATAAAAGAGTTGCAGGCGCGCTTGGATTTTTGGTGCTCTCATTATTGGCAGTACTCCTAATTAATCCTGACACTTCTGGAACGTCAACAATTAAGAGTTACCCCGCGACTGTCTGCCCAGCAAACCTTGGTGGCGGAGTTTCAACTTCCGTAATCCCATCTTCTAAAACTTTGGTGCGCCAAATTCCAACTAAGAAAAATAAGTTATCCAAGGCGAAGACCTCCTACTATCTTTCAGCTAAACCACTTTTGGTTGATGGGAACAGCGAGACTTCAATCAATGTAACAAGAGGAAAATCTCGATCACTAGCCACTGCAATTTGCTCAATAAGCGGCGTTGACCAGTGGTTTGTTGGAGGATCTGGCGCAGTTACAAGTCGTGCGTCACTAGAAATAATTAATAGCGGACTTAGTACCTCAGTAGTGGACTTATTCGTTTATAGTTCAAATTCAGTCTCACCAGTTATTTCTAAACGAATTTCAAAGAATTCGAGCAAGAGAATTTACTTAGATACTTTGGCGCCAGGTGAAGGCTCAGTTGCTATTCATGCGATTACTCGATCTGGGCGAGTTACAACTTATATGCACGATGAACGAGTTCGTGGCCTGCAGCCGCTTGGTGCAGATTTTATTTCGCAAGGAGTAGACCCAGCAAAAAGGATTGTGATTCCCGCAATAAGCAATGTCGCCCTGCAAAGTGGCAAGTCTGAACAAATTTTACGAATCCTGGTCCCTGGCAAAGTTTCGGCGAATGTGCAAGCGAAGTTGATTTCCAGTGATGGAACGTTTACCCCACTTGGACTAGATAACATAAATGCGGATGCTGGAAAAGTTACTGATCTGAAATTTAAACCAGTTACTAACTCTCGAAATTTTGCGCTTGTCTTGACATCAGATCAACCTATAGTTGCCGCCATCAAGAGTTCAGGTGCATTCAATGGAGTTCAAGAATTCGCATGGTCAACCTCGGTTCCCGAGCTAAAGAATTTAACGATTCATTTAGGTGGATTGCGCCCAGATATTTTCTTCCAGGGAAAGAATTTCGAAGTCGATATCACGTGGACAGATAAGAACAATAAAATTCGCAGTAAAACTATTCAGGGTTCCGATCTAGCTAATTGGCGGCCGGCCAAGGGCGTTACAAAAGTTGAATTTAGAACTTCCAATAGCCAAGTATTTGCGGGCGCAATTTTCCGCGAAAAGACTGGAGTTAGCTACTTACCGCTTATGGCCGGTGCTCAATTAGAAAGCGCGGCAATTCCAAACGTTGATGCAAGTGTTATTACACGCGAGTAAATCCCAACATTTGCGCTAATTGCGCGATAACCTCTTACTTATGACACGCCCTCAACCACGCACAGGTCGCTTGTGCTCTCGCGTTGGGTGCCGTCAATTCGCAACAAAAACTCTTACCTATATTTATGCAGATTCAACTGCAGTTCTTGGTCCACTAGCAACATTTTCAGAACCACATGCATATGATCTTTGTGATCAACATAGTTTGCGAATGAGTGCGCCAGTTGGCTGGACTGTAATTAAGCCAGAACCAGATTCTGTTGTACCGGGTCCAACCGATGATGACTTGATGGCTATTGCCGACGCGGTGCGTGAAGCAGGCTCGCGAGTTACACCAACTTCTACGGGTATCGAAGTTCCTCCGCTTGAGATTGGGCGTAGGGGCCACCTTCGAGCAATTCCTAATTAAGAAATTGAGTTAGATTAGATTCATGTTCACAAGCGAGTTCTTGGACTCAATCATTAAGGCCTATGACGTAAGAGGCTTGGTAGAGAATCAAATTACTCCTGACTTCGCCTTCGCACTTGGTGGGGCTTACGCAAGATTTCTGCAAGAAGAACGTGAGCCATCAACAATAATTATTGGCGAGGATATGCGCCCGTCATCTACGACTTTGGCAGATGCATTTTCTGATGGTGCAACATCACAAGGTATGGATGTAATTCGCATCGGTTTGGCATCAACTGACATGCTTTATTTTGCCGCTGGAAAGTTAAATATGCCGGGCGCAATGTTTACCGCTAGCCATAATCCAGCTGCGTATAACGGCGTGAAACTATGTAAAAGTGGCGCTGTTCCTATCGGTCAAGACTCTGGCTTGCGTCGGATAAAACAATTAATTCTTGATGGTTTGCCAATTGCAAATCGGCCGGTCGGAATTGAGAGCAACCGAGATTTGCTCGATGAGTATGTAGATTTTCTGCTCTCACTCTTTCCAGAAATTACTGATCCAAAAGCATCGCTTCGAAAATTAAAAGTTGTAATTGATGCTGGAAATGGCATGGCTGGACACACTGCTCCGGCAGTAATGGCGCAGCTAAATGTTGAAGTTATTCCAATGTATTTCGAACTTGATGGAAATTTTCCAAATCATGAAGCGAATCCAATCGATGCTAAGAATTTAGTTGACCTGCAGAAACGAGTAATTAAAGAGAAGGCCGATATCGGTCTCGCCTTTGATGGCGATGCTGATCGTTGTTTCTTGATTGACGAGAAGGGTGAACTTGTAAATCCATCTGCGCTCACGGCTCTGATTGCAGTCCGGGAATTGAAACGTAAACCTGGGTCCACGATCATCTACAACTTAATTTCATCAAAGGCTGTTCCAGAAATTATTTTAGAAAATGGCGGTAAGCCACTTCGCTCCCGAGTCGGACACTCATTTATTAAGAAAATGATGGCGGATTCAGATGCGATATTTGGTGGCGAGCATTCTGGTCACTTCTATTTTTCAGATTTTTGGCGAGCAGATTCTGGAATGTTGGCAGCGCTCTTCGCCCTTACTGAATTGGCTAGTGAAAAGAAATCGCTCTCTTCATTATTAAAACCATATAACCGATATTCGGCAAGTGGTGAAATTAATTCTGAAGTTAAAGATGTTCCGGCTGCGGTTGCGGCAATTCTTGCCGAATATGGCGCAGATGGAAAAGGTTTTGAAGTAGATGAGTTAGATGGAATTACCCTGACCGGCCCTAAGTTTTGGTTTAACGTCCGGGCTTCAAATACCGAACCTCTGCTTCGATTAAATGTTGAGGGCGACACCGAAGCCCATATGATCAAGGCTCGTGATGCGCTACTCGCAATCATCAGAGCTAAGCGATAACCTAAGCCCCTACACATAAATTCGAGAAGCCTCTCATCCAAGATTTAATAGGAGTTATTCGTGAGCGTTGAAACTGCCGTAAAACATGACATTGCAAATGCTGCACTCGCAGCTGAAGGCAAGAAGAAGATTGAATGGGCTGAACGAAACATGCCAGTGTTGGCACAAATCCGTGCCCGCTTTGAAAAAGAGCAACCATTTAAGGGAATTCGCATCTCAGCATGCATGCACGTAACAACTGAAACTGCGAATCTTATGCGCGCACTTAAAGCTGGCGGCGCTGAATTAGCACTTTGTGCATCAAATCCACTTTCAACTCAGGATGACACTGCAGCAGCTTTAGTTCATGAATATGGAATTAGCGTTTTTGCTCGCAACGCAGTTGATCGCGATGGTTATTACTCACATATAAATGCATCGCTAGATATCAAGCCACACTTGGTATTTGATGATGGTTGCGACCTTGTGAACACACTTCACACAACTCGCAAGGAGCTAATCGAAGGAATTATCGGTGGTTGCGAAGAGACAACTACTGGCGTTATTCGTCTAAGCCAGATGGCAAAAGATGGCGCACTTAAATTCCCAATGATCGCGGTAAATGACACTGATACCAAGCACATGTTCGACAATCGCTTTGGTACAGGTCAATCAACTCTTGATGCAATCTTCCGTTCTACCAACTCACTTGTTGCAGGTAAAACCTTCGTTGTAGCTGGTTTTGGCTATTGCGGTAAAGGTGTTGCAGAACGCGCAAAGGGTATGGGCGCAGATGTAATTGTTACTGAAATTGATCCAACAAAGGCGCTTGATGCGTTGATGCAGGGTTACCGCGTTATGCCAATGACTGAAGCGGCAAAGTACGGTGATATCTATGTAACTGTTACCGGAAACCGTGATGTTCTTCGCGAGGAACACTTCAAAATTATGAAGGACGGCGCAATTCTTTCAAATGCTGGCCACTTCGATATTGAAATCGATGTTGCTTGGTTAGAACAGAATGCCAAGAGCAAGAACGCAAAAATGCGTCACCAAACAGATGAATATGTAATGGCTGATGGCCGCCGCATTCTTCTACTTGCTGAAGGTCGTTTAGTTAACCTTGGTGCTGCTGAAGGTCATCCAGCATCCGTAATGGATATGTCATTCTCTGATCAAGCACTTACTGCAGAATATTTATTGAAAGCTGCTGCAAGTCTCGGTGCTGGATTGCATGATGTTCCAACAGAGATTGATAAAGAAGTTGCGCGCTTGAAGTTGGAGAGCATGGGTTCAACAATCGACACCCTAACTCCAGCACAAGAGCTGTACCTCAACTCTTGGGAGCACGGTAGCTAATGACTTTGATCATGGTCGTCGATGACGACCAAGATCTTGCCGAGATGCTTGGCATCGTTTTAACTGGCGCGGGTTATGAAGTTGATTTAGTAAATCGAGGCGATGAAGTTATGCCGCTTTTTACTGCACAAAATCCAGACTTAGTTCTGCTTGATGTAATGCTTCCTGGTTTAAATGGTGTTGAAGTATGTAAATTGATTCGCGAAAAATCTATGGTTCCGATAGTTATGTTGTCGGCAAAGGGTGACAAGCAAGATGTAGTTGCTGGACTTGAAGCTGGAGCCGACGACTACATCGTTAAACCCTTTGATCCATCCGAGCTGGTTGCCCGAATGAAAGTTAGATTACGTCGAAGCACTGCAGAAATCAGCACCGATCTACAAATAGGAAATATCAAAATTGATCAGATCGAACACTCAATCATCAGAGATGGCGAAGTTATTGCACTTACTCGTCTTGAGTTTGATCTACTTGTTGCGTTAGCAAAAGAACCTGGTCGCGTTTTCACGCGCGAAGCGCTCTTAAGTGAAGTTTGGGGTTATCGCCCTGCAACCGACACCAGATTAGTTAACGTTCACATTCAACGCCTTCGTTCGAAGGTTGAAATTGATCCCGAAAATCCAACAATTATTCTCACTGTTCGAGGTGTTGGATATAAGGCTGGAGTTCCTGGAAGTCCAAAGTGAAATCGCCATTTAGTGCTTGGCGTTCATCTTTAGTTTTCCGCGTTACAAGCACAATCGTTGCACTATCTGCAGTTCTTATCTGGTTACTTGGTTCTGCGCTTTTCAACCAAGTTTCTTCAGGTATTTTCAATGAGAAATTACAACTCTCTATTTTGGATGCGCAGTCAACTTCACGTAACACTCAATTGCAATTAACTTTCTCGCAGTACCAAGATAAAGCACAGCTCAAAGCGCTCTTCGCCGAGATTCTTTCAGTGCCACCAAAGACCTTTGAAAGTGCTGCTCGTGAATTAGCAGTTTTTGGATATGCAAATACCGCAAGCAAATACAAATTTGATGGAACTTCAAACTTTTTAGACACCACTTCAATCAAAAAAGATTTCCGGAAGAAAACCCGAGAGTCCAATAAGACAACGTGGGAACGCACAGATCTCAAGTATGTCGATGGCAAAGTTGAAAAAGCAATCATTGTGGGACATCACATCGCGATAAAAGGCGCAGGAAAATATGAATTTTATGTTCTCTTCAGCCTGGCCCAGCAAAACCGAACTATGTCTTTGATTCTCAAATATCTCTGGCTCACCGGAATCGCTCTTACATTTTTAATTGGTTTAATTACCTTCTTCGTTCTTAGGCGTTTGATTTCTCCGATTCGAGATGCCGCAAGAGTGGCCGGAGAATTAACGGCGGGAAATCTAGATCTTCGTATGGATATTCATGGTGAAGATGAGATCGCTAGTTTGGGTTATAGCTTTAACGAAATGGCAGTTTCACTACAGCAACAGATCTCTAGGCTAGAAAATCTCTCCAAGTTGCAACAACGCTTCGTCTCTGATGTGTCTCACGAACTTAGAACTCCACTCACAACAATTCGAATGGCCTCACAAGTTATTTATTCTGCCCGTGATAATTTCGAAACAACAGTAGGTCGAAGCGCTGAACTTCTTATTTCACAGATCGAACGTTTCGAATCGCTTTTGACTGACTTGCTTGAAGTTAGTCGCTTCGATGCGCAAGCAGCTATTTTGGAGATTGAAGAGGTCGATGTAATAACTCTTGTTAAAGAGACCATTGATTATCTCCACCCAAGTCAAGATCGAGTTATCAATCTATTTGCGCCAAATAACCCAGTATTAGTTGATGTAGACCCTCGGCGAATTAAGCGAATCCTTAGAAATCTAATTTCAAATGCTGTCGATCATCGTGAAGATAAGAGCGTTGATATTCGCGTGGTTGAGACGGAGAACGAAGTTTCAATAGGTGTTCGTGACTACGGAGTTGGTTTTAATTACACAGATAAGAAGTTGCTATTTGAACGTTTCTGGCGCGCAGATAGTTCGCGCGCACGCACAACAGGCGGTACCGGCCTTGGACTTTCAATTGCACTTGAGGATGCGAAGTTGCATCAAGGTGAAATCGATGTGTGGGGCGTTCGTGGTCAAGGCGCTCATTTCGTATTAACTATTCCAAAATTTGCCGGTGGATCAATTCAGTCAAGACCAATTTCTGCACAGCCAGATTAAATTCACAAGGATTTCTAGATTTAATTCCTAAGCCAAAGTCTAAGAAATACTCCGCTTGTGAATATCTTTTCAGAACTAGCGACTCTGATATTCGAGAAGAAATGCCATCTATGTTTTGCTACTAATTTAGAATTAGATGCACGACTTGGAATCTGTTTGCTCTGTTTTGCAAAGCTAAAAAGCCGCAGAAATATCGTAAATCGTGGTTCCATAAGAGTTTTTGCAGGGAGTGAATTCTCGCCAGCAATTTCTCATATTATTCTCGCGGCAAAGGAAGGCGACAATAGATTTGCCCGATTGCTATTAGCCGAATATTTATCCTCTGCTCTTAAATTGGCTACAGTTGAAAACTTAGTCTTCTTGATTCCGATTCCATCTAGAAGAGCTGCAGATCGGGCACGTGGATTCTCACATGTCATTAAATTAGTAAAGGAGCTTGAGCTATTGAATAGTGAAGTCGAATTCAATGTAGTTGATTGCCTGCGCCATTCCAGAAAAATAAGTGATCAATCAACCTTAAATATTCATGAGAGAGAGATAAATATGAAAGGAGCATTTGCAATAGCTGAAGCGGAGGTTTTTAGATTCAACAAAATTAATCTTTCTAAATCTCCGATCTTTTTAGTGGACGATTTGGTTACGACCGGGAGCACGGTCTTGGCGGCAAATCGTGCGCTAAAAGGCGTAGGTATTGCTGTTAAGGGGGTCCTGACTTCGTGTGCGACCAATGGATTTACACATTAAGATATGCCCATGCCCGCTAGCGCGGCCCTTTAGAGAAATCCTTTAGACGAAAGAGGAAATGTGTCACCGCTACTAGACAAGATTTTGCGTGCTGGAGAAGGTCGCCACATTCGCCAACTCGAAAAGATTGCTAAAGATGTTCTGGCATTTGAGCCAGAGATTTCTGCTTTAAGCGATGCGGATCTACGTAGCCAGACTAAAAAATTAAAAGATCAATTTTCTGCTGGAAAGTCTTTAGATGATCTACTTCCTGAAGCATTCGCAACTGTTCGTGAAGCTGCAAAGCGCACACTTGGGCAACGACATTATGACGTTCAAGTTATGGGTGGCGCAGCACTTCACAAAGGCAACGTCGCTGAAATGCGCACCGGTGAAGGTAAAACTCTCGTATCAACTCTTCCAGCTTATTTAAATGCACTCACCGGTAAAGGTGTGCACGTTGTAACAGTTAACGATTATTTAGCAGAGCGCGATAGCGAGTGGATGGGTCGTATTCACCGTTTCCTCGGCTTAAAAGTTGGCGTAATTCTTTCTAATATGACACCAGCAGAACGCCGTGAAGCGTATGCAGCAGATATTACTTATGGAACAAATAACGAATTTGGCTTCGATTATTTGCGCGACAACATGGCTTGGACGCTAGAAGATTGTGTCCAACGTGAACATAACTTTGCAATTATTGACGAGGCAGACTCGATTCTGATTGATGAAGCTAGAACTCCACTTATTATTTCTGGACCAGCTGATAAGCCAACAAAATGGTACGTAGAATTTGCAAATATCGCTCTTAAATTAGAGCGCGATGTTCACTACGAAGTAGACGAGAAGAAGCGCACGGTTGGTGTGCTCGAACTTGGTGTTACAAAGGTTGAAGAGCTACTTGGGATTGAGAACCTCTACGAATCAGTGAATACGCCAATGATTGGCTATTTAAATAATGGAATTCGAGCTAAAGAACTTTTCAAGCGTGATAAAGATTATGTTGTTATGAATGGCGAATTGCTTATCGTTGATGAGCACACCGGCCGCATGCTTGCGGGACGTCGTTATAACGAAGGTTTGCACCAAGCCCTTGAAGCAAAAGAGCGCCTTGAAATTCAAGATGAGAATCAAACTCTTGCAACTATCACCTTGCAGAACTATTTCCGTCTTTACGAAAAGCTTTCAGGTATGACTGGAACAGCGATGACCGAAGCTTCAGAATTGATGCAAATTTACAAGCTTGGTGTTATTCCAATCCCAACAAACCGCCCGATGCAACGTATTGATCAACCAGATTTAATTTATAAATCAGAACTCGCAAAATTTGCGGCAAGTGCTGAAGATATTGCAGCCCACCACAAGAAGGGCCAGCCAGTATTGGTTGGAACTGTCTCAGTCGAGAAATCAGAAGAGCTATCTTCGCTGCTTAAAAAGCGTGGAATCCCACATGAAGTTTTGAATGCGAAACAACACGAACGTGAAGCAGCAATCATTGCGCGTGCAGGAACTGTTGGCGCAGTAACAGTCGCAACAAATATGGCTGGCCGTGGAACTGACATCATGCTTGGTGGAAACCCAGAATTTATGGCTGACTTTGAATTACAACGTCGTGGGCTTAATCCAGTTGAAACTCCAGAAGAGTATGAAGCTGCATGGGCCGATGAGTTAGCGAAACAGAAAGCCGCTGTCGCGAAGGAACACGAAGTTGTTGTTGAACTTGGTGGACTTTATGTTCTTGGAACAGAGCGCCATGAATCTCGTCGAATTGATAATCAGTTACGTGGTCGTTCTGGTCGCCAAGGCGATCCAGGTGAATCTCGTTTCTACCTCTCACTTCAAGATGATTTGATGCGTCGATTTAACTCGGGAATTGTCGAAAGATTCCTTGGAGCTGCTGGCGTTGCAGATGATGTTCCAATCGAATCCAAAATGGTTTCAAATGCGATCCGATCAGCACAAACTCAAGTTGAATCTCTTAACTTTGAAATGCGTAAAAATGTATTGAAGTATGACGATGTTATGAATCGCCAACGTGAAGTTGTTTATAGCGAACGTCGCGAAGTTCTTGAAGGTGCAGATATCCAAGAACAAGTTAAGACATTTATCGTCGACACCATTACTGCCTATGTTCAAGCCGCTACCAGCGAAGGCTTCGGTGAGGATTGGGATCTCGATACTCTCCACACCGCGCTTAAGGCGCTTTACCCAATTTCATTCTCAGTAGAAGATCTAGTTAATGAAGTAGGTGGACGTTCCGGCCTTGATCAAGGATTCATTCTTGATCGCGTGCTTGGCGATGTCGAGAAAGCTTATGAAGAGCGAGAAGAAACTCTTACTCCAACAGTTACACGCGAACTAGAGCGCAAGATTTTGCTCTCTGTTCTAGATCGCAAGTGGCGCGAACATCTTTATGAAATGGATTATCTACAAGAAGGTATTGGGCTTCGTGCAATGGCACAACGCGATCCACTTGTTGAATATCAAAAAGAGGGTTACGACTTATTCGCAGCAATGATGGACGCAATTAAGGAAGAGCTAGTTGGATATCTCTTTAATGTTGAGGTAAATGTCGAAGAAGATTCTGGTGGCGTTGAAGCCAAAGGCTTAAGCCCGGCAGTTAAACCACAGAGCGAACTTCGATATTCAGCTGCAGATGAAGATGGTGCCGCAGTTACAACTGGCGGAACATCACGTAACGCCCCTTGTCCTTGTGGCTCTGGCCGCAAATACAAGCGTTGTCACGGCGCTGCTTAACTCATATTTAAGTTAGAGCAGCACTAGCTCGGTACAGAGCCATCGCTTATCTACTCCTTCAAATCTAAGGATTAAGGAACGGACTCGTTCGCCAATTCGCAGAGTAATAGTTGTTTCAGCGACACCTTCGATTGGCTGGCTAATATAAATCTTTCTTATTTTTGGCGAAACTTTCATTATGGAAGATTTCACTAACAATTGTTGATGAACTTGTCTGTGACACCATCTCGATAATTGATTTGCAGACCTTCGCCCGGCCCAAATCTCTACAATACTCAATGCAAATTTCGTAACCCATTCTTGAATATCAGGCAAATCTGATAACGGAGATGGTTTGGCTAAGAACTCTGGATCGGTTGAATCTTCTACTCCACGGCCAAAGTATTCAGGAGTCGGCACCAAGTAAAGTTTTGTTGGAACTTTCGGTGCTATGACTGGTTTTGATTCCATGTAAAAGGCAAGCATTGGGTGCGTCCAAAGCGCAGTATTGATAGGAGTTTTAGATCCTGGAGTTCCGTAATTGCAGACACGATAATTTGATTCGCTATTTTCCATCTCCGGACTTTCGCGCAGAAATTGGTTGGAAACCTCATCCCAAAGGATGAATTTTTAGCGCATCCTTCTTGGCTACCGAGAGTAAATCTGTGGACAGCGCTGCAAAAAATTCTGGAAAATTGCGTATTCATGGCCCATGAAAAACCTAAACGTTACAAAATTAAAAGAAATAGCTCTCAATAGGGCAACAACCAGAACTTACTTCGCGATTGGATTGTTAGTTATCTCGCTTATTGCTGCAATTGCTATTACCGGAAAGGCTAATCAATCGGTAACGGTATGGGCCGCTAGTTCTGAGATTATGCCTGGTGATGAAATTAGCAATTCGAATATCAGGGCAGTTAAAGTGTTTTTGCCCGAATCAATCAACGAATATATGTCTTCCAGAAATGCAATCCATAATGGAATATCAAATAGACGAATCGCAAGCGGGGAATTAATTCCAAGAAGAGCAGTTTCAGTTTCATTTGCGGGTGAAGCAACGCGAAGCGTGCCACTTAGAATCGCTCGAAATGATCTCCCAAATGACTTAACTTCTGGGCAGGTAGTCGATATCTATTACTTACCACAAGCCAATTTGAATTCAACTAAGGCGGCACGAACTGAATTAATTAGTGAAGCAGTTCTAGTTGAAAGCATAGATCAGAAATCTAAGGATATGGGAGGCGAGATTGGAATTGTGTTAAAGATTCCCGAGTTCGAAGTAATGAAACTTCTCGCAGCTCTAAATAATTCAAGAGTAGTGGTGGTGCGAAGTGCAATCTGAAATTCCACAGTTACAAGTAATCACAGCAATAAGCGATGCAGATTGTGAAGATTTTGTCTCTCAACTTCTCTTTAGTCAAGGGTGGAGCATAATTTTTCGGGCAATCGACATGACTGGATTATCTAATTTTCTAGTTGAACGTACTGGGGCGCTGCGGACTGTCGTCATCTATAAAAGTGACTTACCTGATTTTAATCAGGAGGAGTTAGGCAAATTTTTGTCGCCAAAAGTTACTCATATCTGTCTAGATAATATTGAGACTAACTCTCATATATTAATGACACATATAAGAGGCCAACTTCGATTGCCACTATTAATTGAATCCTCAGTCAGCCATGAAGTTGCTCAAACCGTGAGCGGGATTCGAAAACAACCTTGTGTCATCACGATTACTGGAACTGTGGGCGCTCCTGGCAGAAGTTCGGTGGCTCTAAATATTGCCAACTATCTTGCAACAACCTCTGACGTAAGTATCTACGATGCAGATAGCCGAGCACCAGCACTCGATTATCTACTTGGCCGTGCGATTAAGAGCAGCGAAAATCTTGCTTTGGTAAATATTTCTACCTTGAGTAAATCTTCGGAAATTTCGATTGCTGACGATTCCCGGATATCTGTTGTGGATTTGGGCCCACTTCCACCTCTGGAAGAAGTTGTTAATGATCGACGTTGGCAGGCCGGTTTTATCAATCGGACCTTAGAGGAAACAACCACCTTAATTTATCTCTGTAAATCGAACGGCTTAAGTTTGATCAGACTTGAACAGTTCATTTCACAGTTTCCTGTTCTGTTGAGAAAACTACCAATTATTTATATTTTGAATCAATCCCGCAGCACCCGTGAAGGACGAGCCTTAGCTAACAGATTTACAAAAATTTGTGACGGTGAAGTCTCCTTCATCTTGCCGGCACACGAGGAGATAAATACCAGTTTGGCGATGCCAGCTAAGCGAGGAAGCGCATTTGGTAAGACAATCGCAGAGATTGGTAGGCTTGCACAGGTAGTTAAATAGCAAGCTAGTGAGCTAACTTTTGAGGGGGATTAATGCTAAGCGTTGATGAATTAATCTCCTCGCAAACTGCGCTTACTAACGTTGATCGCGCTCACTTGATGGAACTCCTTGCTGGGTGGCAATTACTTTCGGATTTATCTTTTGCAGATTTAATTCTCTGGATTCCAAAGCGTAAGGATTACCAATCCTGGCCCGACGGCCATATTGCAATGGCGCATATTCGCCCTACAACAGCGGCAACCGTTTTTGCACATGATGTAATCGGTAACGTTATTAATTGGGGAAGTAATCCACGTATTGATGGTGCACTTTCTACTGGTGAAATTGATCGAGACTCAGAAGCCGAGATGGTTGGCGAAATACTTATTAAAGAGGAGACGGTTCCGGTTTATTTTGCTGGCCGTGTGATCGCAGTAATTTCTCGACATAGAAATGCCGAACTCATGCGTTCACCATCTCGCTTAGAGCTTAATTATCGCGAAATCGCTCACAAGATCTATCAGATGGTGGCTGAAGGAACTTTCCCGATTCAAAATAGTTTTTATCGATCTGAATCAGCTCCACGTGTTGGTGATGGCTTAGTTCGGTTAGATGCAAATGGGCTAATTACATATGCAAGTCCAAATGCACGATCAGCATTTAACCGTGCTGGCTGGAGTGGTGAACTCGAAAGTCATCAACTTGGCGATGTAATTGAAAGCGTTAAACCAAATTTAGGTATTCCAACAGATGAATCTTGGCGAAGCATGATGAGCGGTAAAAACTTGCGCCGTGAAGAGTTTGAAAATGAGAGCGGAATTTTTGATCTTTTGGTGATGCCACTAGTAGCTGGTTCGGACCATATCGGCGCTATTGTTTTACTTCACAACGTTACTGAATTACGTAGACGAGATCGTGCTTTAGTTACAAAAGATGTGACTATCCGAGAAATTCATCACCGAGTTAAGAACAACCTGCAAACAGTTTCGGCGCTGCTTCGCTTGCAGTCTCGCCGCGTTGAAGATGAAACTGCAAAGCTTGCGCTGGAAGAGGCCGTTCGCCGAGTTGCTTCAATTGCGATTGTCCATGAAACGCTTTCAAATAGTTCGACGGAATCCGTGGCATTTGATGAGGTTTATGACCGTATCGTTCATAACGCAATCGAACTTAGCACCCACAAAATTAGCATTGAGAAGTTGGGAACATTTGGCACTTTTGATTCGCAAATAGCTACGCCACTTGCCCTTGTTATTACTGAGCTAATTCACAATGCCCTTGAACATGGCCTGGCAAACTCGGGCGAAAAATTACGAATTGAGATTGTTCGCACCGCACAAGATTGCGAAGTTAAGATTATTGATGATGGAGTTGGACTTCCAACGGACTTCAATTGGGATCAATCTTCAAACCTGGGCTTACAAATTGTGAAGACTCTTACCGAGAATGAACTAAAGGGAAGTATCGAACTAGTGCGTGTGGGAAGTGAAACTCAAGCTGTTCTAAAGTTTTAAAGTAAGCAGAAAAAATTAGAAGCTATTTTGATTCTCTATTTGACGAGCGCGGTTACGTGCGGCACGACGCTTAAGCGCGCGACGTTCATCTTCAGAAAGTCCGCCCCATACTCCGGCATCCTGACCACTCTCAAGTGCCCAAGCGAGACATGGGTCCTTAACAATGCAGCGATTACAAACTTTTTTTGCCTCTTCGATTTGAGCCAGGGCTGGACCAGTGTTGCCGACCGGAAAAAATAGTTCCGGATCTTCATCGCGGCAAGCAGATTGATGGCGCCAATCCATGATTAGTGAGCTCCTTCTAAAGAATTATTCTTAAATCGGGGAAGTAAAAGGCAATAACTGCCATTTACATAAGTCGTATTCTCCCGTGAATTTGCGAACATAACAAGGACATTTGATAAATGATTATGTGATTTGTGCCCCCGGCGGGAATCGAACCTGCGCTCCCGCCTCCGGAGGGCGGTGCTCTATCCACTGAGCTACGGGGGCGCAGTGTGCATAAGTGTATTACGCATTAATTGTAGCCAGTTAACTGTAAGTACAAATAATCTGAAATGATTGCGCCGTGAATCAATCCAATGAATCGAATCAGATAAATGAAGCATATTTTGCAACTGGTTGCTTCTGGGGCGCAGAACGCAGATTCTGGCAACTAGCAGGAGTACTTGTAACTAGCGTCGGTTACATGGGCGGCAATAGAGCAAATCCAAGTTATGAACAAGTTTGTACAGGAGTAACAAATCATGCAGAAATAGTCTGCGTTAAATTTGACCCAAAGTTAATTTCTTATCGCACGTTACTTGAAGAGTTTTGGGTAATGCATGATCCCACATCGTTAAATCAACAAGGTGGTGATATCGGAACCCAATATCGGAGCGCAATTTTCACAACTTCCCAGGAACAATTAAGCGAAGCGCTTGCAACTAAGGATATTTATCAATCACTTTTAACGGCGGAGGGCATTGGACAAATTGTGACCCAAATTGAAAGTGCAGAACCGCATACATACTGGGTGGCTGAGGAGTATCACCAAAAATACTTGGCTAAAAATCCAAATGGTTATGACTGCCATTCGAGTACCGGAGTGGAATTTACATCGTAGTTTTGCCCTTTGAGGTGTCTAATCCACAAAACTAATGTATTTTACGAACCATGAGCTTGGGCATTTGGGAAGTTACGGTTGTTGCCCTCCTACTAGTTTTAACCTTCGACTTCGCGATGGCATATCGCCAACGTAACTCTGAAACCTCGCTAGCAACAGCCACAAGGTGGACGTTTTTTTATATTGCCCTAGCGGTAATTTTTGGAATCTCACTAGGCCAATGGGCTGATGAACAAGCACAGAAAGAATTTTTTGCTGGCTGGTTAACTGAGTACTCCTTATCTTTCGATAATCTCTTTGTATTCGTTTTGATTCTTGCTCGGCTAAAAGTCGCAAAAGAGAAAGAACAGTTAGTTTTACTATTTGGCATCGCAGCTTCACTCTTAATGCGCGGCGGCTTTATAGCTATCGGCTCAGTTGTAGTTACTAAATTTTCCTGGATTTTCTTCTTCTTTGGTGCATTCTTGATCTACACCGCATACACACTTATTAAAGAGAGCGAAGAGGAGGAGTGGGAGGAAGGAAGATTCATTTCCTATCTTCGCAACAAGGGCGCTTCAACCTTTACCTTGGCACTTGTCGCAATTGCGATGACCGATGTTCTCTTTGCTTTTGACTCGATTCCAGCGATTTTCGGGTTAACAAAAGATCCTTACATAATTGTTACTGCCAATATCTTTGCGCTAATGGGTTTGCGTCAGCTCTATTTCTTAATCGGTGGACTCATGAAAAAGTTGGTTTACCTAACAGAAGGACTCTCAGCAATCCTGGCTTTTATCGGGATAAAACTTTTAATTGAGGCGCTTCACTCGCAACACTGGGATCACATTGGCAATTACAAAATTCCACATATCTCACTTCAAGTAAGTCTTGGATTTATTATTTTCACACTTGTATTCACGGCCATCCTAAGTTTGTTAAAGACGCGGAAGAGTAAGTAATGGCCAAAATTTCAGCGCTATCTTTAGCTAAATTACAACCGCGCAGAAGTGCAAAGTGGCGAGAATATGGAACCGAAGTACTACCGCTATTTGTTGCAGAGATGGACTTTGAGATTGCACAACCAATTCGCGATGTGCTCGGTGAGATGGTTAAAGGATCAGACACTGGTTATTTAGGACCGATACCTGAGCTTGCGATAAACCTTGCAAAATTTGCAAAGGCGCGTTGGGGCTGGGAGATAGATCCGGGGCAAGTATTTGTCGCAACCGATGTTGGGGTAGGCATGGTTGAGATTGCACGAACCGTGGTCAACCCTGGTGATTCGATAATGATTAATTCACCGGTTTATCACAATATGAATAATTGGATTTCGGAATTGAAATGCAAATCTTATGATGCACCGCTAGTTAAGAACGGCTTGCACTACACCCTTGATTTAGACGCAGTAGAGCGTGGCTATGCAGCTGGCGTTAAGGCGCACTTCTTATGCAGCCCGCACAATCCAGTCGGAACCGTCTTTACTAGAGAAGAACTTTCAACACTCGCTAATTTAGCGAAAAAATATGGCGTTACCGTTTTTAGCGATGAAATTCATGCACCTCTAACTTATGATGCAAAACAATTTGTGCCATTTCTTGCAGTAAGTGAGAGCGCGCGTGAAGTTGGTATCTGCGTGACTGCTGCAAGCAAAACTTGGAACTTAGCTGGACTTAAATGCGCCACAATTATTACGGCGCATCCAAAACAACTTGAACGTGCAAAATCCATGCCGATGGCAGTTCACTATCGGGCCTCGCTCTTTGGCGCCGTTGCATCCGCAACCGCATATGAGTGCAACGACTGGCTAGATAGCGCTCTAGAAACCATGGAGAGCAATCGCAGATTTATAAAGAAATTGCTAGATGAGAAGTTACCAACAGTTGGTTACCGCATTCCTGATTCCTCATATCTGGCATGGCTAGATCTCACCTCACTAAACCTTGGCGAAAATCCAGCGGAGTTTTTGCTTGAAACTGGGAAGGTCGCCTTTAATTCTGGAATTTCATTTGGACCAGAATCAGGACAGTTTGTTCGTTTAAATTTTGCAACAAGTGAAGAAATTATTGAAGAAGCAGTAAAGCGGATAGTTTCTTGTGCCAAATAACTTTGATGTAGTAATCATTGGCGGCGGCCACAATGCCTTGATTGCTTCGTGCTATTTAGCGAAGGCTGGTTTAAGCGTTGCAATCTTGGAAAAAAATGGCTCACTTGGTGGCGCAACGGTAAGTCAGAAAGTATTTCCAGAGTATGAAGCTCGGCTCTCTAGGTATTCATATTTAGTATCACTTCTGCCCGATAAAATTGTTGCAGACCTAGGTTTGAAATTTGAAACAATTGATCGTTCAGTCTCATCATTTACCCCGGAAAATATTGGTAATCAAGATCTAGGGCTTCTAATCACAAAAGGTTTAGTGGGTCAGACCAAGAGCGATTTTAAAGAAATCACCAGCGGAGATAGCGAAATAGAAGCTTGGAAATCTTTTTATGCTGATGTGCAAAAACTTGCTGATGTAATTGCGCCAACGATGTTGGGAAAATTGCCTACTCGCTCAGAACTTAAGGCGAAGGTAAGCCATAAAATTTGGGATGAAATAATTGAAGTACCGCTAGGTAAAGTTTTAGAGGCGAGATTTGAAAGTGATTTAGTCCGTGGAATTGTTTTAACTGATGGCTTAATTGGTACTTTCTCAGATGCTAAAGATTTGGTTGCTAATATCTGTTTTATTTACCACTTGATTGGAAATGGAACTGGTGCTTGGAATGTGCCGAAAGGTGGCATGGGTGCATTAGTCTCTGAACTCATCGAACTTGCAGAATCTCTCGGCGTTAAATTTGTTGTAGATAGCGAAGTAACTGAAATTTCCAAATCTGAAGGCGTATTCACGACCAAGAACCGCCAGCAAAGTTTCACTAGCAAATACCTACTGGCTAATTTAGCGCCAGGGAAATTAGCAAATATTTTGGGCACCAAGCCACCTGCAACACTTGATGGCAGCCAGGTTAAAGTAAATATGTTGCTTACCAAATTGCCAAGGCTTAAATGTGGGACGGATCCTAAATTAGCATTTGCTGGAACTTTTCACTTTGATGAAAGGTATTCAGATTTTCAACGGGCATTTGATGAAGCAGCATCTGGAAAGATCCCGACAAAGGTTCCAGCTGAGATGTATTGCCACACGCTCTCAGATCTCTCAATTCTTGGCGCTGACTTGGTTGAACGTGGTTTCCATACGTTAACGCTCTTTGGAATACATACTCCGGCAGCGCTCTTCGAGAAAGATAACAAGGCAAGTAAGGCGATAATTCTTGAACGACTGCTTGCTCAATTAAATGAATACTTGGTTGATCCGATTGAGAGCTGTCTGGCTAAGAATTCTGACGGTTCGCTCTGCATTGAAATTAAGAGCCCACTTGATTTAGACGAGGAGATTGGTCTTCCAAGAGGCAATATTTTCCACAAAGATCTCTCGATGCCTTTCAGAGAAGATAATGAGAAGCCGGGCTGGGGCGTTGAAACCGATATCCCAAATCTTTTCTTATGCGGGGCTGGTGCAATCAGAGGTGGTGGAGTCAGTGGTATTCCAGGACACAATGCCGCCGCCGCAGTTCTCGAAGCGCAAAGCTCTTAACTCCTAAGGTAGATTTGTCTCATGATAAAAGCCTTTCGCCGAATGGTTGCTGCACTTACCTTTATTGCAGTAGTCGCCGCAGCGTTGAAGGCCGCATTTGATTGGGTCGCTCAGAGTGGCGATGACGATCACGAAATTTTTGCGGATGATGACCGCGAATCTGTTTAATTAAATGGATTACATTGCCGGAAGTTGCAATATCGGAAAAGGCGAGATTAGACGTCGCCAATTTGTTGCGCTAATTGGTTTAATTCTAACAATCAGCACTGTAATTGGATTGATAAATGTAAGCGCTGAAAGAAGCGCTCGCCTTGGTGTATTTGTTCCAGCAATGATTTTCGCAGTTGGCTTTATTCAATCTCGTCGAAAGTTCTGTTTAGCCTTTGGCTTAATGGGAACTTTTAACTTTGGCTCACTTGGAAAGTTATCAAGAGTTGCATCACCTGAGGATCGCAAAGCAGATCGCAAAACTGCAATATCAATTCTGGTTCAAGCGCTATCGCTAGCTCTTGTTATTACGCTAATTATTTACTTACTTCCGCTTTAATTCACTTCTTTTTTAATTTGCTAAAAATAAAGTAGAGCGCCGTACCAATTACGATTCCCCAAATTAGATCTACAAAAATCACGATAAGAGCTGTGGCCAGCAAGATTGATCCATCAAGTCGAGTAGTTCGCAGAATCTCTCGCAGATTTGCTGGGCTCGCCATTCGATAAGAAGTTCCGAGTAGAACTCCCGCCAAAGCAGACATTGGAATCTTTGAAATTATTGGCGAAAGTGCCAAGACGACTGCAAGTAAAAATGTGGCGTGAAATATCGCAGCCAATCGTGATTTAGCTCCGGATCGAATCTTCACTCCGGTTCGGGCAATTGCACCTGTTGCTGGCATTCCCCCAAATAGCGATGAAGCTACTGAAGCTAGACCTTGTCCAAATAATTCACGATTCGGATGGTACCTATCTTTCAATTCATGAATGTGCGACATCTGATCCGCTACTCGCGCTGAAAGGAGTGACTCAATTGAAGCCAAGAGCGCAATCGAAATAACCGCAGTAATTAATTGATAAAGGCTGAGCCCAAATAATGAAAATTTCTGAATATGAAATATGGCCTTCGGTAATTCGCCAACAGTAGGAACACTTATGCCAAAGGCGAATACAACAACTGAACTGAAAACTATTGCAATAAAGCTGGCAGGAGTATGGAATTTAACCTTGCGAGCAATCTTTGGATAGGTGAACTTAACTACCAAAGTAAGAACAACAATAAATATGGCTGAATAATTTAATCCGCTATCAAGAGCGCCTTTAAGAGTGCGCCAAGCTGTAGTCACCGTACGCCCACCATCAATTGATGGCGTAGCGAGTGCGGTTGGAAATTGTTGCAACGCAATAACAATCGCAATTCCCAGAGTAAAGCCCTCCATTACTGGCCACGGAACTCTGTTAATGATTGAACCAGCTCTGATGAGACCAAGAATTAGGGTTAACAGCCCGGCAAAGAAACCGAGTGGAATTAAAGCTTCAACACCATATTTGCTAACAATTGGAACTAATACAACAGTCATTGCACCAGTAGGACCGCTTACCTGAAAGTTCGAGCCGCCAAAAACTGCTGCAATTAACCCGGCAAGGATTGCTGTGATTAACCCAGCGCCGGCTCCAGCCCCAGTTGTAATTCCAAATGCCAGTGCTAGCGGAAGAGCAACGATTCCAACTGTGATTCCAGCCAATAAGTCTTTGCGCCAATTAGTGCGAGCACTTTTATAATCGGCACGGTTCGGAATAAATTCTCGTAGGCGATTCATTTCACTTGAATCCTACTGCCAGAATACGCAAATGGGTGTAACTTAAAGAGGTAAATACAACTTCATATGAAGGCTTTCGATTCGAGTAGGAGATCTCATGGAAATCGTAATACACGCCAGAAATGCAAACTTGGCTGAAGATTTCAGAGGAATAGTTACCGAAAAATTAAAAGCACTTGATCGATTCAGTGTCAAAGTTGAAAGTATAAAAGTTGAAATTAAACATGAACAAAATCCGCGCTTCGGTAAGTCATCTCACGAAGTCCACTTAACAACAACTGGCGCCGGCCCCTTTATGCGATCTGAAGGAACGGGCTTTAATGATTTAGCGGCCTTTGATAAAGCAGTAACAGCGCTTGAATTGCAGATTCGAAAGATTCATGAAAAATCAAAAGAAATAAAGCATGAAAGTTTGAGGAAACCAAAATAATTATTGATGGATTAATTGAAGCCTGGTGGATGTTCTTCCATACCTTCTGGGCCCTTGTTATCGGATTTACACTCTCTGGCGCTGTGCAAGCATTTGTATCTCGGAAAAATATGCGCCAGCAATTGGGCGATGCGAGTGCGAAAAGTATTACGAAAGCATCGCTATTCGGAGTTATAAGTTCATCTTGTTCCTATTCGGCAAGTGCATTAGCAAAGAGCCTCTTCTCTAAAGGCGCTAATTTCACAGCTTCCATGGTCTTTATGTTTGCTAGTACAAATTTAGTAATTGAACTAGGACTCGTTCTCTGGATACTTATGGGATGGCAATTTGCTGTCGCAGAATTTATCGGCGGCACAATAATGATTTTTCTCTTGAAGCTCTTGATACCAAGGCTCATACCAGCAAAGTTAATTGCACAATCACAAGCGAGCTTTGAAGCGATGGATAACTCAAATTCCGAGAAGAAGGCGACTTGGCACGATGCTGCCGGTTACACCATTGGTGATTTTAAAATGCTTCGAACCGAACTCATTGTTGGATTTGTTGTCGCAGGGCTGGCTGCGAAATTAATTCCAGCCTCATTCTGGAGCGCGCTATTTCTTTCAGATCGAGGTGTAATTTCAAGTATCGAAAATGCAATTATTGGACCAGTCATTGCCTTTATTAGCTTTGTTTGTTCAGTTGGAAATGTGCCACTAGCTGCAGCACTTTGGCATGGTGGAATAACTTTTGGTGGAACAATCGCATTTATTTTTGCTGATCTTATTTCACTTCCGTTAGTACTGATTTACCGTAAATATTATGGAACCAAATTAGCTATCCGCTTAACTCTGGTCTTCTGGCTTGTAATGAGCCTTAGTGGTTTCATAACTGAGGCAATATTTAGCGCCCTTGGACAGATCCCAAAGGTCACGCACAACATGTCACATTCCAACTCAATTGGCTGGAATTACACGACCATTCTAAATGTAGTAGCGCTTCTCTTGATTATCTGGGTTTATTGGATGTATCGAACTCAGAGAACAGATGGCGAAAATCAAGAGTTTGCGAAAGATTGGGTATGCGGCATGCAAGTTCGAATTTCAGATGCGCCAGCAACCTACGCGCTAAATGGAAAAAATTATTACTTCTGCATGCAAGGTTGCGCAGACACTTTTGCTGCAAGCCCCGAGAAATTTACTTCGGTGGACAGCTAAAGCCAAACTCTCGTTGTACTTGGGGTGGAACTTTGTTGCAACCAACAGTTGCCGTTCCAAAATCTACAATTTTCCACTTGCCATTTATAGATTCAGCAAAACCATATGCTGGATCTGTTACTGGTAGATAGGGGATTGTTGTAAAAATAATCCAACGTCCATCCACCTTTGAAACCCGTTGATTCACTACAGCGGCAAAGAATGTGCTTCCGAAAGTATCTTGTTGCATCTTTGTAATTTGCGCTGCAACGCCTGCAACTACCGGCTCTCCTCCGTTATAAGTATTTACATCTTTCGCAAATTTAGTTGGGTACTGCGCAAGAATTATCCAGGGAACAACAACGCTGCTTAATTCACCAGTTACTGCATCTGGCCACTTAATAGTCCAACCAGCCTCGGTAGCAATTCCTTTAGGAAACCGTTGAGATATTTGCGCCTTTACTTTCGACTTATCCCAATTAACCGACTGTGGATATTTGGATTCAAATTGCGTCATTAAGAGTTTTACCCCATCGCGCAGCTTTGAATCATCCGGGCGTTCATTGCCAGTTGGTAGCCCACAACTTGTTGCAAGCAACACGCAAATAAGTGAAAGCGTTAGCTTCGCGAGTGTGGATTTACCTAACTTCATACCGTTAAGACTAGTCGCATATTAAGCTTTCAACTTGAATTGGTTTAATATTAAACTAATATATGAGCATTGAATTAATACTTTTATAGAGGAGAAATAACTTGCCTGCAGTAACCGTCGCCGACATAACAATATTGCCAAGAGTTATCGCCGAACCATCAGCGAGGGCTCGTGGTGTTAAGAGCGTTACTACTGCGCCGCAGGGTTTCGAAGGCGAAGGTTTTCCAGTTCGTAGAGCATTCGCTGGTGTTGATTTGGCAGAACTTGATCCATTTATTCATCTAGATCAAATGGGTGAAGTTGAATACGCGCCGGGTGAACCAAAAGGAACGCCTTGGCATCCACATCGCGGTTTTGAAACTGTTACTTACATTATTGATGGCATCTTTGTTCATAAAGATAATCATGGCGGCGGCGGAACAATTACAAATGGCGATACCCAATGGATGACTGCGGGCGCTGGAATTTTGCATATCGAAACTCCACCAGAACATTTAGTTATGAGCGGTGGGCTTTTTCACGGCTTTCAACTCTGGGTAAATCTGCCTGCGGAGAAGAAATGGTCGAAGCCGGCATATCAAGATTTGCGTGCAGCAGATGTAAAGCTTCTGGCATCAAGGGATGGTGGAACTTTGCTAAGAGTTATCGCTGGTGAAGTAGCCG
>JAPLAY010000042.1 GCA_026393035.1 Actinomycetota bacterium
CTAGGGTTTTCTTGTGTCAGATCGCAAAACCGAACGACTTATCAACTTAACTCTCGCCCTGCTCTCAACCAAGCGATACTTGAAGAAGAGTCAAATTCTTGAGAACGTTTTCGGCTACGAAGGGTCGCAAGAAGCTAAAGAGCGGATGTTTGAACGCGATAAGGACGATCTTCGATCACTTGGAATTGAAATCGAAGTTGGTGATCTTGATAACTTCTTTGAAGATGAACCTGGATATCGAATACCTCAAAAATCATATGAACTGGTTGTTCCAGATTTAACCCCGCGTGAGATGGCAATAATTTCAATTGCCGCCAATCTATGGAATGACACCGCCTTTGCGCCTGATGCCCAAGGTGGTATTCGCAAACTGCAATCATTGGGGGTTCCAACAACCCTTGATCTGGATATCAAACTTAAATATCGCTTTGAAAATCCGGCAAATTTATTGGAAATTGTTACCAAAGCTATTTCCAATCGATCCACGATCTCCTTCTCCTACGATTCACAAAGCCTGAAGGAGCGACGCGTAAATCCATATAAAATTCTCTTCTGGAATGGTTTTTGGTATTTGATTGGTTTCGATTTGGATCGCAACGAGATCCGTCTTTTCAAACTCTCTAGATTTGTTTCCGCGGCAACAATTGCGAAGAAGCGAAGTTCTTATGAAATACCTGAAGATTTCGAGGCAAAAACCTTTCTGTCTCAGTCAGAATTTGATCTCAAACGAATATCCAAGATTGCAATAATTAAGGATGCCGCACTAATTCTACGAAATCGTGGAAAATATTTAGAGGAGAAGGATGGATATGACATTTATGAGATTGCCTACAACAATGAAAGTCTATTCTTAAGAGAAATTATCTGGCATGGCGATAGCGTCAAAATATTGGAACCAAAATCGTTAGCTGACTCGCTTGTTGCAACGTTGGAAGGGAGTTCTAGATGAGCGAATCTGCCCTAGAGCGAACTTCGCGAGCATTGGATTTAGTGCCATATTTACTCGAACATCAAGGTATTTCAATCACAGAACTCGCTGAGGTATTCGGTGTGAGTGAAAATCAAATTAATGAAGATTTAATATTGATACATATGTGTGGCCTTCCTGGCTATACGCCGTTGGAATTAATCGATATGTATTATGAAGATGGATATGTAACAGTTTCAGAACCACAATCGCTGCATTCACCTAGACGCATGAATCGCCATGAAATGGCGGCAATATTGGTCGGGTTAGATTTACTGAAATCGATTCGCTCCGGCGATCTAGAAATAGAAATATCGAATTTACAAGCAAAATTGCTTAGTAATATCAAGATAGAGAATCCATTTGTTGTAGTCCATCAAGAATTAAAAAATGATTTCCTCCCTATTTTAGAGAGCGCCATAGCTAAATCGACACCGTTGAAAATCGAATACGTTAGTGCCAACAAGGATGAGAAGAGCGAACGTAACATCTTGCCGTTAGAGATTTATGTCCAGAATAGGATGAATTATCTAATTGCATGGTGTGATAAGGCGCAAGGGGATCGCACCTTCAGATTGGACCGAATTCTAAAATGTGAGTTGCTTTCGGGGGTAGAGATTCGCTCGAAAAACCACCAAGGACTGGTAGAACAAATTGCTCCATCTACCAAACTCTTAGTTCACTCTTCTGCGCGAAATTTCATCGAAGAGAATCAAGCGATAATTTCTGAAATCTCTAAAATTGGCGAGAGTTTTGAAGTGAACCTTTCACAAATCGAGGAAGAGTGGTTAATTAGGACGGCTTTGGGCTATGGGCCTGGGATTGAAGTTATCGCACCAGCTCGCGTGGCCACCGAGATCTTGAAGCGGAAAGGCGCGATTCTCAGCCGCTACACCTAGGAATGAGTGGGTCGAGCGCTTAATTGGAACTAGAATTTCCAGTGGTACACATCGATTGAGAGTGGAGAAGCAATGTTACGTGGTCTCGAAGGTTGGCACTTTATTATTATTGCAGTCGTCTTTGTCCTTCTTTTTGGTGCGAAAAAGCTACCTGATTCAGCGAAATCGATCGCTAAATCGTTAAAGATTTTCAAGAGTGAGATGAAGGATGGCGACGCCAAGAACGATAAGGGCGAAACCCCTAAATCTGATTCATAAACCTAAATTTCTTTTGAAGTAATTTATATGAACAAAAAATCCGCTCGTTCAATGCCATTGATTGAACATTTCAATGAGCTTCGAAAGCGACTCTTCAAATCCGCTTTAGCGATAGCCGCGGCAAGTTTTGTAGGCTGGTTTGCGTATGAGCGGATAATCAATAGATTGGCTTCGCCCATATGCGATTTACAGAAGGCCACAGCACTTGGATCTGATAGCTGCGGCGTTCTGTACATCAACGGTGTTTTAGGGCCAATTGATTTGAAGTTTAAGATTTCTATAATCATTGGCGCACTCATCGCAGCACCAATATGGCTCTATCAAATATGGGCTTTTATCTCACCAGGGTTGCACAAGCGAGAACGTAGAAATTCAATTCTCTTCGTAGTTTTCGCAGTTCCATTCTTCTCGATTGGAGTCTTTGCTGGATATTTAGTTCTCCCCATTGCAGTCGATGTACTTCTTAGTTTTACCCCAAATTCGCTTACCAACTTGGTGCGGTTTGATGATTATCTAGGTTTTGTTACCCAATTAATTTTTGTATTTGGTATCGCTTTCGAGCTCCCGGTTTTTTTGGTCGCACTTAATCTCGCGGGGATTTTAAGTGGCCGAGGAATCCTGAAGCCATGGCGTTATGCAATATTCGCAATCACGCTATTTTCGGCGATCTTCACACCCACCGGCGATCCCATCACGATGTTTTTTCTCGCCGTTCCGTTATATCTGCTCTATCTAGCAGCTGGTGGTATTTCACTTCTAGTCGATCGAAAGCGTCGACTGCGAGAAGTCGTTGATGAGTAGTACCAAGGTTTTAATCCTTGTTAATCCAAAATCGGGTCGTGGTAAAGCTCTCGATATAGCTCTGGGTTTGCTGAAATTTGCGCAAAAGAACGCAATAACAGCTGTGCTACTTGAACCAATAGATGCGAAGGCAGCGATTACTGATCTCCGTGTAGCTCTTTCAAGAACGACTTATAGGGCTGTAATTTCAATTGGTGGAGACGGCTTAGTTCATTTAGCGAGTCAAGTTTTGTCGGGATCTGGTGTGCCACTCTTTATTGTTCCCGCTGGAACTGGAAATGATGTTGCCCGATCAAATTCCTTGCTAACGACCAATCCATCAGAAATTTTTGAAGCCATAAGAACCTGGAAACCTAAACTTATTGATGTTGGGAAAATAGTGCTCAATCAGGAAAACCGAAATTTTGTGCAAATTCTTAGCACAGGCTTCGATGCGCAAGTCAATGAACGTGCAAACCGAAATAGATTTGTAACTGGAAAAATGAAATATAACTTTGCAACGCTTGCAGTGTTACCAGCATTTCGACCAATTGAATATGAGTTAGAAGTTGATGGTATACAACGTAGGTTTAAGGCCATGTTGGTTGCTGTAGCTAACGGTGCGTCTTATGGTGGTGGCATGCAGTTGTGTCCTATGGCCGATAGAAGCGATGGCTTCTTGGATATCATGATTCTCCATCCAGTTTCCAAATTAGAATTACTAAAGGTTTTTCCCCGCGTTTACAGTGGAAAGCATGTAACTCATCCCGCAGTTGAATTCGTAAGAGCTAAAACTATAAAACTCGACGCCGATACCGTCGCTTACGCCGATGGTGAGCTCATCGGGCGGCTGCCAATCTCGGTGAGTGTAGAACCGCAGAACCTTGCCACTTGGATGGCCTCATGAGCACGCCAGCAGCTCGTCTCGCAGAAGCAAAAGCGAGAAACGCGCACAAAGTCACAAATACTTTTATAGAGCGTTATCCATTTAGTTTAGATCCGTTCCAAATACAGGGATGTCACGCACTTGAAAGCGGAAAATCTGTTTTAGTTGCTGCACCAACAGGAGCAGGTAAAACAATCGTGGGGGAGTTTGCTGCTTTCCTGGCAATAGAGTCGGGTAAGAAATGTTTCTACACCACACCAATAAAGGCGCTCTCAAATCAAAAGTATCAGGATTTAGTAGCGATGTTCGGTGAAGATAAGGTCGGTTTGTTGACCGGAGATACAAGTATTAATTCTGAGGCTCAGATAGTTATTATGACTACAGAAGTTTTGCGAAATATGATCTATTCCTCATCGAAAACTTTGCTTGATTTGCGATATGTCGTCATGGATGAAGTGCACTACTTAGCAGATAGGTTTCGTGGTGCGGTCTGGGAAGAAATCTTGATTCACTTGCCAGAAAGCATTCAGATTGCGGCACTTTCTGCGACAGTTTCGAATGCCGAAGAATTTGGCGATTGGCTACAAACGGTTCGCGGTGAAATGAAAGTGATCGTTAGCGAAATACGCCCGGTTCCGCTTTATCAACATGTGCTATTTGGTAATCGCTTATTAGATCTATTTTCTAGTAGCACGAAAGTTAATCCAGAAATCCTGCGACTTGAAAAAGAATCGTTTCGAGCGGTGCGTGGAAAATATGGCCAAAGCGGCGGGAAAGGGAAGTGGCGAGATAACTCGCAGCTGACACCTTCGGTTAAGGCGCTGGGTCGCGCAGAGGTAATTGAAAAGTTGGATCGCGAAGGCCTACTTCCAGCAATAGCTTTTATTTTTTCTCGTGCACAATGCGATAGCGCAGTCCGCCAGTGCGTAACTGCCGGAATTCGCCTAACAAATGCGGAAGAGCGCAGCGAAATTCGGGCCGTCATTTCCGAAAAAACTAAAAATCTTCCAGAAGATGACTTGGCAATTTTAGGTTTCCACGAATGGGTAGATTCATTAGAACGCGGAATCGCTTCACATCATGCTGGTTTATTGCCAGCGTTTAAAGAATGTGTAGAAGAGCTCTTTCAAATGGGTTTAATAAAGACAGTATTTGCAACTGAAACTTTGGCGCTTGGAATCAATATGCCGGCACGAACTGTTGTTTTAGAGAAGTTAACTAAATGGAATGGTGAATCGCATGTTTCTATTACGCCTGGTGAATACACCCAACTAACGGGCAGAGCTGGGCGAAGAGGAATCGATATCGAAGGTAATGCCGTGATTCTTTGGAATAAAGATATTGATAGCGCGTCGGCAGCCGGCTTAGCATCTACGCGAACTTATCCACTCAAAAGTTCATTTAAACCTACATACAACATGACAATAAATTTGATTTCGCAATTCGGTGCAAAACGTGCCCGCACCTCTCTAGAATCTTCGTTTGCGCAATTCCAAGCAGATAAAGCCGTTGTCGGATTAGCTCGACAAATCAGCCGTAACGATGAGGCAATGGTTGAATTAGTTTCAGAGATTGATTGTCACCTAGGGGATTTCCAAGAATATACGGATATTAGATTTGCCATAAAAGATTTGGAGAAAGGGCTTTCAACGAAGAAGCGCAAAGCTCGAGAGTTTGAAGAAGAGAAGATTGCGGATGCTAGACGAGCACTACGAAATCATGCTTGCCATGGCTGCAGCGATCGTGAGACGCATTCGCGAATTGCAGAGCGAGCAGAACGTTTAAAGCGGGAGAACGCTGGGTTAAAAGCCAGAGTAGCAAACCGCACTCACGTAATCGCTAGAAGATTCGATTTGATTAAGGTTATGTTGGAGAAATTTGGATATTTAGCTGATGATGCAATTACTCCAAGCGGGAAACTTTTGGCAAAAATATATGGCGAAACCGATCTACTTATTGCAGAAATGATTCGAAAAGGCGCTTTTGATAAATTGACGGCTGCTGAGATAGTTTCAATCGCTTCAGTTTTCGTTCACGAGAGCAGAAAAGAGGCGCCACCAAGGTTGCCACAGGGAAGCGTTGAGGAAGTTCTAGGAGAGCTTGTTCGAACTTGGGTGCAGATAAACGATATGGAGAATGAATTAGGACTTGAACCAATTCGTGAACCTGATGCTGGTTTTGCCTGGCCTGCTTATAGATGGGCGAGTGGGCATTCACTCTCTTCTATTATGCGAGGCACTGAACTCACAGTCGGAGATTTTGTTCGTGCTATGAAACAAATCATTGATCTCCTTCGTCAGATTTCGATTGCATCACCGCATTTAGCGCCACTAATTACTGATGCGCTAACCAGAATCAATCGTGGAGTTATTGCATACGCAGGTAACGTTCTATGACGCTAATGCTTCTTGATAGCGCCTCACTTTGGTACCGTGCCTATTTTGGAATGCCAGATACTTTACTTTCACCTACTGGTGAACCCGTAAATGCAATCCGCGGATATTTAGATATGACAGCACGGCTAATTAATCTCTATAAACCCAATCGATTAGTTGCCTGCATTGAAGGGGATTGGCGACCAAGTTGGCGCGTTGAATTGTTTCCAGAATATAAAGCAAATCGTTTGGATGTTGAGGGCGAGGAAGAAGAGCCCGATACTTTAGGGCCACAAATACCAATACTTCTTGATCTTTTGGAAGCCTTCGGAATTCCACTAGTAGGCGTAGATGATTACGAAGCGGATGATGTAATGGCCTCTTTTGCCGTTCGTGAAAAGGGTCCAATTAAAATTGTCACCGGAGACCGCGATCTCTTTCAATTGGTAGACGACAAACGGAAGGTGAATGTGGTTTATCTTGCAAAAGGGATAACCAATCATGACCATGTTGACATTAAATGGATTGCAGATAAATATGACATACCAGGGGAGCGGTATGCACTTTTTGCGATGATTCGAGGCGATGCATCAGATGGACTTCCAGGTATTCGTGGAATTGGCGAAAAAGGTGCGGCAGTAATTGCTAAACAATTCACAACCTTGGCAGAAGTTATGAAAGCTGCTGCTGCGGATGATGAACGTCTTACACCCAACGCTAGAAAGAAGTTGCTTGAATCAAGCGCGTATGCAAAAATCGCACCAAAACTGGTTTTCTGTGCACTCGACGTACCATTGCCAAACTTGGACTTAAGTATGCCTAAACGCCCGAAGAATCTGGATGAGATTTATCAATATCAGAAAGATTATGGACTTGGTGCGAGTGTAGATCGCCTAATAGCAGCTCTTGCCTGGTAGAAATATTATGTCAACTAAAGTCCTAGTTATAGTTCCAACTTATAACGAATCTGAGAATATTGCCTCGTTTCTAACATCATTAGATAGCGCTCGGTCGAAACTTTCAGAGAAATTTTCAATCTGAATCTTCAAGGCTTTGTTCAAATCAATAATGGATTGAAATTAGGGCTGGGACCGGCATATATTTCGGGATTTCACTGGGGATTAGAACGCAATTACGATCTATTTGTTGAGATAGATGCAGATGGAAGTCATTCACCAGAGCAATTATCCAAACTATTGGATTCAGGCTTGAACCATGATTTGGTAATTGGTACGAGGTGGATGCCTGGCGGAAGTATTGTGAATTGGCCCTGGTATCGACGTGCAATCTCCAAATTGGGGACCTTTTATGCAGCTAAAGCTTTGAAACTTGAATACAGGGATCTCACAAGCGGTTACCGAGTATTAAATAGCGAATTTCTTTCTTCATTGAATTTAGCGAATATTTCTAATAAGGGTTATGGATTTCAGATTGAAATCGCATTTCAAGCTTTTGCGAACGGATTTTCCATCGATGAAGTTCCAATTACATTTGTAGAACGCGAACTGGGACGATCTAAGATGACTCTAGGAATAGCGCTGGAAGCCTTCAAATTTGTTTCTTACCTTGGATTCACGCTTAGATTGCAAGGATTATTACGCCGATAATCTACATTATGTCAGATAAATATGACATACTTAGTTAATCGCCAGCTCTGAGATTGTTAAGCAGGAACAGACCAGGTTTCTATCCCCATATACCCCATCAATACGCCCAACCGCCGGCCAATA
>JAPLAY010000032.1 GCA_026393035.1 Actinomycetota bacterium
TAAATATTACAAAATGGCCAAAATATGAGATGAAACCACTTGTCCTACTTGCCCTAGTAGACGCAGAAGTTGTCCTAGGAGTAGATTGCGCGCATGAGCGAAGAGGTTTACAAGAGACGTAGCGAAAATTGGTTCAAGGCCGAGGGCAAGCATGGATATATCTATCGCGAGCGATTTCGAAATATGGGATTTGGCTCCGAAGTCTTCTCCGACAAACCCGTAATTGGTATCGCAACAACTTGGTCTGAATTAAATCCTTGTAACGCTCACCTAGATCGCGTAGCTGAAGCGGTAAAGCGCGGAGTTTGGGAGGCCGGTGGTTTTCCACTCGAGTTCCCAACGATGTCACTTGGTGAACCAGTTATGCGTCCAACAACAATGCTTTGGCGCAACTTGCTTGCAATGGAAACTGAAGAGTTAATTCGAGCTAATCCACTTGATGGTGTTGTTCTACTTGCTGGTTGCGATAAGACACCGCCAGGAATGTTGATGGGCGCCGCATCAGTTAATCTTCCAACTTTAATGATCACCGGCGGACCGATGTTAAATGGTCGCTATAAAGGTGAAACTCTTGGATCCGGAACTGCAGTTTGGAAATACTCTGAACAAATTCGCGCAGGTAAGTTAAGTATTGAAGAGTTCTTTGCGATGGAATCCTGCTCTGCGCGTTCAAATGGTTCTTGCATGACCATGGGAACTGCTTCGACAATGGCATGTGTTACTGAAGCACTTGGAGTTCAACTTCCAGGAAGTGCAGCAATTCCAGCAGTCGATGCGCGCCGCTTCTCAACATCGCAAGAGGCCGGCCGCCGTATTGTGCAAATGGTTTATGACGACCAAGTTCTTTCAAAGGTATTGACTCGTGAAGCATTCGAGAATGCAATCAAAGTAAATGCCGCTATTGGTGGCTCAACCAACGCTGTTGTTCACCTGCTTGCAATCGCAGGTCGTATCGGCGTAAAGCTAGACCTTGATGATTTCGACACACTTGCTCGTGAAGTTCCAGTACTAGTTAACTTAATGCCATCGGGTAAATATTTGATGGAAGAGTTCTTCGATGCCGGTGGACTTCCTGCAGTAATGAAGGAAATCGAAGGCATGCTGCATACCGAGCACATTACGGTTTCGGGAAAGAGCGTTAAAGAAAACATTGCTACAGCAGAATCTTGGAACGCAGATGTAATCACACCAGCTTCAAAGCCTTTCCAAAAGGCTGGATCTGGAATCGTTGTTCTAAAGGGTTCACTTGCACCAGATGGCTGCGTCCTAAAAGTTTCAGCAGCAACACCAGAACTTCTGGTTCATACCGGCGAAGCACTTGTCTTTGAACAGATCGAAGATTATTTAGTCGCATCTGAAGATATGAATCTTCCGGTAACAAAAGATACCGTTCTAGTTTTGAAGCATGCCGGTCCTCGTGGCTTCCCAGGTTTCCCAGAGGTTGGCAACATGCCAATTCCAAGAAAACTTTTGGAACAAGGAATTACCGACATGGTTCGAATCTCTGATGCGCGTATGTCAGGTACTGCTTACGGAACTGTTCTTCTTCACACCTCACCAGAAGCTGCGGTCGGTGGTCCACTTGCATTAGTAAAAACTGGCGACATGATTGAACTAAACGTTCCAAACCGTTCAATTAACTTGCTCGTCTCCGAAGAGGAGATGGCAAAGCGCAAAGCTGCCTGGGTTGCACCTGCCCCTAAGCACACACGTGGTTGGTCAAAGCTTTATTACGAGACTGTGCAACAAGCACACCTTGGTGCCGATCTTGATTTCTTAAATGGCTCATCCGGAAGCGGAATTCCTCGCCATTCGCATTAAAAGGGTTTAGCGAACTCGCAGTTCTCTGTTGCTTCTAATTCGAGCAAACGATTCCATTTTGCGGTGCGATCTGCGCCGTGCGTTGATCCAACTTTAATTTGAGAAGCGCGCCAGCCAGTAGCTAAATCTGCAAGCCAAGAGTCTTCAGTTTCACCACTGCGGGCAGAGACAACAGTCTTAAAGTTATTTGCTTGTGCTGTGGTTAGAACTTTTTGAGTTGAGGTAACTAGGCCATTTTGATTTGCTTTAATCAGGATTGCATTCGCACTTGATTCGTCGATTCCACGTTGCAAGCGACCTAGGTTGGTGGTGAATAGATCATCGCCAAGAACTTGTAATTTCTTTGGGGCGATTGCCATAAATTCTGACCAAGATTGCCAATCATCTTCAGCGAAGGGATCTTCGATTGAAAGTATTGGGTGATCGCTAACCATCTTTGAAATAAAAGTGACGAACTCTTCGCGGCTAAATTCTTTACCTAGGGCTGCTAATTTGTATTTCTCACCGTCAAAGAATTGAGTTGAGGCAACATCAATTGCGATGCTGACATCTTGCTCTGGCTTAAGCCCGACTTCTGTAATGCAATTAGTAACGAACTCGAGTGCGTTATCGATAGTTGGAAATGCAATTCCGAGGCCACCTTCATCAGCAATTAAGTGTGTGATTGCACCGGACTTAGCGCCTTTGCTTGCAGCAAGCTCGCGAATGGCGACGATCCAGGAGAGCGCTTCGGCAAATGAAGTAGCGCCATTTGGTAGAACCAAAACATCTTGAATATCCATTGTGCGATTTGCATGAGCGCCGCCTGAGAGAATATTTACCATTGGCATTGGAATTAACAACTTACCTTCAGGTTGGAAATATCTTGCAAGTGAAAGTCCAGCGGTATGCGCTGCAGCTTTAGCGACTGCAAGTGAAACTGCAAGAAGCGCATTTGCTCCCAAAATATGGTGATCAGGTGTGTGATCAAGTTCGACCAAGATGCCATCTGTTGCAAGTGGAATTGGACGATGGCCATTTAGTCTTGGCGCGATTACCGAATTAATATTTTCAACGGCCTGGTAGACAGATTTTCCACCATAGAACTTCTCGGATTTTGAAGTATCACTATCGCGAAGCTCTTTCGCCTCATGTGCGCCGGTAGATGCACCTGATGGAACACGTGCGGTATGAATTGAACCATCTGACATAGTCAGAGTTACGGCGACTGTTGGACGCCCTCTGGAATCAAGAACTTGATATCCGACTAAGTTTTTGATGCTCATGCGAATAGACCTTCGAAGGTTGCACTTGGATTAGCGATTGCAGCTTTGGTCACGCTTTGAACTCTAGTCTTTGCCGCCTCATCTAGATAGTTAACTGGCGAAACTCCTTCAACTCTTGCAAGTGCTATCACTGCAACGTGGTGTGGAAGTGAAGTAGTAACAGGAATATTGCAGGTTTGGGCGTATGAATTTATAAATGCGATTGCGCTTTCGCGAAGAAGTTCCCGCTGGGCTGAATCTTCAATACGCAGATATTTACAGAGCAGGTGTGCGCTAACAAAACCCAGATCAAATACTGGATTGCCGGTATGCATGACTTCGAAATCTAGAATGATTGGTTTATCGGCGCCGGTAATCATGATGTTCTTTGGCGAGAAATCACCATGTACCAAGGTGATTTTAATAGTGGTGATCTCGGTAATTAGCTCTTGAATTCGCTTATCGAGTGCCGGATTTACCTTTGCAACTGCGCGGTAGAACGGGGTCACACGCAATTGATCAAAGAGTGAATCTTCCATGTATGCATCAAGGGCTTCTTTGGAATTTGCACCGAAGTTGTGCCAAGTCGCAAGGGTGCGTCCCAAATCTTTTCCGACGCTAGGTTTGATTACACCTTCGAGTAAATCCGTTTTCCAGACAGTGCATTCGCGGGGTAGGCGATCCATCGTTAAGGTGAATTCTTCAGGATCTAAATCAATTAAATCTGGCACGCTATCCGGGGTAATTGAATGAAGAAGTTTCATGCCATTTGCCTCGACAATTGCGCGACGTTGATCGGCCTTCCAAACAGCAGCAACTTTTAATTGGGGAAGTGCCTGCTTTAAGACTAAATCTTTATCTCCAGACTTAATACCGAGAACTACATTCGATACGCCACCAGTTAGCTCTTCAACTTCGGCCAAACCACTGATGATTCCGCGCTTAGTTAAATAAGCAACGACCGTGCTCTCGTTTAGAAGTTCTTTCGCCATCGCAGTTACTTAAATTGTCCGAGCGATTGAAAATCCGCGATCAACAAAGATGCTCTGACCCGAAATGCCGGTATTCAAATTCGAGCCAAACATATAAACGCTGTTGGCAACATCAACTGGTGAAGCTAGTTCGCCACCCGGAGTTTGACCTAAAACATTTGCAACTTGTTCTGGGGATAGCGTGCGCGCAACCATTGGGCTATTAACAATTCCAGGCAAGATGCCGTTAACCAAGATTTTCTTCTGGCGACCTAGATCTACGGCTAATGATCGAACCAGCCCACCAACTGCAGCTTTGGTGACTGAATACGCGAACTTCTCTTGGCGAGTGAACTGCTCCCAGAGCGAGCTAAGAATGACAACCTTGCCACTTTCATTAATTGCATCTGCGCCCATAAGAGTTGAAACACTTTCAGCGATAACAGTTACATTCGCCTCAAATAGATCAGTTAACTCTTTAGTTCCGGTCTGCATGGCAGAGCCATTTACATTTGCGCCTTGAGCAAATACCACCGCATCAAATTTAGAGCTACCGATGGCCTCTGTTGAAAGTGGAAGTTGGATATCACAGCTGTTTACAACCTTGCGAACTGCGCAAGTAACGTCCCAACCTTCACTGCGATATTTCTCCAAAATTGCGCCACCGAGAGTTCCGGTAGAGCCAAAGATTAAAAGATTAGGCATCGATTATTTTTCGAAACCATAACGCGTAAGCATTGAATGTCCGATAGCCGCGCGGCGAACACGTTCGCGAGCAGTCGATTCAACAACACCTTGAATATGAGTTCCAGATGGATAAAGTCCTGGTGAGTTTCGAACTGTGAACTTTAGATAAATCGGCGCAGCAACTCGAACTAGATCGGGAACTTCGTAGTGTCGAACTGGACCACCGAAATCATCTGGACCTTCAACATAAACATCAACTGGGACATCTACTTGCGCGCGAATTGCGGCAATTTGTTGGAGTGAGAGATCGGTTGCGAGGTTAAGTGTTGATGCGCCCATTGAAACCATTAGTTGGGCAGTAGCTGGGTTGTTGCAAGGCATTGCAACTGAGGTTTTCAAAATGAAATCACTTGGCAGATCGCCGTTGCGCTTGGCTTCACCAAGAACGCTTAGAAGCCCCATGTCACCAACTAGAACTGAGCGAAGACCTAAATCGGCGCCATGTAGAACATCTTCAACCGCGTAGCGAAGTTGATCCCCGCCGCGAAGTGTTGGATTTGCAACCCCGCCGGCAGAAGAGAGAACTTGCTTGCCGATATCCCATGAAGCGCGAGGTCCAACGAATAAACAGACTTCAATATTTTCACTCTTACTGATTGCAACCATCTCTTTAATTTCAGCATCGGTCAACATCATGATTCCAGAGCCTTGTGAAATTCTGGCTACTGGCAACTTATGTTTTTTGGCTTCTTCCAAGACAACTTTGAATGCTGCAGGACCTTCAACAGATGGAATTTCAATCTTCCAACGTGAGCCATCAGCAAAGCGCTTTGCTGACTCTGGAAGGCCATCGGCATCGCTACTTTGAAGCTTCTGCTTTGTAAGAAGAGATATTGATTTGGCCATAGGGCCCTTGGCATCACGAGTCGATGGCCAGTTAGTTGATTCGCTCATTTCTATCCTCTTCTATTGTTTTATATCGATGTTAATTAATTAGGAAAAAGTGTTGGGGCAACGCCAGGAACTTTTGGAGTACAGATATAGGTCTTACCCCAATCGGCGCCAGGTTTAGCAACGCCATCGTGCGCAGAAGTAATAACCATTTGTTCAAAGTTTGGGCCAACGAAGGCGCAACTTGTAACCATCGGAACTGGCATCTGGATTACATCAGTTATGTTGAAATCTTTATCAAAGCGACGCAGACATGAGCCATTCCAAAACGCAACCCAAATTCCATCTTCGGCATCAATACACATGCCATCTGGCAGACCTTGCGAATCATCTGTAATGCGCCAGCGAACTTGGCGGTTTGTTAATTCACCATCTGCGTAATCAAAGGTATCGATTGATTTAGCCATGGTGTCGATGTAATACATAGTCTTACCATCGGCCGACCAAGCAAGTCCGTTACTTAACCAGACACCATCTAGAACGCGAGTTAACTTCTTTCCATCTTTATCCAAGCGATAAAGGCCACAAGCGTTCGGACTATCTTTCCATTCATAAGGCATGCTTCCTAAAAATAAGTGGCCATCTGGTGCGACCTTTGCATCGTTCCAGCGAATTGGAAATGTTGCATCCACGCCATCAGCATCAAAGCGAGTTGGCAGCTTCTTAATTGATCCATCGGGCAATCTACGGACCGGACCATTAGCGGTTCCTAGTAATTCCGAACCATCAGTTGCAGGAATAACGAAGGAAACTTCCTCCGGCATTTCATAAGAGCTTGTCTTACCTGTTTCAAGATTTCTACGGTGAACTAACTTCCCATAAATATCGACCCAGATAACCTCAGAATTATTTGGCCCAATTGCTACTGGACCTTCACCAACATGACATGGGCGTTCGTCCCAAAGTTTAAGATTAACGTCGTAACTCATATGGGCACTATAAACGATGAGGTCCTTGGACTACTATTTTGTGATGAAGATTAGAGGTTCAAATGGCCGCGTCTAACCTGACGAGTTTCCAAGGGCAAGTTGTTTTAGTTACTGGCGCCGCAAGCGGTATCGGTAAAGCAGCAGCCGAACTAATCGCAGCACGCGAGGGCACAGTAGTTTGCCTAGATCTAAATGAAGCTGGCCTGAAAACTACCGTCGCCGAAATCACCGCCGCTGGTGGCAAGGCAAGTTATAAAACTTTAGATGTGTCTTCGCAATCCGGTGTTAAAAAAGTTATCGCAGAGATTCTCGCCGAACATGGTCAGATTCATGCGCTCGCAAATTCCGCAGGTATCTCTGGTCCAACTGGAAAGCCAGTTGAAGAAGTTGAGTGGGCAGCATTCCAAAAAACTATTGAAATTAATTTATTTGGAACAGTTTGGTTGACTCAAGAGTTAATGCCGTCGATGAAGGCAAATAAATATGGTCGCATCGTTCACCTGGCATCAATCGCGGGCAAAGAGGGTAACCCTGGAATGTCGGCATACAACTCATCAAAGGCTGGCGTAATTGGTTTTGTTAAAGGTGTTGCAAAAGAGTGCGCGACATTTGGCGTAACAATTAATGCTGTTGCTCCCGCAGTAATTCGCACACCAATCAACGAAACGGTTGCACCTGAGATTCAGGCATATATGGTTTCAAAGATTCCAGTTGGTCGCTTAGGTGAACCAAATGAAGTTGCCGAGATAATTGCTTTCGCAGCATCAAAGGCTTGTTCGTTTACGACTGGCTTCACCTTCGATGTTTCAGGTGGCCGGGCTACTTACTAATGTCAGATTTAATCTCCGGAGTCTGTCCGGTACTTAGCGTTCCCTTTATCGATTCCGGTGAAGTTGATTACGAGAGCTTTGAAAGCTTAGTTAAGTGGATAATTTCTACCGATTCTAAATCTGTTCTCTTCTTCGGTGTTGCCAGCGAGAATATTAAATTAACCGATCCAGAACGTTATAAGTTATTGGAAATACTCCTTGAAACTCGCAAAGGCAGCGGACTTAAAGTAATTGCCTCGGTCGCCGATCATTCATCAGAGCTAGCTGTAAAACGAGCCCGCGATTACGAAGCAATGGGCGCTGATCTAATCAATATTTTGCCCCCTTCATTCTTTAATCCAAGTGCGGAACAGATTCGCTTCCATCTTGCCCAA
>JAPLAY010000086.1 GCA_026393035.1 Actinomycetota bacterium
GCTCCGCTGGTGTCGCCTGCTGCGTCAAACTTTGCAGTAGTCCAAGCACCTTGGTATGTGAAGCTCTTTCCTGCAGCTGCAGCCTTAACAGCAGCCTTTAGGTTTGTCCAAGGAATGTTTGCTCCACCCTTTGAACCAGAAACTGCACGCAAGCTCTTAATCAGCGCTGAGCTCTTTGTACTCTTTGCATGAATAGAAGCAAGACATAGAAGCACTGTTGCGTCGTAACCTGATGCATCTACGAAAGTTTCCTTTGTAGCTGGCTTGGCAGCCTTACGAGCCGCCTTCCACTTGTCAGTTTCTAAGCCAAGAGATTTAGCAGCTGTACCGCGTGCGCCTCCCATTACGTCGACGCCAATAGTCTTGATGACAGCTTCGTCGTACATAGCTTCAGTAAAGAATGTCTTCTTTGGATCCCACTTGCCGGTACGAACCAAAGCTGGTCCAACCTTTGCAAAAGTATCTGGGAAGTCAACGATTACCCAAACATCTGGTGATCCTTCTGTTAGAAGCTTTGCTTCTGAATCAAATGTTGCATTGTCTGGGTTCCAAAGAACTTTACGACCAATATCGCCGCCGCCCTTTACCCATTCATTTGTTACAACGTTTGCTAAAGCAGTTCCGAAGGCATCGTTACGTGCACCAATGCTCAAAGTTACATTCTTACCGAATGCCTTTTGAACAGCAGCAACAATAACTTTTCCTTGGAATGCATCTGAAGGATAAGTACGGAACAGAAGATCCTTATCAGCGAACTTAGTAATTGTTGGGCTTGATGCTGCAGTAGCAACCATCACAACATTGTTAGGAACAGTTACAGATTGAGCAGCAGCAACTGTTGCGCCTGATGTAAGAGGACCAACAATCGCATTAACCTTGTCGCTCTTTACAAGCTTTGTAGCAGCTTCAACAGCAAGAGCTGGAGTTGCTTGATCATCTTCTGTAGCAACAACCTTGCATGATCCAGCAACCTTAGCTGCCTTCATAGCCTTTGTTACTGACTCTGCACCAAACTGTGATGCTGTAGTCAAACCAATTCCATAATCAGCGTTTCCGCCAGTTAATGGTTCGATTGAACCAATCTTCATGTCAACACCTGCAGCCTGTGCTGGCAAAGTGCCCAGTGCGAGTGCTGCGGCTAACGCCGAAGCTGTGACTATCTTCTTCATCATCATTCTCTCCTATGGGTAAACCCAGCAGCCATTGCTAGGTGCGATTTATTACCGCCAAAGGTTAGCCTCTGGTCTGCAAAATAGAAAGACGAAAAAAGGTGATTTATTACTTCTTACCGAGGTAAATTCCCACGATTTCAGGGTCATTTACCAGGTTGGCACCAATACCCTCATGGCGATTACGTCCCATGTCCAGGACATATCCATAATCAGAGATTGCCAGCGCCCGCCGAGCATTTTGCTCAACCATCAAAATTGAAACCCCGGTTTCATTAATCTTTACAAGTTCATCAAAGAGTTGATCGACTAAAGCCGGTGCTAAACCAGCGGAGGGCTCATCTAATAACAAAATATTAGGCGAAGACATTAGCGCTCTTGCCATTGCCAACATCTGACGTTGACCACCAGACAAAGTTCCGGCACGATCCTTAAATCTCTTCTTTAAATCTGGATAGCGGCTGTAAAGATCATCTCGAATATCATCCATATTGTTATCTTCGAAATCAACGAAGCCAACCTCAAGGTTTTCATCAATACTTAAAGCGGGGAAAATATTTTCAATCTGAGGTACATAACCAACACCAACTCTAGATAAGTTGTGAGGCTTGGTTGCCAAGACATCGACTAAACCAGAACCCTTGCGGAGCGTTACTTTTCCAGCAGTAACGTTAGCGATTTTCCAGCACCGTTTGGACCAACAATCGTGACAATTGATTTCTCTGGCACTTTAATATTTACGCCATTTAATATCTGAATATCACCATAACCGCCTTGCAAATCTTCGATACTGAATAAAATTTCACCTGATCCATGATTAGTCATCTATGCATCCTTTCTTCGCGAGCCAAGGTAAGCATCGATTACTAATTCATTCTCATAGATTGAATTAGGAAGGCCGTCTGCAATAATTTTTCCATCTGCCATAACGATTACCCGATCAGAGATATTCATGACAGTCTCTAAATCGTGTTCGATTAAGAGGAATGTCATAGCGTGTTCTTTTCGCAGCTGCGCCAAAACAGTCAAGAGCTTTTCAACCAGAGTTGGGTTCACGCCTGCAAAAGGTTCATCCAAAAGCAACATGCTTGGCTTTGCCATCAAAGCTCTTGATAAGTCCAAAAGTTTGCGCTGCCCACCAGAGAGAATTCCGGCATATTCATCGGCAAATTTACTTAGTCCAACTTGATCCAACCGTCGTAGCGCCTCGGCTCGAGCTGATTCCTCAAATTCTCTTCGTGCTTTCTTTCTAAAAAATCCTGAAAGATTATCGCCTGGGTTTCCCTGGACTGCCATCATTAAATTTTCGGCAACCGTAAGGCGCTTGATTATCTTTGCTCCTTGGAACGTTCTGATCAAACCCTTCTGCGCAATTTTATGCGTATGAATTGAATGAATAGCTTCACCATTGAAGATGATCTCGCCAGAGCTAACTTTATTCATTCCACTAATTAAATTGAAGAGTGAAGTTTTGCCAGCGCCGTTCGGACCAATCACAGATGTAAAAGAGTTTTCGGCAATTTTAAAACTAACATCCTGAACGGGCTTTACGCCACCAAAGCTAACTGAAATATTCTTTACTTCTAATATAGTTTTGTCAGAAGTTGGCATGGATTGATTTGTCATTTATTCCAATACCATTTCATCTCGTTTGCCAAAGAGCCCCTGTGGTCGCTTGACCATCAATAAAACAATCACAAATCCAATTAAGAAAACTCTTAGATAAGCGCGCTCTGGGGAAGACAAAAGTGAGAGCGGCCAGAACTCTAAGAATCTAGTGGCGCCATATAGGAAACCGAAAAATATTGCTGAAACCAAAAGACCCTTTACTCGAGTTGCGCCTGCGAGAATCAGGATCATCCAGCCATAGAAAGTCACGATGCGAAGGAAATCTTCTGGAGCTAGTAGTGCGAACTGCAGCGCCCAAAAGACTCCAGCAATCCCACCAAAGACTGAACCAATTACTAGCGTCTGAAGTCGAAAGCGAAATACATTTTTGCCCAAAGACCGTGGAACTTCGTCGTCCTCACGCGTTGCACGTAGCACTCGCGCCCAAGATGTTTGTTGAAGTTTTGAGGAAATCCAAATAAACAAAATTAGGAAAGGCCAGACAATAAAGATCATCGACATATCTCGAGACGCTTCTTGTCCAAATAGCGGATAGAGACGATCTGATATCCAGGTCAGGATTACATCTGGTTGAGTCGTATATCCACCAATGCCTGCTGGATCTGGAATAGCTAACGTACCTTGAGTTCCACCAGTAACGCTGTCGGTATTTAGAATCCAATATCGTGTTATCTCAGCAAATGCGATACTCGCAATTGCGAAATAATCACCACTTAATCGCAAGGTCGTTAAACCTAAAAGTGCACCGAGTAAAGCGGCCAAGAAAACTCCGATAAACGCTGCCCACCAAAAACTCCACTGGTACTTGATTACCAAAACTGCGATTGTGTAACCAGAAATGGCCATCATCCCGACATGGCCGAAGTTCATAATTCCTCCGACGCCATATTGGATTTGAAGTCCAAGAGCAAAAATTCCGTAGATACCCGCAAGTGCAAGTACAAAAACCCAGAATCCTGGCTGTAAAAACGCACCCATAGTTAGACCTTCCTCGCACGGTAGCCGAACAAACCTTCGGGCTTGAAAAGAAGTACTAAAACTAGAGTTGCAAATGCGATTACTGGCTTGTAATTACTTGGCACACCACCGAAGAAAATATGAAGCTGTGAGAGTTCCATTATTAAACCTAAGAAGAGGCCACCGGCTAAGGCGCCATATGCATCACCGATAGTTCCCAGAACTACGGCAGCAAAAAATGAGAGAAGCAAACTTTCGCCCATTGTGTTATTAAATTGCCCTTGGACTAATCCTTGAAATACACCGGCTAAAGAGCCGAGTGCTCCAGAAATTAACCAAGTAGCAAGTACAACTCGATCGACATTGATTCCAGAAACTGAAGCAAGACCCGGGTTGTTTGCATAAGCACGCATATCTTTGCCGATTCGCGCCTTTGAGATGAAAAGCGCAATCAACAGAATTGATGAGGATGCAAAAATTAAAACCAATAATTGTGTTTCAGCGATTCTTGCTCCAAGAAAATCATAGGTTTTTAGAATGTCAACATTGAATTTTCTGGTTTGGGTTCCAAATAAAAATTGGATAATTGGGCGCAACATAAGCGCTACGCCAGTAGCAACTAGAAACAGTGCCAACGTTCCAGCCTTATTTTTACGTAAATTGCGCCATAGGACTAACTCTAAAAACCAACTTATGCCCATTCCGGCTAGCATCGAAATAATGATCGAGAAGAAAAAATTCAATTGCAAAGTTACGCTCAGAAAATATGTCATGAATGCACCTAGGGTAAGAAAGTCCCCAGCTGCAAAATTAACGAGTCGCAGAACGCTATAAAGAAGCGAGATACCGACGGCGGCGATTGCAAATATCGAGCCAACTACTAGGCCATTGAAAAGATATTGAATTAAATCGCTCATGTTGCCCAGAATGCTCCCATCACGCTAATCAAACAGTTCATACTAAACAACGATTGCGGAGCGTATCCTCCCCCGAAGTGATTTTCAACGATAGTTCTACCGCTCATGATTTATATCTCACCAGCTAGTTCTCTTCCAATTTTTCCTACTGGCGAGTAACCTAACGGGAATCTTA
>JAPLAY010000084.1 GCA_026393035.1 Actinomycetota bacterium
AACAATGGCGGAAATTCTCGCGGATTATCAAGCTATTCGTGGAGTTGAGGTCATTAAAATCCAAAGTGCAGCTAAGAATGCGATGGAATGGTTTGAAAATGCCGCGCAATACACCCACATGGAACCAGAACAATTTAACTACACATTATTAACTCGAAGCCAGAGAATCTCTCACGATAATTTGAAATTACGTGATGCGAAATTTGTAGAAGATTATGAAAAGTGGTTTGCTACTAAAGCTTTTGCCGAAGCTGGTGTCCCACTTCCAGAATCAGGTGCGCATATTCCTCCGATGTTTACACCATTCAAAGTTCGCGATGTAGTTCTTGCAAACCGCATCGTCGTTTCACCGATGGCGCAATATTCAGCTGTTGATGGATTGCCTGCCGACTATCACTTAGTACACCTTGGTGCGCGAGCTATGGGTGGCGCTGCTCTCGTAATGACCGAGATGACTTGTATTAGTGCAGATGGTCGAATTACACCTGGTTGTCCAGGAATGTATAAACCAGAACACTTAACTGGTTGGAAACGAATAGTTGATTTCGTTCATTCAAACTCTGAAGCAAAAATTGGAATGCAGATCGGCCATGCCGGTGCTAAAGCATCCACACGTCTTGCTTGGGAGGGAATTGATAAGCCGCTCAAAGAGGGTAACTGGCCAATTATTTCTGCCTCACCACAACAATATATTGAAGGCGTATCGCAGACTTCTCGCGAGATGGATCGTGCAGATATGGATCGAGTAAAAGCAGATTTTATTCGTTCAGTGAAAGATGCGGACGAAGCTGGTTTTGATTGGCTCGAACTCCACGCTGCTCACGGTTATTTACTATCTTCATTTATTTCTCCGCTAACTAATCAGCGAACTGATGAATATGGTGGTTCATTCGAAAATAGAATGCGCTTCCCTATTGAAATCTTTAAGGCGATTCGTGAAGTTTGGCCACAAGGCAAACCAATAAGTGTTCGAATTTCAGCACATGATTGGACCCCGGGTGGAATTACACCTGTCGATGCGGTCGAGATCGCAAAGGCATTTAAAGCCGCTGGCGCTGACATCATTGACTGTTCTTCTGGTCAGGTTAGTAAGAAAGAGAAGCCAATTTATGGCCGAATGTTCCAAACACCATTCTCTGATCGAATCCGAAATCAGGTAAATATTCCAACGATTGCTGTCGGCGCTATCTTTGAAGCTGACAATGCAAACACAATCATCGCTGCTGGTCGTGCCGATCTTTGTGCAGTTGCTAGACCGCATCTGGCGAACCCAGCTTGGATTCTTACTGAAGGTGCAAAGAGTGGGTATGCCGGCGTTCCTTGGCCAAAGCAATATGTTGCTGCAAAAATTCAATTAGAAAGAAACTTAGAGCGCGAGAAGCAACAAGCTGCAGCAGCTAAAAATGCGATGTCATTTGAGCAGATAACTCAAATATTTGGTGAAGTTTAAGCGTTTAAATAATTACGTAATTTAGTTCCGTCTTCGTCGGCAAGTGCGGCGAGACGGAGTTCTTTAATACGAGCAGCAGCATCTGGATTCTTCGAAACTTTATCAACCTCTGCCATGATTGCAGTGAAGTTGCGCCAACCATTGCGGTGAGTATCGCCGTAACCTTTGATTACATTTGCGCATTCGGCTACTTCGCAAGCTAAGGCGTAATTAATTGGTGCTAGAGATTCGATTTTTGAAAGCCAGGTATCAATTCGCTCTTGCTCGAGATTGAAACGCAATGAACGTGGACGTATCGGCTTCAATCGAGCAACAAAATAAAGAAGTATGTAGCCACCGATTGACGCGGTATTTAAAATTATTCCATCCGCGCTTATCTTCTCAATTGTCTTAGTAACAGGCTTGGTGCGAAGAATCCACTTACCAATTGGAGTTGGAAGGGTGTCTGCTATTTCTTCCGACATTGGGTGGAGATATTCACGGACTTCCATTATTTGTTCACTACCAATGCGTGCCTCAGTACTTACGCGTTCAAAACGAGAACGTCGAGTCTTCAAATCAGCAACGCGAATAGTGTCTTCGTATGTCATCCAGAGCGCGGTGTAACGTGCGGTTTCATTTAATAATTGGGCGGTGCCGTTACCGAACTTCGCTTCAACTTCTCTGATTTTCGAAAGTCTTGCTAAATAGCGATCTGCATAAGCAATGCTTTGATAATCCACAGTGCGCTTTACGCCGTTGATAGCCATAACTCGAGCAGGTTCTGGAAAATCTGCTTTAACTTGAGCTGCTTGCGACTTTAACTTTGATCCAACAACTGATGCTGGCTCCTTTATCATCGCTAACTCATCTTCTGCGCTAATTTCACCAGGCTCTATTGGACGCTTGCCAATTTGAATTGAAACGCCAGCTGCCTTTGGTTTCTCCAAATCTGCGACTGTCTGCTTTGCAATCTCGTAGCTTTTTTCGAATGCAGCTACTGAAGTTTTTACTCCTACGCCACCGCGTTCAATTGCTGCTACAAATTCCTCTTTACTAAATGGAAGTGAGCCGCTGCCCGCAATTGCGCCAAAGAGCGCCGCTGAAATAACGCTGCCAGATTCTTCGGCAACTTTTGCAAAGTCTGCTGCGATGAATCGCTTCGCCGAGGCTTGTGCAGATTTAATTATCTCTTGCGAATCGACGCGACCATCGCCCATCGAAGTTCGCTCAGTCATTGAGTAAACCCGATGTGTCGAAGTAATAAATGTTGTTACATCTGAAGTTACAAAGCCTCTAAAGATTGCACGTCCAGCTTCCATTAGCTCTGAAGCGACAACAATGTCTACTTCACCTGGTGTCGCCATTGTGCTTAGAACTGGTTCGTGGACTCCTGGTTTTCCAGCGCCATCATCAGGGAAAAATTCTAAGTAATAAACAGTTGTTCCAGTTCGTTGTGCAACACCTGGAACTGAAGTTGTCTGCGCAAAGAAACCATTGTGCTC
>JAPLAY010000050.1 GCA_026393035.1 Actinomycetota bacterium
GCGAAATTATCAGTACCGTCAACAATCAAGTCGTACTGCGAAAAAATTTCCATAACATTGTCAACATCTAATCGAGTTTCATGAAGTACAACATTCACATATGGATTAATCTCTGAAATTGCAGCCTTCGCACTCTCCGCTTTGCTCTTACCAATATCTGATTGGCCATGAATAATTTGACGCTGAAGATTAGATTCATCAACCGTATCGAACTCGACAATTCCTAGAGTTCCAACACCTGCTGCAGCAAGATACATAAGAGCTGGAGATCCGAGACCACCGGCGCCAACACATAAGACCTTTGCATTCATTAATCTGCGTTGACCGCTCATTCCTACATCAGGAATTATGAGATGTCGGCTATAGCGACGAACTTCATCAACGGTTAGAACTGGTCCTTCGCTAACAAGCGGCTTTAATTTGGCCGACACAGATACTCATCTCTAATTAATTTCCTAGGTTCTACTTACAACACCCTAATTTTCGCGGATATTCCGCGCAATTCAAAATTGAAAGTTAAGTAGTTGTTGCGAAGTTCTCGCAAAAAGTCGCAATATTGGTCGCATTGACCCTACGATTAGGGCAATGAGCACAGATCAGTCAGCAGCAAATAAGGGGCGCTTGCCTCGCGATGAGCGTCGCGCGCAACTGCTTGCCGCGGCACTCGAAGTATTCACCCAAGCTGGATATCACTCAGCTGCGATGGATGAGATTGCTGACCGGGCAAAAGTTAGCAAGCCAGTTCTGTATCAACACTTTCCATCAAAATTAGATTTATACCTTGCAGTTCTTGATCTTCATATCGATTCGTTGGTCTTTGATATTCAAAAGGCAATTGCCTCAACAAAAGATAACTCGGCAAGAGTGCTTGCAACTGTTGATGCCTACTTCGGATTCATAAATCGCGAAGGTGAAGCTTTCAGATTGCTCTTCGAGAGCGATATGAGCGTTGAACCACAAGTTCGCGAACGTCTTAACCGCATGACTTACGATTCAGCCGCCGCACTGAGCGCTGTAATTTCACTTGATACTGGTCTAACTAAAGAGGCTTCAATGATGCTGGCAGTTGGATTAATTGGTACTGCTCAAACTTCAGCAAGACATTGGTTAGAGCGTGATGGCAAACTAGATCGTGAAACTGCAGTTGAACTTGTTTCAAACCTTATCTGGCGGGGAATTTCTGGATTCCCTAAAGCAAACTAAAGGAATAAACTAAAACCATGTCAACAAAGAAAAATACCTCTGGAGCTACAACCGAAGTACGTATTGGAATATCTGATACCCCGCAAGAACTTCATATCGAATGCGAATTATCACCGGAGCAAGTTATCGCGGCTGTTACTGCTGCCTTAGATTCTGGTAAATCACTTTCGCTTACAGATACTCGTGGTCGCCAAACAATTATTGCAAATAACAAGATTTCATTCGTTGAAATTGGGCAGAGCGCAGAACGTAAAGTTGGGTTCGCAACAGCCTAAATTTGGAAGAAGCCTTTGATTGATTGCACGATCATTTCAACTGCGATAGCTGCAAGAAGTAAGCCAGCAATTCTTGCAATCAAGGTAATACCTGATTCTTTGATTAAGCCAACAAGCTTTGTTGAGAACATCAAGGTCAACCCGATTGCAATGTGCACCGCAACTATTGCCGCAGCAAGAGCTAACTTCATTTCAACGGTATATGCATGTTGAACGAAGACGATTGTTGTAACAATCGCACCAGGGCCCGCAAGCAATGGAGTTCCGAGCGGAACAAGAGCCACATTCACATCTTTGGTCTTATCGCCAGAACTATCCTTTCCAGTAAGTAATTCCAGCGAGATCAGAAGTAGTAACAACCCACCAGCGCCTTGAAGTGCTTCAACCGAGATATGTAGATAGTCAAGAATGAATTTTCCAAAAATCGCAAAAGTTACAATGACAATAAGTGAGACAGCCGCACCTTGCCAAGCCATACGAATTCTCTTATTTGCTGGTTGATCCTTAACAAGTGCTAGAAATATTGGTGTGGCGCCAGGTGGGTCCATAATTACAAAGAGCGTTACGAAAGCCTGAATGCCGAATGTAGCTGTTGAAATTAGAAGAATATCTTTCATTTCCTAACCACCCTTCGCGCATTGGCTCGTGCTTCGAGCGCTTCAAAATCTTCTGGCTTCGTAGTGAACTCTGCCAATTCATTTAATTTTCCATTGCCGTGATAATCACTGGAACCAGTTGCAATGATGCCATATTGATCAACAATCCCACGCAACAATTCGCTCTCTTCGGTGCTCTGATCGCGGTGCGAAACTTCAATTCCATCCAAACCTGCCTCAACCATGGAACCAAAACTTTCAATGCTAACTGTCCGCCCACGCAATGAGGCAAGCGGATGCGCAATTACTGCAACTCCACCAGCTCGTTTAATCAATTTAATTGCATCTTCGGGAGTTGGTGAATAATGCGAAATATAGAATTTTGAATTGTTATGAAGTAGTTCAGTAAAAGCTTCATCGCGGCTCTTGACTATCTTCTTCGCAATCAAGGCATCAGCCAAGTGTGGGCGACCAAGAGTTGCGCCTGGTGCTAATTGCGCTAAAACATCGTCAATTGTAATTTCGATACCAGCTTCATTCATTCGCGCAATGATTCGACTCATTCGGGTTAAACGATTATCTCTAGTAGTGGCTAAAACTTCTGCAAGCTCGGTATTTTCTTTATCGAATAACATCCCAAGCATGTGAACGCTTGTGCCATCTAAAGTTTGACACGAAATTTCAGAACCCAGAACTAAAGACATTCCGGTTCGTAAATATTGCGACGCTTCTTCCCAGCCTGCAACAGTGTCGTGATCCATCAAACCAAGTACGGTAATTCCACGAGCATGTGCTTTGTTTATGAGATCGCCCGGCGTATCGGTTCCATCACTTGCTAGCGAATGGGTGTGTAGATCAATCACTTACTGGGACAACTTTCGCGCGTGAAACAAAGATTCCACAACCAACTAAGAGCCCAACAATTCCTGGGATTATTCCTGCTGGTGGAACTTGATCCAGCCAGAAGAAGGCGATGAGCGCACTGACCGGAACTTCAAAGAAAACAAGTAAGGCAACGATTACCGGAGATACTCGGCGCAGTGCCATATTAAACATCGTGTGGCCTAAGAATTGGGCACCAAGAATTAGGGCAACAACTAGCCACCACTGTCTAGCTTCGAAATGTAAATATTGACTTCCGGTTGCAATTGCAATTGCTAAAGTTGTTAAGGCGCATGTGAAATAACAGGCTGTTGTATATGTCGAGGTAGAGAGTTTCTGTTGGGCCTTAGATCCAATTAGCATGTAACCGGCGGCAAGTGTTGCTCCTAAAAGCGCCAACAAATCCCCTGCGAAATTCCGCAAACTTATTTGAAAATCAATTCCGGTAATCAAGAGCACTGAAAGAAAGGCAATTAGCATTCCGCACCAAGCGCGTCTTGGAATAACAGCGCCCCGCAATTTGAAATAGCAGGCAGTGAAAATTGGCTGAAGCGCAGCAAGTGCAGTACCGGCTGCAACGCTGGTTAACCGCATCGCGAAGAAGAAACACATGAAGTGCATCGCAAGTAAGAAGCCAGCTGCGCAAGAGAGCGCAATAGCTCTTTTCTCAGCCTCGGTTCGCCACTCTTTATTGCGAAGTGCGAAAGGCAGCATCATTGCTGCGCCACCTAGATTGCGCCAAAAAATAAGTGATGGAACCGGCATAGCGCTTGCTGCGATTACTGGACCCGAGGTACCAACACCAATCACACCAAGGGATAGCAGGCCGAGATCTTTAGCTGCGGGAATCGCAGTGTGGTCATGTTCTTTCATTAATGAATACTAAACCAGAGCATGCAGCAAACCGCTATCGCAACGATTGCGATGATGGTGCCATAAATAACACGCATGGTCTTGGTTGAAACAAATTCACCCATTAAGCGTTCATCTCTTGAAATTCCATACATGTAA
>JAPLAY010000033.1 GCA_026393035.1 Actinomycetota bacterium
ACAACGGCATCACTTAAGGCCGTCGTGTCTGCCGTAAATCGAGGGTTTCGCTCCTAATTATCGCTACGGTATCGACCGTGGCCGTCTACCGTGATCAAGCAGTTGTTCTGCGTACCCAGAAACTTGGGGAAGCAGATCGAATAATCACGCTCTTCACAAAGGAACATGGCCGACTTCGCGCAGTAGCTAAAGGTGTTCGCCGAACTAAATCGAAATTTGGCGCAAGGCTTGAACCCACTTCATATGTTGATTTACAACTCTATTCAGGTAAAACTTTCGACATCGTTACGCAGGCTGAAGCAATTGAAAATTTCGGTGATGCTCTAGCGACTGACTATAAAAATTGGACGACTGCGAATTCGATCCTTGAAGCTGCGGAACGCTTTACCGAGAACGAACACGAGCCGGCAGTTCAACAATTCAATCTTGTAGTTGGCGCACTTCGCGCCCTTGCCCATGAAACTTATGACTCTTCACTTATCTTGGATGCATACCTACTTCGCTCACTCGGGATCGCTGGCTTTGCGCCATCAATGACAACATGCTCAAAGTGCGATGAACCTGGCCCACATAAATATTTTTCACTTGTCGGTGGTGGCAGTGTTTGCGCAACATGTAAGCCATCTGCTGCTGCAACCCCAACTCCAGAAACTCTTGAGCTGATGGCTAACTTAATGACCGGGGATTGGAATAACGCTGTTGATAGTGAACCAAAATCTCGGCGTGAAGCATCGGGTTTGATCGCCGCCTATTTGCAATGGCATTTAGAAAGAGGTTTACGTAGCCTCTCACTTGTTGAGAGAATCTAGTCATGGCAATCCCAAAGCTAAAGCCAGAACAGATTCCAAACCATGTTGCTGTTGTTATGGATGGAAATGGGCGCTGGGCAAAGAAGCGCGGGCTTCCTAGAACTGCGGGACATGAAGCGGGCGAGGCCGCACTATTCGATGTAGTTCAAGGTGCAATTCAAATCGGAGTTAGAGAGTTAAGTGCGTATGCATTTTCAACTGAAAATTGGCGCAGGTCACCGGAAGAAGTTAAATTTTTAATGGGATTTAATCGCGACGTGCTACGCCGGCGCCGTGATGAGATGAATGATCTTGGGGTTCGAGTTAGATGGGTTGGTCGGCCACAGAAACTTTGGGGAAGTGTAATTTCAGAGTTACAAGAAGCGGAAGAGCTAACTAAAAGAAATAAAGTTTTAACACTTAATATGTGCGTAAATTATGGCGGCCGAGCCGAACTTGTTGATGCTGTTTCCGATATTGCTGCCGAAGTTGCAAAACGTAAGTTAAAGCCGGGTCAGATAACCGAGAAGTTAATTAGTAAATATTTATATAACCCAAAGATGAGCGATGTAGATTTATTTCTACGCTCTTCCGGCGAGCAGCGCACATCGAATTTCTTGCCATGGCAATCGGTTTATGCGGAGATGGTATTTATGGATGTCCTGTGGCCAGATGTTGATCGAAATACGTTATGGAAAGCGATAGAAATTTATGCGATGCGCGATCGTAGATTCGGCAAAGCTTAAAGCGTAGAAACTACAAGCCACATAATTACGACGCCAAGTAGAGTCGAAGCCATTGTGTACCTTGATGAATGTCGTGAATGAGCTTCGGGCAGAATATGAGAAGTCGCAATATAAATAATGAAACCTGCAAAGAGTGCGAGATATACCGCAACCCATGGTTCGCTAATTGTTAAGTAAGCACCAATTGTTGCGCCACCGATTCGAGCAACTGCATCTACACCCAGCAGATATGTTGCACTTCGTGTCCAGTGCCCAGATTTAACCAAGAGCGCCACAGTATTTAAGCCATCGCTAAATGCGTGAACAAGTAAGGCAATGAATACGGCAAAACCCAATTTGTCTGAAACTTTAAATGCAACTGCAAGCGCGACACCATCTAGGAATACGTGAATTGCCATTGCAAGAGCGCCGAGTGAGCCAGCGATATTTCCGTAATGTGAATGTTCGTGTTCATAATCTGAATCAGCTGGTTCATGTGAACCGGAGAATTGTTCTGAGAAATGGAGAATCAAGAATCCGACTACAAAGGCTAGATAAACACCTGGAATCTTTCCGACCCGAAGTGAACTATTCGCGAAAATCTCGGGAAACAAATCAAATGAGACAAGGCCAAGTAAGAGACCCGCTGAAAGCCCAAGAACCAGATGGAAGCGATCTTTAGATTTAAGCGCAGTAAATCCACCCAGGGTTGTGGCCCCGAATGTGTGAACTCTACCCGTGCTCTCGCGTAGAATAGGCAACCTTGCGCCTCGCAAGAGAATTAACCCGACAGCCAGCCGGAGGAAATCATGGCCGCAGATCGTTTAGAAACAATAGTTAGCCTCGCAAAACGCAGAGGTTTCGTTTATCCCTCATCAGAAATTTATGGCGGACTTCGCGCATCATGGGATTACGGCCCACTCGGAGTTGAGTTAAAAAATAACGTTAAGCGCCAATGGTGGCGTGCAATGGTTCAAGGTCGCGAAGATGTATGCGTGATTCTTGCTCGTGAAGTTTGGGAAGCATCAGGACACGTAGAAACTTTCACCGATCCTCTTACCGAATGTACCGAGTGCCACAAGCGTTATCGCGCAGATCATTTGGAAGAATCTTTTGAAGCAAAGAATAAGCGCAAGCCAGAATCAATGGCAGAAGTTAATTGCCCTAACTGCGGTAACAAAGGAAAGTTCACTGCGCCAAAACAGTTCTCTGGACTTCTAAAAACATTCTTAGGTGCGGTAGAAGATGAATCAGGAATGGCTTATCTGCGCCCAGAAACTGCGCAAGGTATTTTCATTAACTTTGAGAACGTGGCTACAACTTCTCGTAAGAAGCCACCATTTGGTATTGGCCAAATCGGAAAGTCATTTAGAAATGAAATCACACCTGGAAACTTCATTTTCCGTACTCGTGAATTCGAACAGATGGAGATGGAATTCTTTGTGGTTCCGGGAACAGATGAAGATTGGCACCAATACTGGATTGATACTCGGCTTGAGTGGTACAAAGGCTTAGGCATTAATCCAGATCGCTTACGTTTATTTGAACATCCAAAAGAGAAGTTGTCACACTATTCAAAGCGCACAGTTGATATTGAGTATAAATTTGAATTCAATGGAACTGAATGGGGCGAGCTTGAGGGAATCGCAAGTCGTACCGATTTCGATTTGAAGGCGCATGGCGCAGCATCCGGAAAAGATCTTTCTTGGTTTGATCAAGAGAAGAACGAACGTTGGGTGCCATTTGTAATTGAACCAGCGGCTGGTGTTGATCGTTGCGCACTTACCTTCATGATGGATGCATATACCGAAGATGAAGCACCTAATGCGAAGGGCGAGATGGAGAAGCGGGCTGTAATGAAATTGGATTACCGCTTGGCGCCAATCAAGGTTGCAGTTCTTCCACTATCTAGAAATGCAGATCTTTCACCGAAAGCTCGCGATCTTGCGGCACAACTTCGTCAGAACTGGTCAGTCGACTTCGATGATGCTGGTGCAATTGGTCGTCGCTATCGTCGCCAAGATGAAATCGGAACTCCGTATTGCATCACTATAGATTTTGAAACTTTGGAAGATAATGCTGTAACTATTCGCGAACGCGACACAATGGCGCAAGAGCGAATCAGCATTGATCAAGTTCAAAACTGGCTCGCGCCACGGTTGTTGGGTTGTTAACCACAACGCACAAACCACTTGTTCTTCCAATTGCCAATGGTCAATTCGAGAATAACCAGGTGGTTTTAAATACACCGGTAGTTCTTGCACCAATGGCTGGCATAACAAACTCTGCTTTTCGTACCCTCTGTCGCGAGCAAGGTGCTGGGCTTTTTGTCTCGGAAATGGTTACAGCACGCGCACTAATCGAGCGACATCCAGAGACCATGCGTTTAATAACTCCAGGCAAAGGCGAAACACCTAGATCGATTCAACTTTATGCAGTTGATCCAAGAGTTACCGAGATGGCCGTTAAGTTATTAATGGAAGAGAATTTAGCGGACCATATTGACTTGAATTTCGGTTGTCCGGTTCCGAAAGTAACAAGACGTGGTGGCGGATCGGCGCTTCCATTCAAACAAAATCTATTCTCTCAAATTGTCACTGCCGCAGTGAACGCCGCAAAACCTTTTGGGGTTCCAGTAACTGTAAAGATGCGAATTGGAATTGATCCCGAAAACGAAACTTATTTAACTGCTGGTAAAGCTGCCGCAGATGCTGGTGTTGCTTGGGTTGCACTTCATTCAAGATTCGCATCACAAATGTATGAAGGCCAAGCTGATTGGTCGGCAATTTCTAGACTTGTTGAACACCTTGCTCCAACTGGAGTTCCAGTATTAGGAAACGGTGATATTTGGTCTGGCGCAGATGGTGTTCGCATGATGAATGAAACCGGGTGCGCTGGCGTTGTCGTAGGTCGCGGTTGTTTGGGACGTCCTTGGTTATTCGCGGATTTAGTTTCAGCATTTAACGGATCTGATACCCGAATTACACCATCGCTATTTGAAGTTCGCGACATAATTTTTAGACATGGCGAATTGCTAGTTGAATTCTTCGAAGCTGAAGGCCGCGCAATGCGAGATTTACGGAAACATATGGCCTGGTATTTAAAGGGCTTTAGAGTTCCGCGCGAACTTCGTAGCAAATTTGGAATGGTGGCATCTCTCGGTGAATTGGAATATTTGCTTAACCAACTTGAAGAACAGCCATACCCGATAGAAGTTGGGGAGTCGCCACGAGGAAGAACTAGCCATGGCCGACCTGTTCACCTGCCAGATGGTTGGCTAAAAGATCCATTTGAAATTCCAGAAATAACAATTGATGATTCAGTTTCGGGTGGTTAATTTTGTTTCTGATATTTCGAATAATTAAACGCGTTATTGCCTTTGTTCTTCTAGTTGTAATTGTTCTTCCACTTTATGCGGGTGGAAAAGTTTGGTACACCGCAAATCACACAAAACCTGTAGCAAGCGACGCAATTATCGTTCTAGGTGCCGCGCAATTTGATGGCGTTCCAAGTCCAGTTTTAGAGGCTCGACTTCTTGAAGCTAAGCGAATTTTCGCGGCGAAACTTGCGCCTCGTATTCTTACTGTTGGCTCTCGTGCACCCGGAGATCGAACTACTGAAGCGGCGAGTGGCTTCTATTGGTTAGTTGATCATGGCATCAGTCGAAAATATGTAGATTCAATTCCATATGGCAGAGATACCTTGGCTAGTACCGAGAGCTATGTAAACGTTATGAAGAAATTAAACCTTAAATCTGCAATTATTG
>JAPLAY010000027.1 GCA_026393035.1 Actinomycetota bacterium
CCAGCCAACATTCCGTCATAGTAAGTAACTTCATGTGAGCGAACTTTTGCAGCCATTGCGTTATTAACATCCTTTAGATGTGAATGTGCAACACGGTCTGCATGATCTTTCGAGAATGCGACGATATCTGTACCGCCAATCATCATGTGGCCGGTATCTAAACAGAATGGAATTGTTGAACCCTTAAGCACTCGGTTTACATGATCAGCAGTTTCAACCATTGTTCCAACGTGTGGGTGAAGTACTGACTTAACGCCAATCTTTGCCGCCTCATCTTGAATGCGATTTAGATTGTTAAACAAAATATCCCATTCGGCATCAGTTAGTACTGGAAGTTTTTCATCGTAACCGGTGATTCCAGAGTTTGCGGCGAGAACTAAAGTCTTTGCGCCAGCGGCAACATATCCTTCAAGTTCCTTCGCAACACCAGGAATTGGATCATGATCGGCGCGGTGCAAAATTACAGGAACAAAGCCACCTACTGCGGTCATGTTATGTTCTTTAAGAATAGAAGCTTTGAGTGCTGGTTCCATTGGTAAGAAGCCTTCAGGACCAAATTCAGTTGCACTGAATCCAAGTTCTGCCATCTCTTTCAATACTCGCGCTGGTGACATTTGATGTCCCCAACCTGGAACTTCGCAAACTCCCCATGAGATAGGTGCTGCTGCGATCTTTGCGTTCTTTGCACTCATTTGGTGCTCCTGTCTTTGTTATTTTCTAGATTGGCATTGTTAGCGATTGCTATTGGTTTAACTCCAGTTAGTACATCACGGACACCTTGTGCTGCCATGACATATGTTGCGATCGTTGCTTGCTTGCTCAACCCCATTACATGCGGGGTTAGAACTACGCTCTCATGATCAAAAATTGGGTGGTGCTTTGGAGGTTCAGAATCAAAGACATCTAAACCAAGGCCGCCAAGTCTTCCGCTATTTAGCGCGACAAGAGCAGCATCTAAATCAATAAGTGCACCGCGAGAACAGTTAATTACGATTGCACCAGATTTAAGTGAATCAAACGCGGCCTTGCCAATCAACCCAATTGTTTCTGGCGTGAGTGGCACATGCAGAGTAATTACATCAGCGTTGCTTAAAAGTTCTGCAAGTGAATTCGCTTTTAGTAGGGCTGGTATTTCTGCCATTGGATCGAGTGCAATTGTCTTCATCCCAAATGCAGATGCAATCTCAGCAACTCGTTTTCCAATCCGACCATATCCAATAATTCCTATAGTTTGATGCTCTAAGTCGCCAACTGGATATTTAGTGCGATCGTTCCAATTGCCGGCGGCGACTAAATTTGTTAGCGGACCAAGACGCTTAGATAACGCGAGAATATGAGCGAAAGTTCCTTCAGCCACTGCGTTGGTATTGCCGCCTGGCGTAATAACTACGGGGATATTGCGAGCATCCGCCTCAACTAAATCAACTAGTTCGGTTCCGACTCCTGTGCGCGCAATTACTTTTAGATTTGGCATTGCATCAAATACAGATTTATTGAATTCAAATGCGGCGCGGACAATTGCGCCATCGGCTGCTGCTAAATCTTGTGGCGTTGGATTTTCAATATATGTAAAGCCCGAACCCAAAATTGGCGCAACTATTTCAGCTGCGATTGGCCCTAAGCCAACAATTAGCGGATTCAAACTTGTGCTCATTATTTTGCGATCGCCGCCGTAGTTCCAGTTACAGCTTTGATTGCAACCCACTTCTTAGATTCTGCGGATTCTTCAATAGCTGAAACAACTCGTGCGGCAGAAACAGCATCGTGAATATTTGAATTCTTACTCACTCCCCCAAAATATGCTTCGAGGAATTTCCGAGCTTCAACAATCTTTAAATCGTCATAGCCCATTGAAGTTCCAGCACCTGGTTGGAAGTTCCCAAAGTCACCAAATGTTGGCGATGCCATAACACGTTGGTATCCAACATGATCGCCCTTGCGGCCGATTGCAATTTCAATTTCATTCATGCGTTCGAAGTCCCATTTAACTGAACCTTCAGTGCCATAAATTTCGAAGGTATAACTAGCACGTGGGCCAACTGCAACACGAGAGGCCTCGATTGTTCCGACCGCGCCGGCAGCAATTGCATTATCTGCAAATTTAATTAGCGCACCACCGTAATCCTCGTTCTCAACTGGCTCCAACTTTCCGCCTTCTATCACTGCAAAGTGTGTGCCGCTTCCCATTTCTAGAACTGGACGTTCGGTAATAACAGTTTTTGTCATTCCACTAACTTCGGCGATTGGACCGACTAAATATTGAACTAAGTCAGCAAGGTGTCCCATTAAATCTCCAAGAACTCCACTGCCCGCAAACTTGCGAATAAAGCGCCAAGAGAGCGCACCATTTGGTTCGGCAGAATAATCTGCAAAGAAGGTGCCACGTATATTTGTGATTCGACCAAGTGCACCACTGGCAATTAGAACTTTTGCATGTTCAACTGCTGGGGCGTTTCGATAGTTAAAACCGATGGTTGTAGTAACTCCAGCTGCGATCGCAGCGGCCTCTACCGCTTCGGTCTCATTCGCTCCGCGCCCTACCGGCTTCTCAATCCAGAAAGCTTTACCAGCTTTTGCAGCAGCAATTCCAATTTCGGCGTGCAAGAAATTTGGGGCGCAGATTGAAACAACATCAACATCTGGATGGGCTAACACATCTTTGTAATCAAGAGTTGAGGATTCATAGCCCAGAACATTTACGGCATAGTCTGCGCGCTGTTGAACGTTATCCGCAGCAATAATTAGGCGGGGCTTGATTCCAAGTTCTGGATAAACAATTGGCAGCGATTGATAAGCGCGGGAGTGAACTTTTCCCATCCAGCCAACGCTAATTAAGCCAACACCAACTGGGCGATTTGGAACTGCTGAAGACATATTTATACCTTTTTCTTTAAGTTTCTTTAAGTCTCTTTAAGACTTCTTGAGTTGGGTTACGAGGTTTGTAATTGCGCCTGCAAGCAGGGTTGCATCAGATCCGATTGCGATAAATTTAAATCCTTGTTCGATAAAAGTTGCTGCAGCAGTGGCATCGGCTGCCAAAATTCCGGCAACTTTATTATTGGCATTTGCTGCTGCGACTACCTTTGCTGTTGCTTCTAAGAACTTAGGGCTCTTGAAATCTCGTGGTACGCCGAGCGCAAAACTTAAATCAAGTGGCCCAACAAATAATAAATCTGCGCCATCTATCTTCGCGATTGCATCCACATTTTCCAACGCCTTCAAGGTTTCAATTTGAATAATGCATGCAGCTTTTGATTTCTCGGTTAGACCAGATAAATCGCGACCCCACTTTGCACTGCGGTTATAAGTCGCAACACCGCGATCGCCAAATGGCGGATACGACATATGTTTCACAACAGCACTGACTTGTTCTGGAGTTTCAATTCTTGGAATCATTACACCGCTGGCTCCAGCATCGAGTGCTCGGCCGATTCGAATTCGTTCCATTGATTCAACACGAACCAGAGTTGGAATACCATAAGCCATACCTGCAACAACTGTTGGACCTATTAAATCTTCGCTTCCGCCACCATGTTCTAAATCAAATAGAACCCAGTCGGCTCCCCCAACAGCTGCAATTTCTGCTGCCATCGGTGCACCCATGCCAAGAAATGTTCCAATAGTTACTTGGCTGGGATCAGTGAATTTGTGCATTACGCATGCCATCTCTGAGTTGAAAGTCCAGCTTCATAATCAGCACGAATAGCTGCGACCCATGGTTGGGTAGAAACTTCTGCAGGTGCGACATCCCACCAAACATTAGATGCCGGCAGATTGGCATGTTGAATTGTTGGAACAACAATTACAACTGGACCTTTAATTGTTCGAGCACTTTCTAACGCCTTGCGAATTTCATCCGGTGTAGTTGCATAAATTGCCTTTGCACCCATACCTTCAGCCATCTTTATCAAGTCAATATCTAGATAATCGCCTTCAAGTCTTGGCGCTGTGCCCTTAGTACTGCCAGCTTCGGCAACCGATGGACCGTCTTGACGGTATCTAAATTCATTTCCAAAGTGATGACCTACGCGCCACATTTGTAATCTGCGAATAACTTGGTAACCGTGATTTTCAGATACAACAACTGTCATGTTGATTCCTTCTTGTGCTGCGGTTACTAATTCAGTTGGCGCCATAACGAATGTGCCGTCACCGATAAAGACTAAGACGCGCTTTGCTTGATCAGGAGTCGCAAGGCGAACGCCGATACCCGCAGGAATTTCATATCCCATGCAAGAGAATCCAAATTCAAGATGCGCAAACTTACCTTTCGTTGCATCCCAAGCTTTTTGAATATCACCAGGAGCGCCACCAGCAGCAGCAATAATTACATCACCGCTCTTAGCAGTTTCATTCATCAAGCCAATTAATTGGCCTTGGGTAATTACCGCATTTGTTATTGGTGAATCAGGTAGCGTCGATTTGTCGAATACGGTGTCTGGGTTAATTGCTTCAGCAAGTTGTTTAGCCCAAGTAGTTACGCCGCTATTAATCTTGGCCGCCCAATCTGATGGCACCTTATAACCAGCAACTGCTTTGGTTAATTCAACAAGTGAAAGCTTGGCATCTCCGAGAATTGCAACCGCACCTTGTTTAATTGCATCGCTTTCGGTGATATTGATTGAAGCGAACTTAACGTCAGGATTTTGGAACATTGATTGTGAACCAGTTGCAAAATCTGTAAGGCGAGTTCCGATTGAGAGAATTAGATCTGCCTCGGCTACTAGCTTGTTAGTTTCTGGTGAACCCTCGAGACCTAGGCCCATTAAGTGCCAATCTCCTGGGTTTTGAATCGCACCTTTACCGCCGAAAGTTTCTGAAACTGGAATTCCAGTCGCATTCGCAAAAGCTTCAAGTTCAGCAGTAGCTCGTGAATAAATAACGCCACCACCGGCAATTATTAGCGGCTTCTTTGCAGCCTTAATTAATTTAGCAACATGTCCAATATCTTCAATTTCGGGAACGGTGCGACGAATCTTCCATTCGCGATCTTCGAAGAAAGCTTTAGGAAAATCAAAGGCATGGGATTGAATATCTTGTGGAAGTGATAAAACTACAGCGCCAGTTTCAACTGGATTCGCAAGAACTCTGAATGCACTTGGTAGTGAATATAGAAGTTGTTCTGGTCGTGTGATGCGATCGAAGAATTTTGCTATTGGACGGAAGGCATCATTGACTGAAATGTCTGGCCCCAGTGGATGTTCTAATTGTTGAAGTACTGGTCCTTGGCGACGAGTTATATATGAATCGCCTGGTAGAAGTAGAACTGGAAGATGATTGACTGTTGCAAGTCCTGCTGCGGTAATCATATTTAGCGCGCCGGGTCCGATTGATGCAGTAACTGCAAATGTTTGTGTGCGGTTTGTAGCTTTAGCAAAACCAATTGCAGCATGTGTTAAACCTTGCTCGTTTCGACCTTGAACAAAGGGCAGGATGTCGTTGTATTGATCCAGTGCTTGACCGAGACCTGCAACGTTTCCGTGTCCGAAAATTCCCATGGCTGCTGGAATAAAGCGACGTTTAACACCATCAGCAACGGTGTATTGCGCAGCGATGAAACGTACGACAGCTTGACCGACAGTTAGCCTTTCGGTTGCTCCGTAATTTGGATTTGTCATGTTCTTCCCCTTACCAGCTTCGTCCGTGAAGGATTATGGTTTTTTCTTCGGTCATTTCAGTTACTGTCGAACGAACGCCTTCCTTGCCAACGCCACTTGATTTGAGTCCGCCGTAAGGCATCAAGTCAGCGCGCCAAAGTGGCGTCCAATTAATATGAATAATTCCAGCATCGATTTCCCGAGCCGATTGAATTGCAACATCTACGTTCTTCGTGAAAACCCCTGCTCCTAAGCCATAAACCGTACTGTTTGCTAGGCCGATAGCTTCTTTAATCCCATCTGCTGAACTAACTGCAATCGCAGGTCCAAATAATTCATCTTGGGCAAAAGCAGATTTTGGATCAACACCGCAAACGATTGCAGGTGTGATTAAAGTTTTATCTCTTGCACCACCAGTTAATAAAGTTGCGCCATCTTTAACTGCTTGTTTAATTGCTGCTTCTACCCGAATTGCTTCATCTTGCGAAATCAAAGTTCCAACTTTGGTATCGGCCGCCTTTGGATCGCCAATTTTAATAGCTTCAACTTTTGGCTTTAGGGCATCCAAGAAATTACCCATTACTTTCTTATCTACAATAACGCGCTGGACCGATATGCAAACTTGACCAGCATTTATATATCCGCCTAAAGCAATCGCATCTGTTGCATATTCAATATCTGCATCATCAAGAACTACGACTGGGCAAGATGAACCAAGTTCAAGGGATAACTTTTTCACGCCAGCAACACTTGAGATATGAGTTCCGGTTGCAGTTGATCCGGTGAAAGAAATCTTACGAACTCTGGAATCGGAGACTAAAGCATCGCCTAGTTCAGAACCAGAACCATGTAAAACTTGGAGAACGCCATCTGGAAGACCAGCATCAGCGAAACATTTAGCAATTGCGAGAGCTGTTAGTGGTGTTGTTCGTGCCGGCTTCAAGATTACGGAATTACCAACCGCTAGCGCAGGTGCAACCTTATGCAGAACTAAGAGCGCTGGGTAATTGAAAGGAGTGATGGCAACAACTACACCAACAGGTTGGCGCATTGTGAATCCTAGTTTTTCTAAGCCAGTACCTTTGTTTGCATCAAGTGGCAGAGTTGAACCATAAAGTTGTGAACCTTCAAATGCCGCAAGGCGAATAATTTCACCTGATCTAGAAGCTTCACCTCTGGCTTCTAATAAACTCTTACCGTTTTCACCTGAAATTATCTGTGCAATCTCTTCACTTCGTTCATCAGCAAGAGCGGCGGCTTTCATTAGAACTGCGCTGCGAATATGTGCTGGAGTATGGCGCCATAAATCAGCTCCTGTTACTGCCTTCGTGATTGCGCTATCAACACTGGCAAGTGAAGCAATTGGTGCTTGGCCAACTATCGCGCCGTCAAATGGCGATTTAATATCTTCTAATTGCATATCAGCGCACCGCCTTCAAGGATGATTTTGAATTGGATGAACTGCGAATTACTAGCCTTGGCTCCAGGAGATAGGTCTTGCCGCTCTTTATTGGTTCGTTAGGTTTTTCAACCAAAAGTTCAGCCGCTTTATTTGCAATTTCAATATTCGCTGGATCAATTGAAGTTAGCGAGATTTGCCGAAGATCCGCAAGGAAAGTGTTGTCATAACCAACAACTGCGATATCCGCAGAGATTGCACCTTGTGCACCAATTGCAAGCAAATCGTTGTAGGAAGTAATAGCAGTCGGAGCAGTTTTAGAATTAACCAGAACGCTAGCCGCTTCGTATCCTGCGGTCTCAGTAGCTGCATTTGCTAATTGAATCTGAATATATTTTGCCAGACCTTTCTCGGTCATCACAGATTTATATGCCTCACGTCTTGATTGTGAAACCGCGCCATCTTCTACTGAAATATGTGCAATTTTCTGATGACCATTTGCAATCAAATGTTCAATTAATAAGCGCATTCCAGTTTCATCGTTAGAGCGAACCGTGGTTGCACGAGATAAACCTTCAGGAATCGCACTGGCAACAACAATTGAAACGTTTTCAGGTAGTGCCGATAATTGATGCATCTGAGGAATAGAACCAACAACTAGAACGCTCTTTGGCCGTAAATCAATTAGCGCGCTAACAGTTCTAGAATCCAAAATTTGTGTTCCAGCGCCATCAGAGAGCATGGCTGATGTCATGAAGCTGTATTCACCTTTGGCTTCAAGGGACAAACGCACTTGATCTACGATTTGAGCAAAGAGTGGGTTGTGCAAATCTGCTACCAAGATTCCAATAAACGTTCCAGTATCTGCGGCTAGAGATCTTGCTAAAAAATTCGGTGAGAAACCAAGTTCATCGGCTGCTTTCATAACTAATTGCTTGCGGTATTCGCTAACCGTTTGGGGCGCGGAATAAACCAATGAAACCAAGGACTTTGATACACCGGCTTTGGCGGCGACATCGCGAATTGTTGGGCGCTTTGTTCTAGAAGTTGTTGTCATACCAGAACCTCTGGCTTAGTTATTGCAGTTATCTTTCCAGTATCAATTTCAGTCTTTAGTGCAATAAGTAAATCGCGAAGTGAAGTCGAACTAAGGCCTAAGGCCTTCTTGGTTGCTAAATTCGAGAGCGAGGTATCAACTGGAACGTTGCCCGGGAACTGATCTTCGATTGATGGTGCAGCTTCACGTAGAAGCGTCTTATCTAATTCAAATATCTCACAAATTAATCGGGCATAATCCATGCGATTGATGGCATCATCTCCGACCAAATGGAAAGTGCCTGCAGCTTTTCTCGAAACGATTCGTTCTATCTGGGCACCAATTTCTGATGCAAGTGAAGGGGCCGTAACTTTATTTACTAACTCGCCACCAAATACAGTAAATGTTTTTCCAGCTTTTAAATCTGCTACTAGTGCAGATGCAAAGTAACCAAAACCAACATCCTGAGTTCTTGGTCCAACTTCCAGAGTTTGGTGTATTCCCATCACACCATCAACTCTTGCGATAGCTCCTGTTTCTGGCGCTAGATCGCGAATAACTTGTTCGCCCAGAGATTTTAGAACGCCATAAAAATTAACTGGATTTCCAGTATCACTTTCAAGAGCCAAGTGCCCGGTGCCATCCATAACCCAACCTGTTGAGATGTAGATGATCTGCGCGCCATTTTTATTTGCCGCATGAGTTACTCGCTGGGTTAACCCAACAAACGAGTCGTAGGCGTAGGGGCGATTCTGTTGTAATTTATTGAAATCATTTGCAATTGCGCTATGAACAATTGCCGCGCAACCAGTTGTTGCCTGGGCGATGGAATTAGTGTCTGATAAATCAGTAACAACAGCTTTCCACGGAAGTTCTTTGGTGGGGCTACTTCTTACTAAGCCAATTACTTCATGGCCGGCAGCAAGCAACATATTTGCGATATTTCCGCCAACGAAACCGTTGGAACCAGTAACCGCAATCTTGGCCATATTTAAAGATCCATTTCCTAGTTTTGTATTGCGCTCCCCTGTTAGGATTGGACCGCTCCAAAACAATAGCCTTAAATCAAGTTTCCTTCAATAGTGTGCCAAACAGAGAGAATAGGTCCATGAGCAAACCTCGCTACTTCTACAAAAAGGGTGAGTTGGCTAATGGTGGCTGGGATGTAATCGTTGATGGATCACTTCCTGGTTGGAAGCACACCGGAACTCGCGTAGCGACACTTTCTGCTGGCAAAAGCTTTGAAATTTCGGCAGACAAAGTGGAACGACTTATCTGGCCACTTGAAGGTGAAGGCATTGTCGTTGATTACATTGTTAATGGCGAGAGCAAGAGTAAGAAATTAGCAGGGCGTAAATCTGTTTTCCATGGTCCAACTGATGTTCTTTATCTTTCGATAGATACTTCACTAAAAATTTCAGGAACCGGGCGATTTATTATTGCTGAAGCGCCAGCGAAGAATTCTTTTCCAGCTAAATATATTCCAGCTAAAACCGTTCCAGTATTTAGTCGTGGCGCCGGACCTGCTTCACGCCAAGTTCATAACTTTGGTGATCCAAGTGAATTAGCGGCAGATCGCTTTATTGTTGTCGAGATTATTGTTCCGGCAGGTAATTGGTCGGGCTCGCCTGCGCATAAACATGACACATATATTCCTGGTGTGGAATCAAATCTTGAAGAGATTTATTACTTTGAAGCTGCAGTTAGTAAGGGCTTGCCACCTCAAGAGAATTGCGATCCAGTTGGTTTCTTTAATGGCCGCGCATCTGACGAACGAGAATTTGAATTAACGACCGAAGTTAGAAGCGGCGATGTTGTATTAGTCCCCCATGGTTGGCATGGTCCAGTAATGGCACAACCTAGTTACGATCTTTACTTTATGAATGTAATGGCTGGGCCAGATCCCGATAGATCATGGAACATTACAGATGACCCAGCACAAGGTTGGATTCGAAAGACTTGGAACGAGAAAGATATCGATCCAAGGTTGCCTTACTTAAATAATTAAGGACGGCCCATCTTTGCGAAGATCGCATCGAATAATTTAGCGAATTTAAGTGATTGATCCATTGGCATCAACCAGTCATTTCCGCCACGAACTACGCGGGCAAATGCATCTGACATCAATTGATAAGGGTCGCAAGCTTCAAAACGTTCAATTCGAGCCTTGCCATCAACTGTAATTTCTAGCGTGCTTGGGTTGTTATGTGAGTTAAAGGAATCATTGCCGCCGGTGCGAAGTTCGCCCTTTGTTCCTTCAATGATGAACCAATGTGTTAATTGAATATTGTCTGATGCAATCGTTTCGGCTTTTGCTCCACCAATAGTGAAGTTCGCGCGAGTAGTTTCATCGGTTCCACCCTTATGCCAAATAACTTGAACATCTAAGTCAGAGATATC
>JAPLAY010000029.1:0-11458 GCA_026393035.1 Actinomycetota bacterium
CCCTATAAGCCGGATCCTGTTCTCTTGCGAGACGATCACCATCCATCTAGATCTGCAATTGCTTACAGATTCAAGCAACCTACCTGATGACTCGAGCGAGCAGCTCTCAAGCGCCATCTTTTTGGTCTTGCTCCAAGTGGGGTTTACCTAGCCAATCACATCACTGCAATTGCTGGTGGTCTCTTACACCACCGTTTCATCCTTACCGTTATTGCTAACGGCGGTTTATTTTCTGTGGCACTTATCCCGCGGATTGCTCCGGGTGGCTGTTAGCCACCACTTTGCTCTTCGGAGTCCGGACTTTCCTCGGTATTTTCATAACGCGGTGATCCGGGCGACTCTTCAGTTGGATAATAATACGGGAATTTAGCGAATGGACTGTCCAATTATTTTACTAACCTTATGCGGGAGAATAGGCTCTACAGCATTAACGCACGATTAGCGGAGGAAACATGACGCAATCACCATTCCTGTTCATGAAAGAGAATTCAAAAACTGTTCTTTGGAATGACTCCGCGGACCCGAAGGAACTTAAAGATGCCCTTACATGGGGAATCGTTGGGGCAACATGCAACCCAGTTATCGCATTAAGTGCTCTTAAGGCTGATCAAAATCATTGGGTCGGGCGCATCAAGGAATATGCGAAGGCTCATCCAATAGCTACTGATGATGAAATCGGCTGGGCAATGGTTAAGGAACTTTCAGTAAATGCTGCAAAGTTACTTGAAGGCGAATTCGAAAAATATAACGGGCGTAACGGCCGGCTTTCGATTCAAACAGATCCTCGTAACTTTCGAAATGCAAAGGCTTTAACAGAGCAAGCAGTTGAGTTCTCAAAGCTTGCGAAAAATATGATTGTAAAGATTCCGGTAACTTCTGAAGCAATAAGTGCATTTGAAGAAGCGACTTACTTGGGCGTTAGTTTGAATGCGACCGTTTCATTCTCGGTTGCCCAAACAATCGCAGTTGCTGAAGCGATTGAACGCGGATTGAAACGTCGCGAAGCTGAAGGTTTAGATATTTCATTGATCCAGCTTCGCTTGAATGGGCTGGTGTTGCAGTGTTTAAGAATGCCCACAAGATTTATAAGGAACGCGGATACCGCACTCGACTTCTATCTGCTGCATTTAGAAACCATATGCATTGGAGCGAAATCATCGGTGGCGACGCAGTTATCTCTCCCCCATATGCCTGGCAGGTAAAGGCAAATGAAAGCGGAATTATTCCTAATCCAAATAGCGTTGAAGAGCCTATGGATCCAAATATCTTGAACCCGATGCTGGAGAAGATTCCAGAATTCCGCAAGATGTATGACGCCGATGGTTTAAAGGTTGAAGAATTTACTAACTTCGGTGCGACGCTGCGAACACTTCGTGGATTCTTGCAATCAGTAAATGATCTTGAGAGCTTTGTTCGGGACGTTACCGTTCCAAATCCAGATAATTAAAACTATTCTGGGAAGTGACAAGCGACTTGTGATGCACCAACTTGGAGAAGTACCGGCTCGGTCGTAAAGCACTTTTCTTGAGCCTTCCAGCAACGAGTATTAAACACACAACCAGTTGGTGGATTTGCTGGGTTTGGTAGATCTCCTGAAAGAACTATTTGTTCGCGCTTCTCTTCCAATAATGGATCCGGAAGCGGAACTGCTGAAAGTAAAGCCTTTGTGTATGGGTGGTGCGGAGAATTATAAATATTTTCAACATCCGCTACTTCCATAATTTTGCCAAGATACATAACTGCTACGCGATCTGAGATGTGTTGAACAACAGATAGATCGTGTGCGATAAAGAGATATGAAAGACCGAAATCATCGCGTAAATCTTCAAGCAAATTAATTACTTGGGCTTGGATTGAAACATCAAGAGCTGAAACTGGTTCATCGCAAACTATAAACTTTGGCTTCATCGCAAGCGCGCGGGCAATACCAATGCGTTGGCGTTGGCCGCCAGAGAATTCGTGTGGGTAACGGTTGTAGTGCTCAGGGTTTAATCCAACACGTTCCATCAAATCCTGAACTGCTCGCTTAATTCCACCATCTGGCGTGATGTTCTGGATTTCATATGAGGCAGCGATAATCGAACCGATTGTGTGCCGTGGGTTTAGCGATGAATATGGATCTTGGAAGATCATCTGCATCTTGGTGCGAAGCGACTTCATCTTGCTATTTGAATACTTGGTGATGTCTTCACCTTCGAAAGTTATTGAACCTGATGTTGGCTCATAAAGCTTAAGAATTGTGCGACCTACAGTTGATTTTCCACAACCAGATTCGCCAACTAAGCCAAGAGTTTCACCTTTATTAATTGAAAAGCTAACGCCGTTAACTGCTTTGTTGTCGCCTTTTACCCGCGAGAAAATTCCTTGAGATGCAAGTGGAAAGAATTTTTGTAAATCTTTTACTTCGATAATTGGCGAACTCATGCGCCCTCCCCTATGAAGCAACGAGCAAGATGTCCGTTGCCACGTGGTGTTAAATCGGGCATCAAGGTTTCACATCTAGATCCGCTTACTTCGCTCTTGCGGATACATCTTGGATTAAATGAACAGCCGGTTGGAAGCGCAATCATTGATGGTGGCTGACCTGGAATCGCAGAAAGTCGATTGGTATGTGGTCGATCCATTCTCGGAACTGAAGCAAGAAGTCCTTGGGTATATGGCATTAAAGGATTTGAATACAAATCTCGAACATTTGCACTTTCAACAATGCGACCGGCATACATAACATTTACGCGATCTGCCGCTCCTGCGACTACACCCATATCGTGGGTAATTAGAATCATCGCCATCTTAAATTCTTTCTGTAAATCGCCAAGCAATTTAATAATCTGGGCTTGGACTGTTACATCAAGTGCAGTTGTTGGTTCGTCAGCGATTAAAAGTGAAGGATTATTTACAAGGGCCATTGCAATCATTACGCGCTGGCGCATACCGCCGGAGAATTGATGTGGAAAAGCTTTGATACGAGTAGCAGCACCTTGAATTCCAACAAGCTCGAGCAATTCAATAGCTCGTGCCTTGCTCACTTTCAAATCAACCTTGTTATGAACCTGATGAGCTTCGATAATTTGATCACCAATTGTGTAAAAAGGATGCAGGGATGACATTGGGTCCTGGAAGATCATCGCAATATCTTTACCGCGATACTTACGAAGTTCATTTCGGTCCATGGATAGCAAATCGATTGAACCGTTATGAGATTCAAATTTTGCAGAACCGGAGATATTCGCCGTGCGTGCTGGAATTAAACCCATCAAAGCAAGGTTTGTAACAGTTTTACCTGAACCGGATTCCCCAACAATCGCAAGAGTTTCACCTGCATTAATTTCGAATGAGGCTTCGTGAACTGCTGCTACTAATCCATCTGGTGTTGGAAAATCAACAGATAGGTTTTCAACTTTAAGAAGGGTCATGCGACTCGTACCCGAGGATCGATATATGCATAGAGAATATCGACGATTAAGTTCATGACTACAACGATGAATGCTGCTAGCAAAGTAGTTGCAACAATGATTGGTAAGTCATATTTAACTACCGAGCTAATAGCAAGTCGACCAAGTCCAGGAAGATTGAATACTGATTCTGTAAGGATTGCGCCACCAAGTAGCCCTGCAAAATCTAAACCTGCCATTGTTGCGATTGGTGCAAGTGCCGAACGAAGAGTGTGCTTTCCCAGAATTACACCTTCAGATAACCCTTTTGCGCGAGCAGTACGGATGTAATCTTCATTTGATGTATCGATAACCGAACTTCGAACAAAGCGCGTATACAAAGCGGCATAAGCGAATGCCAAAGTTAGCCAAGGCAAGAAGAGAATCTGCGCCCACTCAAATGGATTTTCCAAGAAGGGCGTGTAGTTACCCGAGGGGAACGGAATTAAATGCCAGCGAATAACAACGAAGACCATAAGTAAAAGACCAGTTAGGAATGTTGGAAGCGAAGTTCCGATAAGAACGAAGATTGTGCTTAGTTGATCAACAATGCGGCCACGGAATCTTGCGGCAAGAATTCCAAGTCCGATACCGAGCGCCAACCACATAACGATTGCGCCGATAGCAAGTGAGAAAGTGACTGGGAGGGCTTCACCAATTAAGTTGGTAACGCAGGCATGTTGTTGGAATGAATAACCAAGTGATGGCGCAGGGCAATTAATTAACGCTGCACCTTCGCCAAATGAACGGCCAAAGAATAAACCTTTTAGAAATAAGAAATATTGGGTAAAGAAAGGTAAGTCATAGCCAAGACGGTGTCGATTGGCTTCGATAATTCCAGGATCATTGCAATTTTTTCCGCAAGTAAGTGCTGCAGGATCAAATGGAAGAAATGCAAAAATTATATAAACCGCAAAACTCACAGTTAAAAGAATTAGAAGGGAGACAGCTAGGCGCCTTGAGATATATGCAAACACGGGCTAAACCACTCCAATCCAACTAATTGTTTCTAACGACTGATTCGCTAAGTATCAAGCAATTACAACTATTACATGGAAGATGGATGCGAGAGATTTTTCACTCTCGCATCCACTCTCCTCTTAACTACTTACTTGATATAGATGTCTCCATATGAAGGCGCACCCTGTGGCTCCCAGAAGAACACACCGCCGAGGCCGGAGCCCCAAACTTCTTGTGTCTTTGAGAATACGCCTGGGATTACCCACATTTGATCCATCGCATATTGATTGAGCTCTGCCCACATCTTTCCTTGCTTCTTACGATCTGGTTCAGCAAGTGCGGCATCTGATTTAGCTTTAAATGCCTTGTATGCAGGATCGCCCCAGTTTTGTGACATTGGGAATCCACCAGTTTCGGTAAAGAGTTCAGGAATAACTGTTGAAGCGTTAGCCCAGTCAGGTGCCCAACCAGCGCGAGATAAATCGCCTTGCTTGGTCTGATCTAGAACAACTGCGTAGTAAGAACCGGCTTCAATGTAGTTGAACTTCATTGTTATGCCTGCGTTCTTCTTCATTGAGTCAATCCAAATTGCGGCAGCCTTCTTGTTAGTGTCGGTGTCTGCAAAGTCGAAATAAATTCCGCGCTTTGGATCTGTTGCTTTCGCATAAACATCTGGACAAGCAGTTTTCGCTGCATCCATATATTTCTTCGCTGCTTCAGCATTTCCAGCAGGCTTGAATTCTTCAAGTCCAGTTACCTTTGCATAGTCAAGACCCATCAATGGCTTGATTACGCCATCTGCAGGATCTCCACCAAATGCTGCGCCGCCACTTAGCTGCATTAAACCAGCGAAGTCACGTGCATAGTAAATGGCCTTGCGGATATCCAAACAAGGAACCTTCTTAACGTTAACCGCAGAATAAGTTACATAAGGGTCGTAAACGTTAAGTGCGCGAGTCGCAAACTTGCTATTTGGCTTACCAGCATCATCAAAGACTGTTGGCAAGTTAGTTGGAAGTACTGCATCGAGTGACATTGAGTTCTTTTCGGAATCATTTAGAACCAATTGATCGCGAACTTCTTCAGCCAAACCGAAGCGAACTACGATGCGGTCTGGATATGCGTTACGAATTGGGTCTGACTTCTTGCTCCACTTATCGTTGCGGACAAGAACCATTTCATCCTTAGCCTTGTACTTCTCGATCTTGTATGGACCAGTTGAAACTGGAGCCATGTCGTATGCATCGCCCTTATCTAGCGCCTTTGGAACTGGCGAGAATGAAAGGTATGTAGTTGTGTAGTTGAAGTCTCCAACTGGACGCTTCAAGTTAAATGTAATTGTCTTATTGTCTGCAGAACATGAAACAGCCTTGTCGTATGCAGCTGTGTCGTTGTCCTTAGTTGTGTATGGACCCTTGTAAACAGATGAACCATCTTTTGCTGATGGAATATCTAGCATTCCAATTGCGTAGGTAGGACCGTCTGTGATTACATCAGTAGCGAAGGTACGAGAAACACCGTACTTAACATCTTCGCAAGTAACTGCAGAACCATCTTCGAATGTAGATCCATCACGAAGTGTGAATTCCCAAGTCTTGTTACCGTTTGATGCGCGACCTGTGTCTGTTGCAAGGTCAGCTACAACAGCTGAACCAGCAGAACCTTCGGCACGGGCGTAAGCGGTAAGTGTGCGGTGCATATAAGAACCGAACCAAGCGATGTGTTGTCCGGTGTAGTTACGGTTTGGATCAGCGTGTGTCCAAGCTTCGGAGTGAGTCAAATAAGTGATAGTTCCACCCTTTGATGAACCACCGCTGCTCATCTTCACTAGTCCACCCGCAACAACTGCAAGTGCTAGAACCGCAACGATTGCGATGCTAGTTGATTTTTTGACTCTCGCCATTCTTTCTCCTTTTTATTGCTTTGGTTTTCTAACTTATCTACTTATCAGCTCTGCTCCGACTTTGGGTCTAGAGCATCACGGATGGCATCTCCCAATAAATTGAAAGATAGGACCACCAAGATTAACGACAGGGCTGGGATAAAGAAATAGGTTGGTTCGCTCAAAATGTATTTAGTTGAGTCTGCAATGATCAATCCCCACGTAGCCGAAGGTGGCTGGACACCAATTCCGAGGTAAGAGAAGACGGCTTCGGCTGCAAGATATCCAGGCAGAGCAAGGGATACGTAAACAATCACGGGGGTCCAAAGATTTGGAAGTAACTCTTTAAAAATAATTCGGCGATTCGATGCGCCAAGAGCGCGAGCTGCGATTACATAATCGCGTTCTCGCAAAGATAAAACTTGCGAACGAATAATTCTAGAAAAATATGGCCAACCGAAGAACGAGAGAATAATTATTAAATAAAGAATTCGAGCGCCGTTATCCCGAGCAATTCCAGATTTTTCAATTCGTTGAATCATTGGAACGCTTAGCGCAATAATCATAAAGAACGATGGGAATGAGAGAAGAAAATCGGTAAAGCGACCGAAGATCGCATCTACTCGGCCACGGTAATAGCCAGAAACGATTCCGATTATGAGGCCAAGGGCCACTGTTGCAAATGTTGAAACTACTGCGACCATGAACGAAATTCGTGAGCCGAACATCAGACGTGCAAGTAAGTCATAACCAATTCCAGGTTCAACACCAAGTGGATGGTTCAAACTCATTCCACCAAGTTTTCCAATGGTTTCACCGCGTGCTGTGATTGCGCTGGCATCTCGATCTGTTGGACTTACATTTATTACCCAAGCAATTAGTGGCGCAAAGATTGCGATGAACGCGATTGAAAATGAAGCAAAGGCTGCAGGAATAGCAATCTTGTTAGCGCGGAAACGGCGCCAAGCTAATTCTCTGGGACTGCGGCTAACTAGCCCGGTATCCCCAACTCTGCCTGGATGCATTCGAGGAACACTAGTCATCTAGGCTCGGCATTACAAGGATGGTTGGGTTACTTAAGCAGGGTGAAACTTTATTTTAAGTGGCTTCGCTCGCTTAAGCCACGCAGCGCCCGCAGGCCATCTGAAGCCCAGGAATTAACTGTTGTAATACTGCAAGGCAGAACATCTAGATGATAAACACTCTCCAATGGTGCACCTAAAACTAAGGCAACAAGAGTTCTAATTACATAATTGTGTGTAACGACAATAATTGTTTTACCAGGATGTTCCAACGCAAGATTTGTCAGCGCTTGTTCTGATCGTGCAGCAACATCTTCATATGATTCACCAGTAATACCTGCGGATGCACCAGTACTTGAAACCCAAGAGAGCCATTCATTTGGATAAAGTTTTTTAACATCAGAAATACTCAAGCCATCCCATTCACCAAAGCCAGCTTCCCGCCAAGCTTCATCGAAGGCAATTTCAAGTCCTGTTGCTTTAGCAATCGCTTCCGCGGTTTGTTTAGTGCGGACCATTGGCGAAGCAATAATTAAATCTGCGCCTCGTGCCGCAAGTTCGCGCCCGACCGCTTCTGCTTGTTCTAAACCATCTGCACTAAGTTCTGGATCGGATCCATCTCCCCCGGAAAATCTACGTTCTGGCGTCAAAATAGTTTCACCATGTCGGACAAAGTAAATAATTGTTGGCTTCTCGCCGGAGACCAACCGCTCAATCAGAAAGTTCTTCTGCAATGGAGCATTGGTGCTGACATCGCCATCTAGCGCCTTATTTGCTAGTCGATCGGCATGCGAATTCTCGTCGCGAGGAATCCACTTATAAGTAACTAATTCATGGGGATGTGCGGCACGAGCCAGCTTCGCAAGTTCGCGCATATCTGGATGCTTGATTTGCCAGCTACCTGACATCTGTTCCACAACTAACTTTGAATCCATTCGCGCTTCGACAGTTGCAGTTGGATCAATTTCATTTACTTTACGAAGCGCAGCCAACAGGCCGTTGTATTCAGCCACATTGTTTGTTGCAACTCCAATAGTTTCAAAGAGTTCGTGCAAAATCTTTCCATTTTCTGAAACAACTGCGCCGTATGCAGCAGGTCCAGGATTACCTCTTGATCCACCATCTGCAGAAATAATAAATGCGCGGCCCATTTAAATGCGCACCAATATTCGTCGGCATTCCTCACAACGCAAAACTTCTTCCGAATCCAAAGACTTAATACGCTCCATTTCAACAGCGTTAATAGCAAGTCTGCAGCCGTCGCAGGTGTTTCCGATTAATAGCGCAGCTCCGATTCCTCCACCATTGGCTCTTACCTTTTCGTAAACATCGATTAGCGCGGTATCTATCTTTGGCACCAATAAAGTGCGTTCCGACTTCTTCAGAGCAACTTCTCGATCTAATTCTGTAACTGCATTTTCCAGACGAATATTTAGCTCAAGCTCTAACTTCTTCAGACCCTCTTCATCGCTCTTAATTGTTGCGACCTTCTCCTTCGCCGCATCAACCTTCATCATAATTTCTAATTCGCCATCTTCTAATTCCGCTTTGCGCTTGGCCAGCGTCGCAATCTCGTGCTGCAGTTGTTCTAGCTCTTTAGGTGATGCACTTCCGCCAGAGAGTCTTGCCTCATCTTTTGTCATGCGGTCAGCAACGGATTCAACATCAACTTCGCTTCGTCGTAAATCGATAGTTACATCAGTAAGTTCAGCTTCAGCGGCAGTTAATAACTCTGCACTTGCAGCAAGTCGGGTATGAATCGCGGTTAATTGTTCGCGTTCTGGCAGTGTCTTTAATTTATGTGTGGCTTGCATAATCGCAGAATCAATTCGTTGCAGTTCTATTAGGTTGTTCTGGTCGGAAACAGAGGCTTTCATGTAAACCTCTCTCTTCAATGAAGGTGGTCTCGCCAAAAACTATGTAATTATTTAATCCTGGTGGGCGGTGAGGGTTTCGACTAATTTTCCTCATTCAACCATTTCATATATTTACTTTTTCTTGACTTAGCACCTATATTAGTCAATTGGTCTGACATTCTCTAGATATTGAACGGATATAGGTCAGATATAGGCGGATAACCGTTGTATTAACTAGATATAAGGTTTATGGTCTAAGAATGGATAAGAGGCTAATTGCTTTATCATCAATACTTTCTCTTTTTTTAACCATCCCTTTAGTACCTGTTAATGCTGCAGCTAAAGCAGGTGGGGCATGCATTAAGGCAGGAACTACCTCTGTTACATCTGGCAAGACTTATACATGTATTAAATCTGGCAAGAAACTGGTTTGGGATAAGGGAATGTCTGATCTAATAAACAAAGCTACTGATCCATTAATTACAGTAGGTGATCTAACATCAGCAGAATCAATAATCAGAGCAGCATCAGATAACTTCAAAAATTACACCGCAACTACCCGTAGTTCACAAGAAGTGAAGGTTGTTGCGCAAACAGGGGTAGATCAGCAGTTGATTTCATGGGTACAAGAAGGTGCAAACTATGTTGCCCAGCGATTTGCCTACCCAAAGTTAACCCGCTCATTTGTCGATGTGATTGCAATCGATGTTCAGTGGCTACAAGAGGCATACACAAAAGAAGGATTCTCAAGTATTCAAGTCAAGGATCGCGTCGGCGGTTTTAATGCAGGAGCCCCTGCATTTGGAGGTGCATATTCCAATACGTGGAACTACTCTGTAATTCAAAAAAATAATTCGTTAGTAACTAATAAGTCCGGAATGGCACAGACTTCTGGTCATGAGTATTTCCATGCTGTTCAAGAGAATTTAGCCGGATTTGCCCCAAATAGTTCAGGTAGCAATGTTCCTAACTGGTTCTGGGAAGGTCCGGCAATGTTTGTAGGGTTACAAACTACAGGAGCACTTGGATTTATAAATTATTCGACTATAGGCCGTGATTCAATGACAGAAAGATTTAAAAACGATAGCTTGATTACTCGTACTTCAAATTTAAGTGAAATAAAGGCAAACGACAGCAGTTCAGATCCATATGCAATTGGCTTTGCTGCAACCGAATTACTTGTGTCACAGGTTGGAGTTGAGAAGTTCGTTAATGTTTATGCAGAGCTTGGTAAGGGCAAAAATTTTGATGCGGCCTTCCAACAGGCAACCGGAATTAAGTTAGTTGACTTCTATTCTATGTTTGAGAAAGCCCGCGGGCCTTTAGGTTTTCCAAAGGGTTAATTCGAAAATCAAAGTGGGCGGTGAGGGTTTCGTCTAATTTTCCTCATTCAACCATTTCATATATTTACTTTTTCTTGACTTAGCACCCATATTAGTCAATTGGTCTGACATTTACTAGATATTGAACGGATATAGGTCAGATATGGGCGGATGCCCTTGTAATAAATAAACACAGAATTTAGTCTTTATAGATGAACAAGAAGGTAATTGCATTTATTTCTATATTCTCTTTTTCTTTAGTTCTCTCCATAATTCCAGTAAATGCAATTGAAAACGGCTCTGATGCAGTAGACAACTCTGTGGTTGTTCAAATACAAATGACTTTTTCAAATTTTAGTACTACCTGCAGTGGAGCATTGATGGCTCCAAGAATTGTCGTCACAGCAGATCACTGTATAAATCTTGTGGGTGAAAGTAATAAGAATAATCTAATTCAAAGCGCCAAAGTTGCGCCTGCGGGAGCAGCACGTGATATTCAGACTAGCTCTTACATAAAAGTCACTGATTTTATTTTTACACCAAGAGAGGGAGAAAATGGAGCAGCATTTTTGGTACTTGAATCTGCGCTAGATCTTAAGTTGCCAGTCAGAATTGCATCAGCTTCTGATATTGATAACCTGCAATCAAATAAGTCTCCAATCAGGTTTATCGGATATGGCACCACGGATAAAAATCAAACGGTATATAAAAATTCTCCGCAGTTTGCAGAAGGTGAGCTATTTAAAGATCTAGAAAACTCACATGTTCATTTTAGATCTAATCCAGGAGCACCATGCGCTGGAGATTCTGGGGGTCCTGTTATCCAAGAACTTGAAAAAGAAACTCTATTGATTGGACTAATACAGGGCCCTTGGTACTTAGATGGGAAATCTTTTTGCCCCATAGAAACCAGGAATGCACAGGGAGTACGTCAAGATAATATATATAAATACAGCGTGTACATTCCCTTATATACATCTGATGC
>JAPLAY010000029.1:11480-14230 GCA_026393035.1 Actinomycetota bacterium
ATAAAGTTACGGGAGATTATGTCTCAGTAATGACAGATTACAAGAAACTAATGATCAGATTAGAAAGTTTAAAGCGTAGGTATGTTAACAATACTTCACTTCTGGCAATGGAAGAAAAGATGCTGAAGATACAAATAAGCCCTGGAGATAATCTATCAAGCGCTATTTACAATATAGAGAGCATTAACAAAAAAATTGATTCATCTATCAAAGTTTGGGACCAATTATATTTGACTATAATAGAGTGCGTAAAGGGAAATACAACCAAGAAAGTTACTGCTAAGAATCCAAAATGCCCGAAGGGGTATAAAGTTAAGTTATGAATAAGAAACTAATTGCATTCTTATCAATACTTTCTATTTTAGTCTCCTTTCCCCTGATTCAAGTGCACGCTGCAGAGGGGATTTCACAAATATCTGTCAGTACTTCAATTGCAAAACCAAAAGAAACTGTATCTATAAATTTCACCATAGATGCGCCAAAAAATGCAGATCAAACTTATGGCATTTACGTAAGTCTTACAGGAGTAAAACTGGGTCAATCTTTTGGTGCTTCATCCCAGCTCTTACAGGGAAATTTTGGTACTGGAAGCTGGCAGGCAAATATCATGATTCCTGCTGATGCTTATAGCGACAGTTATCGTATAAATTTTAAAGGTTTAGGACCAGGGCGACCTCCAAATAATTTAACACCAGTTTCAAATGTAATTCCTACAATTTCTATTTTAGGAAATTCAGAACCTACACAACCACAAATTCAAATTTCTAGAATTACCACAGATAAATTAACTTATAGCCCAGGTGAAACTGTTAATATTAATTTTGAATCAAAAATAATTTCTGGAGCAGTAAATTCAGATACAGAGAATCCAACAATACTTATTAAAGATACAAGATCTAACTTGATTTTAAGAGCCACGCCTAGAAGTAAGGAATCTACAGCAGTCGGAGGTTATGAATTAGGAAAATGGTCTGCTCAATATTTACTACCAATGGATATTCTAAACACATTAGCCCAAGTAGAGGTCCGATTTCCTGGTAGAAATAATATTACTTTTGGCACAGAAAAAGGGGCCGTATTTCAAATACAAAGTTTAAAAGCAGAAGTTAGTATTTCTGAAATAATTTTTGATAAAGCGGTTTATGCTCCAGGAGATAAAATCAAAATAACTTTTAAAACTAGTGCGTCTAATATTCTACTCAGTGAAAATACAAGACCATACTTAGTTTTAACTGATTATGAATACTCCGATTTATCAAGCGATATACAGGCAGAATTATTATCTGGAAACTTAAATTCTGGAACATGGATAGCGGTAATCGATTCGCAACCGTTTACAGCGCTAAAAGATGGGGACTATCTATTTGCTTTTTATAATAGAGCAAGAAATATTCAAGCAACTGGTCCTGTATTTAAAGTTAGAACTCCAGTTAAAACCCAAATTTCCTGTGTAAAAGGTAAAACAACTAAGAAAGTATCTGGCATCAATCCAAAATGTCCTAGCGGGTATAAGAAGGTTAGTTAAATACCGCCTCATAATTAATAAATAGTATAATTAGATATGTAGGCGAGCGCCTTCCGCATCCTGCTCGCAGGAAATTCATTCAATTAGTAGGTTTTTTGTATGGTCGAATTTGCCACCCAGTACGAAGTAGATAACTTCAAGGAGTTTGAACTAAGGCCAATCACTCCTTTAGATGCCTTGGAATTTGCTAAGGCCCAAAATGAGAGTTTTCTACAGCTTTCAAATTATTTTAATCAATATTACTTCTCAAAGCCTCGCCCATTTATAGATATTTTTAACAACCTAATGGAGACCATTAGAAGCCCAGAAATAGATATTTACGGACTCTATAAAGGTAGGCGATTACTTGGAGTTGGCCTTTATCACTTCATCTCTTACAGTGATAATGGGTGCCAGGTAACAATCTGGATGAGAGCGTCTGAGGAAGGCAAAAAAATTGGTGCCTACTTACTTAAGAAATTAACCCTCTATGCCTTTTATGAGAAGAAATTTAGATTTGTAGAGCTACTAATTGATGAATCAAATATGGCTAGTAGAAACATTGCCTCCAAGGTTGGGTATGAACATGTGGAAACATATGCTGATGGCACCGCAGGCAGGCTGGGATCAGGCAAGTTCTGCCGCTACCTATGCTTTATTGGAGAGATAAATGCGCTCGCACGTTTATATGACAAAAGAGCGATAGATCTAATAGATCACCCCGCATATGAAATCCAGTTCAGAGACTTAATTCATAATGAGAGTGTGAATGAGGCATTTAAATGGCCCTACCCAGTCCTAGAGCACAAAAAGAAAGAGGAAGAGCCTAAGAGAAAGCGTCCTAGAAGCAAGCCTTATAGGCAGCCAATAATGAGTAATTCTCATATACCTAGATATAGAGACTCAATAAAATTCTAGTCAACTAGAAATACTATGGATAAAGGTGCATCTACTATTGATTTAACGTATTTATTCAACCATGACATGTATCTTTATTTAGTTATATCTTAAATATGCATTACTTATCCTTATTTAGTTATAAGTTATGGGCGTACTATCTAAAATATAATGTTTAATTAAATAAGGATTGATTCGTCAAAAAAAATTATTACCATTTTTTAAAAATAGCTCTTGACATTATAAATTAGAAATTGTATAATATAATTATGGCAAAGAAAGCTTGCCAGTAAGAGATAACAAAAGCACTAATAGCAAATCTATTTTGCATACAGCTACTATTTCTTAT
>JAPLAY010000043.1 GCA_026393035.1 Actinomycetota bacterium
GCCCTTATTGGAGATGTAGAGACAAGCGCCAGGGCGCAGTCCTCGCTTCTTTCGCTCTTCCGGCGTAAACAAAGTTCTGCAAGCGCTGACAGTGGCTACTGAATCAACCATGCTGAGGTGATCTTCATTCATCTGATAGATCACAAAATTTCTATGCATATCTGAAACGTCTGCCATTCCGCCCTGTCCTGGCAACCGAATCCTTTTTCCAGATGGTGAAGTCACCCAGAGATTATTAGTTCGGAGTGATTTATCAACTTGTGCGACTGCAACAACCTCGTAATCTATATAGCCTGGTTCATAATATAAATGAAAAGTATCATCCCCACCCCAATGATATTTTGCGGATTTAAAGTCGAGTGCTTCGCCAATCGATAAAAGTAAAGGTCTGGCATCTACATCTACATAACCCCCGGCGGTTGTCATTATTACGACTTCAGGCTCTTTCATTTTTGCCAGAAAATAGGAACCTTGAGCAAGCGGAGATACGGCGCCTGCCGACAAAATTTCTCCAGGCTTATAAAGCTCTGATAGGTAAGAAATCATTTTATCTTCAGTCTGAATAATTACATTCTCTGATTTCTTATATTCATCAATGAAAGAATAAATTTCATCTAAGTCAATCTTGGCTGCATACTTAACGAATTTAATTCGTTCCTTGTTAGGCTTTAAGTAATCCTCATTCAATCCTTCTTCGGCGAATTTTTTAATGGCTCTGTAATCTGTTACATAATCTGGAAGACACGAAGTTGGATAGGCACCCATTGGAGCTTGAACAATTGTCATTTCTCGAGTCCAAGGAATAAAAATACAATTCTGAGTAATCTCAAATTCTTCAACTATCTTTTCAACACTCACAATTATTTTTTTGGCTGCTCCTAGATATGCAGTATCCAGTCCCCTAGTGCCACGAATCAAAACATTTCCGTGTTGATCTGCTTCTTGGGCATGCACAATAAAGTAATCAATGTGGAGGGCTTCGGTACGAGCTAGTCCACTTCCATCATTCAATGGTTCATAGGTGTCAAAGGCATTGTCAGTAGGTTCCTTAAAAATCGAATATGGAAGATTTCTAAGTGCCGCCTCACAGGCATTCATTAAAGTTAAAGCCGAGTATTCATGAGTGATTAAATCGTCGCTCTCCAGTGCTTTGCGAAACCGCGGAGCTAAGCCAAAGATATCTAGACTTGAGAAGCAGAATGAAAGTTCAGTTACCTTCCCTGGCTCTTCAAGAAACATTTCTAGTGGAATATTTCCACTCCAGGCAATCATGTGTAAATTTTTAACGCTAGATTTCTTGATTTCATGGACGAGTGCCATGGGCAGGCGGGTGAAGAGAGCCCCACCGATAGCAATCGAAGAGCCATCCTCTATTTCAGAAATAGCATCCTTAATTGAAACAACTCTGCTCATGATTAAATTTTCTTGGGCTTAGAAATAATTCCTTTAGCAAAATACTCTGCGATTTCAGAGTCATTTAATCCAAAAAATTCGCGTGCCAACTCATCCGCGTGTTCCGAGAAAAGTGGCGGATGTTTTCTAATTTTTGATGGCGTACCACTGAATTTAACTGGAATTCCTAAAGTTTCTAGAGATCCGGCCGTTGGGTGCGGAATAGATACAATCATCTCATTATGCAAAACTTGTGGGTCTTTTGAAACCGCCTCGTAATCTTGGAGTGGAGCACACCACAAATCCTTTTCAAGCAATTTTTCGAGCAAATCATCGACTTTCCAGTTGATGGTCTTTGCATCAATTAATCTCTTATATTCATCTCTCATAGAAATTTCATTTTTGCTTTCGAGATTTTTGAACTCCGCAATATCCAATACTTCACCAATCTCTGCTAACGGATTCATAGCAAGAGCAATCCAGCCATCAATACATTTATACAGTCCATATGGTGCACCAGTCCAAGGGTTTGCAATTCCCGCACTGCTTCTCTCTGGTTGAACTCTGTTCTGTAAAAAGGCGGTGAACTGATCAAGCTGTGCAGTCAAAATTGAACTCATTAAATTGACTTCTACAGTTTGACCTTCGCCAGTATTCATTCTTGAAATTAAAGCCGCTAACGTGCCGTAGACGATGTGAAAACCAGCCGTTAAATCTGCGATTCCAGCAGCAATTGGAGTTGGTGGATCTTCTTTTCTACCAATAACCGTTGGGAATCCAGTAATTGCCTGAGCTAGTAAATCCTGTCCAGGTCTTGTCACGTAAGGACCACTACTTCCATAACCAGAACTTGATACAACAATTATGTCGGGATTTGTCTTCTTCAAAGTATCGTAATCAATTCCAAGACGCTTCATTACTCCAGGTCTAAAGTTTTCAATTACAACATCAGCCTTGTCGCAAAGTGTTCGAACAAGTTCTAATCCTTCTTTCGACTTAAGATCGATCCCAATACTTCTCTTATTTCGATTGAAGCACATATAGGAGATGGTTTCGCCACCTGCATAAATTCCACCCAAGGCGAAATTTCTCATCCAATCCCCACCTGGTGGCTCAATTTTTACAATCTCCGCGCCCATGTCTCCAAGAATCATTGTGGCAAAAGGTCCCTGAGCTAATTGCGTAAAATCTGCAATAAGAATTCCCTCTAACGGTCCATTTCTACTCACTTTATGTACACCTTTGCTCTCTTATTATTTTGAATTAATTGGAAAAGTTTTTTTGATTTGTAGAATGTCTTCAGTTGAGTCATAGCGATAGCACCTAGCAGTCGCCCCGCCATCAACTGCAATTGATTGCCCGGTCAAGAAAGAGGCTTTCTCGGAGAGCAAAAATGCTACAACTTCAGCTATCTCGCTAGGTTCGCCAAGTCTTTCAAGGGCATGAATCATCGCCATATCTAGCTCTGTTTTGGCAGGATCTTCAGATTCTGAAATTACTTTGCTAAGCATTTCAGTTCGGATGGCACCTGGTGCGATTGCATTCGCACGAATTCCAAGTGGTCCATATTCAACAGAAATGTATCTGGTTAGCGCATCGACTCCACCCTTTGCTGCATCATATGCAGCCCAACCGTTAAAGGCGGATCTTCCGTGAATAGATGAAATATTGACGATAGATCCTGAAATCTTATGTTCGATAAATGATTTTATTGCGGCCGAGCTACCCCAATAAACGCCCATAAGATTTACATTAAATAATCTTTGGACCTCTGTCGGATTGGGATCGTGCAGATTTCCACCAAGAGCAATTCCCGCATTGTTTACCCAGCACGTTAGCGGAGCAACTTTTGAAGCTTCCTTGGCGGCGTTGGCAAACACACCTTCATTACATAAATCATCATTAATTACTAAAGCTGACTTCCCAAATTCATTGGCTGCTGATGTAGCTAATTCGCTGTTGTTCTCTATTCCAACTACAAAATATTTATCGGCAACGAGTTTTCTAAGAATTGCTCGACCAATTCCAGAACCTACTCCTGTGACTACAACGCTTTTATCCACTTAAGCCTCCATACTTGTAGAACGAGCTGGAAAATACTTACTTACTATTCTTCATTTTTAACGAAGTTTGATCGACCAAGACCGCAATTATTAGGGCTGCGCCGAGCGCGGTTGTTTGACCATAAGATGGAAGCTGCAAGTGAGCAAAACCATTTGAAAGAGTCGCCAGAATTCCAACTGCAATCGCCGTTCCTGCAATTGAACCTCTACCTCCGGCCAAACTTGTTCCACCAAGGATTACGGCAGTCACAACAGAAAGTAAATATGATGTTCCGAGTTGCGGCGAAGCCGACCCAAGCTGGCAAACTAAAACTACGCCTGCAAGTGCCGCCGACAAACTACTTACTACATATAGGCCAAGTGGAAGCATTTTCGTTGAGATTCCAGAGAGACGTGCAGCTTCGCGATTTCCGCCAATGGCAAAAATATTTCTGCCAACTACAGTTTTGCGCTCTACGAAATACGCAAGTGCCATGACAAAAACTACGATAATGACTAGAACTGGAATCTTAAAGACCTTGGTATATAGAAACCAGTCAAATAAATGATCACGAATTGAAACTGTTTGGCCGGCAGAAAGAATGAATGAGAGTCCTGAGAAGAAGGACATCGTTCCTAAAGTAGTTATAAATGGGTTTACGCCAAGTTGTACAACGATAAATCCATTCAAAAGTCCTATAGAGGTTCCAATCAAAATTGAAATTACGACAACTAACCAGCTCGCCATTCCAGTCGCTAATAACTTTCCTACCACAACGGTAGTTAGCGCCACAACGCTACCTACTGAAACGTCAATTCCGCCTGAAATAATTAGGGGCGTTTGCGCCGAAGCCATAATTCCAAGTGCTGTTGCACCAACAAGAATTGTTATTGCATTATCGAATGTCAAGAAATATTCGGGATCTTGAATCCTAAAAAATATCACCATAAGAATCAGCATCAGCAATAATCCTTGGCTGCGAAGCACACTGCCAAAGTCTCTTCCCTTTTTCTCTTTTGCTATTTTATTACGCTTTTTCAAAGTGAGACTCATGATGCTTCCTCCAAATAAGCTGCACGTGCAACTTCTTGCTGAGTTGGGTTTGTTTTACTTAAAGTGATCCTTCCATTTCGCATAACTTCAATGCGATCTGAAATCTTTAGTACTTCTTCTATATCGCTGCTGATAACTAGAACAGCAACTTTTTCTTTGTGAGCGAGCCTTTGAAGTAATTCGTAAATCTCAAGTTTCGAACCAATATCTACGCCACGGGTTGGGTCATCCAGAATAAGAATACGACAGCCTGTAAGTAACCATCTCGAAAGTAGAACTTTTTGTTGATTGCCGCCCGAAAGTGATAAAACTGGATTTTCCATATTCTCAGTTTTAACGGATAAATTATCAACCCACAACTGGCCAGATTCGGTTTCAGATTTCTTTTGAATTAATCCCCACTTCGAAAGTTTCCGCAAGAAGGCCAAAGTAATGTTCTCTTTAATTGACCGCTCTAAAAGCAAGCCTTGGGCTCTTCTTTCAGCCGGTACGTACCCGATTCCAACATCCATTGCAGATTTAATACTCCCAAGCTTTATTTCATTGCCACCAACAATAATTTTTCCAGCTGTTGGCTTGTTTGAACCAAATAGTGTCATGCCGAGTGAATCGCGGCCAGATCCGGCTATTCCATATACCCCGAGAATCTCACCGAATTTAAGAGTTAAATCGGTTTCAGAAATTCCGTTCGCTGTTGATAGATTTTGAACTTTCATCGCAATCTCTGAATCAGCATTAACGCTTGATGACGCCCTAACAGAATCAACTGAGGTATGTCCAAGCATTGAAGAGACTATTCGCTCCTTATTGCCTTCATTTTTTCCCATCTCGTCAACAAGTTTTCCATCTCTTAGGACTAGAACTCTGTCCGCAATGTTAAGAACTTCATCTAACCTATGGCTAACAAAGATAATTCCAACGCCCTGATCACAAATAGTTTTAAGTAATTTCAATAATCGAGTTGCTTCAATGTCGCTCATGGGCGAAGTTGGTTCGTCGGTAATCAGAACTTTTGCGCCCGGCGTAAGCGATCTGGCTATCTGAACAAATGCACGATAAACAACAGGCATCTCTCCGACATTTTGTGACAAATCTATATCTTCTAATCCAAGACTCGACAATCTTTCTTCAGCCTTACGCTTCATTGAATTGTAGTCAACTAAGAATGGAATCTTTTTACGTGGATAATGGCCAAGCAGAACATTTGTCATGACATCTAGCTCCGGGCAAAGTTGCAATTCTTGCGAAGCTAGGCGGATGCCTGCAACTTCTGCGGCTCTCGGACTATTTAAAACAACCTCTTCGCCGTCAACAATTATTTGCCCCGAATCAGGAGAAACTAAACCTGCGGCGATTGCAGCTAACGTAGATTTACCTGCACCATTCTCGCCAACTAAACAGAGAATTTCTCCTGCATTCACATGTATAGAAACATCAGAAAGTGCCTGGACACCGCCGTAGCGTTTGCTGATTGATTTTAATTGCAAGATGGGGCCCTTTCGAGCCCCATCTTCCTGATCTATAGCGACCAATTTTTTCCTAACGTATCAATTTCAGCTTATGAACAAGCTGACTTTGGATAGAACTTTCCAACATTCTTCGCAGTAAGAAGAGTAGTTGGTAGAACTACGTGGCTAGGAACTTTTTGCTTGTTAATTAGACCCATTACGGCTGGGATTAGGTACTTGCCGTAATTTTCTGGGAAGTAAGCAACGCTTCCATAAAGCTCGCCACTACAAATATTTGATAGTAGAGAAGCTCCTTGACCTACAGCTAGCAGGTTATTCATATCGCGACCAGAGGCCTTGTATGCCTGAACCATTGCAACTGTATTGTCATCGTTGATTCCACCAAGAATGATTTTGGCATCCTTAGGAATAGTTTGAAGCGCATTTCCAGTGTTTACGTTTGTCTTAGCTGGGTCTGCACCTTGAGTAGGAACATCAATGAATCGTGATGATGGGAAGTTTGGCTGAACTTGGTTTACGCCAACGTAGTAACCATCCATACGTTGGATTGAGTTCAATCCGCCTTCTTTTAGTGAACCAATAAGTAAGTAAGGCTCAACAGCAGCGCCCCATTTTCTTAGCGCTTCTTTCATTAAACCGGCTCCGGCCATTGCGCCAGCTGCTCCGTTATTTACATCAACGAATGGAACTCCAGGATGAACTACGAATGTAGCAACCATTGGAATCTTTGCATCCTTCATTGTGCGGACCGCACCAGGTGCTGCAGCAGCAACTACTTGAGCTGCCATGACGCCGTCATACTTCTTCTGGATAAAAATCTTTAAGTTTTCTTGCACCTTAATTGGATCGGCGTTGTCAGAAAGGATTTCTACCTTTACGCAGCCCATAGCTTTGGCTGTTGCAAGCATTCCCTTTCTAACGATTAGCGCAAAAGACTCATTGTCAGAGAAAATATCAAACCCAAGTTTGTAGGTTTTCCCTGCACAAAGTGCCTTTGTTGGCTTACCGACGAATTTGGTCCAGTCTGGAGCCGCTGCATAGGCATTTTGTACCGAAAGCAGTAGTGCGGCGACAGCTAGTACCGAAGTTATTTTGTTTCTTGATTTCACTTTTCACCTCTCAGTTGATTTGGCGCCTAGATATGCAATCGTCTGAATTTTGGATTCAGAAGGTGCGTCCCAACGGCTATTGCGAACACTAGTCTGCGTAAGTACACCTATGTCAAGCGTTTGATGAGGTCAAATTTCATAAATTTTCGTTATTTTTGCAGATATCAAGCGATTGATAAGCCTTAAAACTGATTTAAGTGCCCCCCCCCCTTCTCAAATCATGATCCTAGGCGCTAGCCTTCAATCCGCTTTCCTACATGTTCCAGCAAATTCAGAAAAGGAGTCTCATCGATGTTGTCTCTCAACAATGGGGTCATCTCTGTAAAGGTTGATGAAGATTTAGGTGGTGAAATCCGATCAATAAAAATGGGCAAGAGTGAGTTCTTGGCCGACTTTGATTGGCAAAGCCCGATACAAAATAGTAGATCTTCTTCTTACGGAAATGCCATTTTAGATTGGCTCTCAGAATATCGAGGTGGTTGGCAAGTTTTATTTCCAAATGCTGGAAATGAAAATACTGTTATGGGAGTACCACTCCCCTTTCACGGTGAATTCGGTAGAACTCGCACTACGGTTATTACTAAGAAAAAAAGCGAGTTGGTTATTAAGGCTGGAACACGATTGCCTTTGGTTCTTACTCGAAGTTACAAACTTGTCCCCAATAAACCTACGCTTCTGATTAAGCAATCTGTAACTAATGAATCAGATTCTACAATTCCATTTATTTGGGGAGAGCACCCTGCATTTTCACTTCCGCGTGGTTCAAAAATAAATCTTCCGACTGGTCCAATTTTTGTTGATGCAAATGAAATGGGCGAACTCCAAGATGTTAAACCAGGAGCAATTGGTACTTGGCCATTAGCGCCAGATCGCACAGGTGGTCAAATAGATTTATCAGTAGTTCCTACCAAAAATGCCGAGAGACTTTGTTATCTCCATGATCGTCCTGAGGGCTGGGCCGCTATGCAACACGGCAAAAAAGTGATTGGAATTTCTTGGGATGTTGAAGCATTTCCGCATCTATGGTTCTGGCAAGAAATCGGTGGCAATGGATTCCCTTGGTTTGGAAGAACTGAGATAACAGCCATCGAGCCAGCTTGCACCTGGCCTTCATTTGGTCTTGAAGAAGCCATAAAAAGCGGTCAAGCCCTTTATTTGAAGCCTGGCGAGGTCAGAAGCGCTTGGACAACATTCTCCGTATCAACGGTTGCTACTAAAGACATAATGAAGATTAACTCAATAGATTCAAAGGGAATATTTCATACCAAATAAGGAAATAGGAGATATCAATGGAAAAGAACCTCGCAGGAAGAAATGCAGTTGTAACTGGAGCTGCAATGGGAATTGGGAGAGCCACTGCCGAAGTGCTTGCAGAAAGAGGGGCCAAAGTAATTGCCCTTGACTACAACGAATCTAAACTCACTGAGATGATTCCAATTTGGAAAAGTGCTGGCTTAGATATAACGCCAATGCAATGTGATGTGACAAGCGCAGAAGCTGTTTCTTCGGTCTTTAAAAAAATTGGTGAGATTTTTCCCAAACTTTCGATACTTGCAAATATTGCTGGTGTTGTTAGATATGGAAAAATTGAAGATTTAACTGAGGCTGATTGGGATTATCAATTAGATACAAATCTAAAAGCAATGTTCCTGACTTGTCGAGAAGCGGTCAAATTGATGAGAGCAAATGGCAGCGGTTCAATCATAAATATTTCAAGTGTTCAAGCGATGGCTAGTCAGCAAACAGTTGCGCCTTATGCTGCATCAAAGGGAGGCGTAATTTCATTCACAAGATCTATCGCACTTGATTACGCTGCTGATGGAATCAGAGCAAATGCAGTCTTGCCAGGGTCTGTAGAGACTCCAATGTTGCGTGCAGCTGGCGAGCAATTTAATCCTGCAGATCCTGAAGGTGCGATGAAAAACTGGGGAGCGCTACATCCGCTCGGTTTCCTAATTCAACCTAGAGACATTGCAAATGTAATTGCTTTTCTAGCGAGTGATGAGGCAAGAGTTATTACGGGTGCGCCAATAATTGCTGATTCTGGTTTGCTTGCAGGTTTAGGAGTATAAAAATGGGCCAGGCACCAGCACTTCCATCTCGGGAAGAGAGACTTGCGCTTCTGGGAAAGGTTGGCAAGTCCTTGCTTGGTATGCCATATAAGAGTTGGAACTTTGGTGATTCAACCGGCTTCGAAGGAATTCTTGAAACGGGTCGACTGCTCAAAGATCCCACCTATTTTGCATTTGCAGATGGTTGGTTTCGGGCTTGGGCTAGTCGACCAGAACCATTTAAGCCTCTAGATTGCACGGCACCTGGTGTTGCAATGGTGGAAGTTGCACACGAGAGTAGAAACCAAGCGATTTTCGAATCACTAAATCGATTAGCTACATATTTGATGAGCCGCCCTAAAAATCGCGGGATATACGACACTTGGGAAACATTCTGTTTGATTCCACCATATGGTGGCGAAGAACTTCCTGCCGATGAAGAGAAATGGCTTTCAAATCCACCAGGAGGAACATGCATAGATTGTTTGCATTTTGATCCACCCTTTTTTACCGCACTTGGTAAAGAGACTGGTGATACGGCGCTTATCGATGTTGGAGTCGAGCAAGCACACGCATATATAGATGCTTTGCAAAAAGAGAATGGAATCTTTGATCACTTCTTTATGTATGGAGTTCCAGGCACTTGGGCACCAGGGTGGGGCCGAGGTCAAGGTTGGGCGCTATTGGGAATGTTGGATGTTCTCAAAAACATTTCATTGAAGCACGAAGGTCGCAGAAAAATTGAAGATGCCGCAGCAAAACTGATCTATTCCATGATTAAGTTGCAGCGAGATGATGGCCGGTGGTGGTGCGTAGTAGATAGCGAAAGATCGGGAGAGGAAGGATCTACTGCGGGATTTATGGCAACTGGATTTGCTCGTGCAATCAAACTTGGAATTGTTGATGAGTCAATTGTGAGACCAGCCATGATTAAGGCTCTCGCCGCAGTCATCGCAGATACTAACTCTGATGGCGAGCTCCAAAATGTTACTGCCGCAGTTTTCGCATCAACTAGAAAATCACATTATGAATTTACGCCGCGAGGCTTCTCAGTTCCCTGGGGTCAAGGACCTTTTGCTTTGGCTATTTGTGAAACGGACTCACTTTTATGAAAAAAATAGATATCCAAAACAAATACTACAAAGAAGGAGATAGCAAAAATGATTGATATAACAAAAAAACTAAATCTAGATAAGGTTGAAATAATTGCGGGCGGCGTTGATCACAGCGAAGGCGTTACCGTGACACCAGACCAAACAATTTACTGCGGTGGTGAGGCCGGTCAGATTTACCGAATCGACAATGATCTCCCCGTAGAAGTTGCTAATGTAAAGGGCTTTATGCTTGGACTCGCAAGCGATGGCGAGAATCGAGTTTATGCAATCGACAACGCTAACAAATGTGTTTGGCGATACGATCCTGAAAATAATTCAACTGAAAAGTGGTTAGAAGGTCCCAAAGATAATCCTTTGAACGTTCCCAATCATGGCGCTTTCGGTCCAGATGGAACTTACTACTTGTCTGATTCGGGCGATTGGGCGCAAAGCGATGGAAAAATCTGGGTGAAACGACCTGGAAAGCCAATCGAAATTTTCACTACAGAATCCAAGAATTTTCCAAATGGTAATGCAGTTTCAAAAGATGGGACCAAACTCTATGTGGTCGAGTCCGAACCAAGTGCAATTTGTGAAATCCAAATAAATCCAGATGGATCTGCAGGGGCAAGAAAAGTTATTACCGAACTCGGACTCTTAGTTCCGGATGGAATTAGAGTCGCTGCAGATGATTCACTAATTGTAAGTTTTTATTCTCCTAACCTGATTGCGCGATGGAGTCCTGAGGGTGGGCTTGAAGCGATTGCCAATGATCCGCAAGCGGTATTTTTGGCTGCACCTACCAATTTTGAGTTCTTCGGCGAGAATCTTGATGTAATGATTTTTGCAAGCCTTGCCCGCTGGCAACTTTCTCGCGCCAATTTCGGCATAAAGGGTTCAAAGCCGCATTATCCAAATAAAGCAGCGATTGGGAATTAATTAGGTTGATAAGATTTGACTAAGAAAAACTAGCGCCAACGATTAGGAGTGAATCTTGCCACCCAAGAAGAGCTCTCTAGTTCCGCGAAGAGCAACTTTACGAGATGTCGGTTTGCTAGCGAAGGTTGATCCTAGTTTGGTTTCAAGGGTTCTAAATAATGACCCTAATGCCACTGCTTCAGCGGCTACTAAATCAAGAATTTTGTCAGCAGCAAAAAAACTCAATTACACAACTAATTTCTCTGCAAGAAATCTAAAGATGGCAAAGACTTTAACCATTGGGCTTTTGCTTCCAGATTTAACAAATCCGGTAAATGATTTGGTTGCCCATGGAGTTCAAGAAGGAGCAGCGGAGCTAGGTTATGGCGTAGTTATAGCCAACCATTCAGATATCGGTGGCGATAAAACAATTTCACAAATGCTTACACAAGGGCACGTAGATGGAATCATCGCTTTTGTGCACAGTATTAATGATTCCTTGCTAGAAAATTTGTCGAAAAATAGCAATGGCCGAATACTTCCGATGAATGGAAAAATTAAAGGCATAGAGTGCAGTGTCTCTTTGGATGACCCTAAAGCTGCCGAAATGTGTGTTGAACATCTTGTTGATCTCGGCCACAAAAAAATTGTTGGAATTTTTGGTTCAACCACTAACGATTCACCTAGGCGACGAGTTGTTGGATTTAAGAAAGCCTGTGCAAAATATAATATTCAGCCAAATATTGTTTTTACACAGGGCTATTCTGCCCATGATGGCTATTTAGCAACACTAGAAGCCATAACCAAATATTCGCCAACAGCAATTTTTCCATCTTCGAACTCATATGCTCTTGGAACATATCGGGCGCTATACGAAAAGAAGTTTAGAATTCCAGAAGATATTTCCGTAATCACACTCCACAACTCAGCCATAACCGAATTCCTCTCCCCTCCTCTTACGAGTGTTAGATTGCCGGCAGAAGAGATGGGTAAAGTTTCGGCAGAGAAACTCATCGACATGTTAAATGGTAAGAAGGTTAAGCATTTCATTGTTGACGGGAAACCATCACTTGTAATACGTGGTTCAACGGCACGCCTTAATAGCTAAATCAGCCTCAAGCCCAACAGTTTTCCCTCCTTAAAAAGTCCACCATTTAAGAATCAAATATCAGATTCCAGGGGCTATTCGTAAGATTCTTGGCTAAAGTATCACTGTGAAAACCGTAGCGATACTGAGCCACGAAAACGTTGCTGCCGAACTTTCGATTCTTGGTGATTGGTTAAATGATCGCCAACTCACTTTCAAAAGATATTATCGCGAGCAAAGTTGGAGTGCGGATGAAATTCTTGAGGCCGACTTTCTAATTGTTTTAGGCTCACCAAATTCAACTGCGGTTGGATATCAATGTGAGAGTGCCCCAAGTGAGATTGAGTTAACGAAGCGCTTTATTGCAACTGGAAAGCCATATTTTGGTATTTGTTACGGGGCTCAAATTTTGGCTAAAGCTATTGGTGGCGAAGTCGCAAGACGTGAAATTAAAAATATTGGGTTTAAAGAATTTGCTGCAAAAACAGATGTGATCGACAGTGGTTCTTGGATGTTATGGCACGAAGACATGGTTCTACCTGAAAGTATCGAAGCGGTCAGTGGAGCAAAACTTCATGGTGTCGATGCCGGTGCCGCAATCGCATTTAATAAGGAGAACGCCTGGGGCGTGCAATTCCACCCTGAAGTAGATGGCGACGCACTTGGCCGAATGATTTCCTCAATCGGAGTCGCTGAAGAAAAATGGCGCCCAGTTGCAGATGCGATGAATGCAGATGATCAAGCTCATCGGGCACGAGCCTACGAACTCTTTGATTTGGTCAGTGGAATTAACTAAATGTCTGATATCCAAGAACTTGGCCTTGAATACTGGACATGGCGGGCATCGCAACAGCCAAGAACTCACGACGACATTCCTCGCATCGAGAGACCTGAAAATTGGATTCCTAAATGGGCTCCAAGTGATGTCGAAAAATATAAATCAAAGATAATTGAATTTGATAAGAGGGTTAACCAAATATCTGCTGGAGACTCGGACTCTCCAAAATTCGGTGTATCGGATTGGGTTGATTACAACCTGATTAAATCTGCGATAGCAAGAGCAAATTTCGAGTTAAATATTTTGAAGCCTTGGTCTGAACAACCAAGATTTTACATTGACCAGACTATCGGAGTGATTTTTGATTTTTTAACTATTCCAAATATTGATTCATTACAAATTAAAAAAGTAATTAAAGTTCTAGAGGCTACTCCTACAATTTTGAAGGATGGTATTTCAAATTTAACTGCAAACGCTGTATCGGAATATGCAGAAATTGCTATCGGGGATCTAGCTAAAATTTCTGAACAAATCTTGGAAATGTCATTAGCGCTTTCAAAGGTTGCGGCCGCAGACTTAAGAACAGATTTAGCGACTTCTGCCGAAAAAGCAATATCGGCATTTATCGAATATCGAGCTTGGCTTCAAAATAAGATCTCGACTATGAAGCCACTTCGTGCAATTGGTTCTGAAAATTACAACTGGTTCCTGCATAACGTGTCCCTCTATCCGTATACAAGCGAAGAGATTCTGCAGATCGGCCAGGTTGAATGGGACCGAGCAGTTGCTTTTGAAAGAATAGTTAAGAATAAATATCGAAATGTAGAGCCTGGCCCAATTCCTAAAACTTCTGCAGAACAAGTAGTAAATGAATCCAATGCTGAAAACTTGGTTCGAAAATTTTATGAGGGCGAATCAATATTGACCCAACCAAAAACTTTGCGACGCTATTTGAACGCCCCAATGCCAGATTATCTAGAACCGCTTCGTTGGTTAGGTGTCAGCGATGACTTAACTGGTCCATCTCGCTTGGATAATGATGGATATTCATATGTTCCAACTCCCACTCCGTCAATGCCTTACTTCTATGCCGCAAATGCCAGAGATACGCGTGCAGGAATCGTTCATGAAGGTGCGCATTATCAACAACTTGCGATTTCATGGGGACATGAGCGTAAATTGCGTCGGCATTATTACGATTCAGGAGTAAATGAAGGAATTGCTTTTTACAATGAAGAATTAATGCTTTCAGCAGGGCTTTTCGATGATGCCCCAATAACTCAGATTGTTATGTGGAACTTCATGAAACTAAGAGCACTCCGAGTGATTGTCGATGTTAATCTTGCAACTGGACTTATGGATATTGAAACTGCCACCAAATTCTTAGAACAAAAAGTTCCTATGGACTATGCAACAGCCCGCGAGGAAGCGATCACCTTCTCTTCATCCCCTGGACAAGCAATTTCATACCAAATTGGCAAAACTCAAATCTTAAATCTCTTCTCTGAAGCTGTCGATGCAGATAAAAATGTTTTCGACATGAAAGCTTTTCACGATTATCTTTGGCTGAATGGTAACGTTCCAATATCGCTTCTTAAATTTGAACTTTTAGCTGATAACTCAGACCTTAAAAGAATTAACCGATGACTCCAAACCTAAAAGGAAGTTGAATTCAATGACTGATGAGGAAGTTAAAGACTATATATGGAATGGCGTTCTAGATATGTATGCCGGTTTCATAACGCAAGACCGTAAAAGAATTGATCAATACATACATGAAGATGTGACCCTATGGGATTCGTCAGAACGCGATTTGGCATTTGGCATGAAGGGTTTAAATGAAGTAAGAGCCCGAAGACCAAAAGATGATTCCGGGCCGAAAGTTATAAGAATTGATGCTAATGAACCTGTTATAGATGTCTTCGGGGATTTTGCAATTTGTAGACACTATTTGGTTGTTAATTTTGATGGCGGTCTACCGCCCCAAGAAGTTCGAAATACCGGAATCTGGAGAAAATTCCCACAGGGTTGGTTCATAATCCATAATCATGAGGATGAACTTCCCTTAAAATAGGGTTTCCCTTTTTCTAATAGCGATTTATGCCTGTATATACGCCTGCACGAAGCCGTTACCAAAAGTTAATAATTCTTTGGTCATAAAATCTTCCCTAGGCCTGAGGGCATTGCTAGGCTCGCGGACACATGTAGGCAGGCCTGTCTCCGAATAGGAATGCTGAAATCTGAAGGGAAAAATTCAAACAATGTCTCTAATTAAAAAGACTATTGGCATAACCGCAAGTGTTGCTCTTGCTGTAACTGCATTAGCTGTTGCACCTGCTCAGGCTGCGGGAAAGACTCTTGTGGTTGATACAACTTTCAACTTGAAGACTCTTGACCCAGGTCGCGAGTTTGAACCAACAGGAAACATGATTGATCGTGCTATTTACAGCACACTCATGACCTTCAAAGGTGATGATGGTTCAACGCCTGTCCCAGATCTAGCTCTTTCATATACTGCTTCATCTGATTCAAAGGTTTACACATACAAGCTTCGCAAGAACGCTGTTTTCTCTGATGGAACAAAGGTGACATCAAAGGATGTTGTATTCTCACTGATGCGTCTTAAGAATCTCAAGGGTAACCCAGCTTCACTTATGGACGGCATCGTTGCCACAGCTCCAGATGCTTACACAGTTGTCCTAACTTCCGAGAAGGCAAACACAGCAATTCCAGTAATCGTATGCAGCCCTTCTCTTGGAATTCTAAACAGCAAGTTAGCTGCTAAAGAAGGCGCAGTTTCTGCTGCTGGTGCTGATGCATCAGATAAGGCTGAGATCTTCTTGAACACTACTTCAGCTGGAAGTGGACAGTACACACTGACAAAGTTCAGTCTTACAACTGAGGTTGTAATCACTGCTAACCCTAAGTACTGGGGTCCAAAGCCAACTTATTCAAAGATCGTTTTCCGTAACGTTCTTCCAAACGTTCAACGCTTAAACGTTCAAAAGGGTGTTTCACACATTGCAGCAGACCTATCTCCAACTCAGGCTTCAGGAATGAAGAATGTAAACGTTGTTGGTGGCGTAGGCACAACAGTTTGGTTCCTATTCACAAACGCGAATCCAAAGGTATCAACAGTTACTTCAAATACTGACTTCCAAGAAGCAGTTCGTTATGGAGTTAACTACGACGAAATCGTTAAGTTCGCAGGGACCGGTGCGATTCAAGCAGCTGGTGTAATTCCAAGCGCCTTCCAAGGTTCGCTTAAAAAGGCTGATGCAATTAAGCGCAATGTAACCAAAGCTAAAGCTGCTCTTGCAAAGTCAACTTACAAGGGCGAGGACATTCCTCTTACCTATTGGGGTGGCGGAGCATGGGATGGAATTCTCTTTGATGATCTAGCGCAGAAAGTTGCAGCTCAACTTAAGGAAGTTGGAATTAACGTAAAGCTAACTCCAACACCAATTGGTGACGCCCTAACTTCTTACCGAGATGGTTCTGAACAAATGGGACTTTGGTTCTGGGGTCCAGACTGGCCAGATTCAAGTAACTACTCTGAGAACTTCGGTCCTGGTTCAAAGGTAGGTCTACGTATGGGTTGGGCTGCTGGCTCAAACCCAACAGTTGAAAAGATCGTTAATGATGTTGCTGCTGAAAGCAACGCTGCAAAGCGTGCAGCTCTTTACCGCAATTTCCAACTTGAACTAAATAAGAACTCACCTCTAATGCCTCTTCTACAGTCACCATCAGTTTTGGTTGCTGCTAAGAGCGTAAAGGGAATGCTTTCTAACCCAATTTGGAAGATCAACCTAACTGAACTTAAGTAAGGTTTGATGCAACAAATTAAAAAATCTAAGAATCTAACCTTGGCCGGCTATCTGTCGGCCAAGGTTAGTTCTTCGTTTGCCAAGTTTATTTATAAGCGAGTTGCCATTGGTTTGCTTATGATGATTGGTATTACCTTCATAGCCTTTGCCGTTACACAGGTTGTTCCAGGAGACCCTGCTGCCGTAAATCTCGGGCAGAGCGCAATGAGCAATCCAGAGATTGTTGCTAGATGGCGTGCAGAATATGGCTTGGATAAGCCAGTTCCGGAGCAATACGCTCGTTATATTACAAAGGTTTTACATGGCGATTTAGGAGTTTCACAACATAGTCGTCGTCCGGTTTCTCAGGATTTGGCTGAGTATTTTCCTGCAACAATCGAGATTGCTCTTGTTGCGATTATTTTTTCAATTCTAATTGGATTTAGTTTAGGGATTATTTCGGCGATGACCAGAGATAGGTTGCCGGATCAGTTAATTCGAGTCCTTAGTCTTACTGGAGTTTCCATGCCAACATTCTGGACTTCGTTGGTTGTTTTCTATATTTTCTTTTTCAAACTTGGTTGGTTTCCCGGGACTGGTCGCCTTGATCCAGGTGGCGATGAACCAATTCATTTAACAGGTCTTTATACAATTGATGCACTTGTTCATGGGCAATTTTCAATAGCTTGGATTGCACTTAAACACTTAGCGCTACCTGCAATCGTTTTGGCTACATACACAATCGGGGTTCTTACGCGTTTCACTCGCGCATCCGTATTGGAAATTTTAGGAAATGATTATGTAAGAAGTGCGCGAGCGAAAGGTCTTCCTGAGTGGCTTGTCATTAAGCGACACGTGTTGAGACCAGCCCTTCTATCTATTATTACAGTTGCTGGTGTTGCATTTGGTGGGCTACTTTCTGGTTCAGTACTAGTCGAAAATGTTTTCTCATGGCCAGGGCTGGGACAATATGCCTTTAAGAGTGCTATTGCATTGGACTTGCCAGGAATTATGGGAGTAAGCATTGTTGTAGCTGGCGTATTTATTCTTATGAACTTAATTGTTGACATTCTTTATCGGGTAATTGACCCAAACCTGAGGTCAGAATGAAGATTTCCATTTCAAAAGGATCTCCTTGGCGCCAACCTCTTGCAATCGTTGGAATCAGTGTTTTACTTTTCTGGATTATTCTCGCAATTTTTGCTCCATTAATTTCACCTTTTGACCCGTTAGCGCAAGATTCAGATGCACTATTGAATCCAAATCACTTGCATTGGCTTGGGACAGACTCCGTTGGGCGAGACATTTTAAGTCGAATTATTTATGGCGCAAGGATTAGCTTGCCTCTTGCAATTTTGCTGGTATTCCTTTCAATAATTGTTGGTTCAATCATTGGTGGACTAGCTGGTTATTTCGGCGGATGGGTCGATTCTGTATTGATGCGATTTGCTGACATAGTTTTAGCATTCCCAGGAATTATTCTTGCGATGGCAGTCTCCGCCGCTCTTGGACCGCAGCTCCGTAATGCTGTTCTTGCAGTTGTGCTTGTTGCTTGGCCAACTTACGCGAGGTTAGTTAGAAGTTTGATTTTAAGTTCTAAAGACTCAGATTATGTAACTGCAAGCAGATTGCTTGGTTCATCAACACGTCGCACTTTATTAGTTGATTTACGTCCTAATATCTCAGGCTCAGTCTTAGTTCTAGGGGCTTTAGAGGCGGGAAATGGTTTGTTACTGCTTTCAGGTCTCTCGTTCCTAGGACTTGGAGCCCAGCCACCGTCTGCCGAATGGGGAGCAATGGTTTCGGCCGGTGCAAATAATTTTGAGAAATGGTGGATTGGGATTTTTCCAGGTATCGCAATTTTAACTGCTGTTTTAGCGTTCAACTTCATTGGTGACACTTTGCGCGATGCGTTAGATCCAAGAACAGCAAAGGCACTTCGAAACTAATGACTCTTCTAAACGTAGAAAATTTATCTGTAACGCTTGCAACCTCAAGTGGTTCGGCACAAGCAGTTCGTAATCTCGCCTTTAATTTGGATATTGGAGAAATCTTGGGAATTGCTGGCGAAAGTGGAAGTGGTAAAACAATGACCGCTCTTGGTTTAATGCGATTACTTCCTCACAAGGGATTTGCTACGGGCTCAATTTTATTTGACGGGAAAAATCTCCTAGCCGAGAGTAATAAGGCATATCGTGATATTCGTGGCAATCAGATATCCATGATATTTCAAGACCCTATGACCTCGCTGCATCCGATGATTAAGATTGAAACTCAACTTACGGAACACATTCGCCACCATAAAAAAATAAGCCAGGAAGCAGCGCATATTAGAGCGCTAGAGCTACTAAATACTGTAAAAATTCCTGATCCTGCTTCCGCGCTCGAGGCTATGCCCAAACAATTTTCAGGCGGGATGCGACAGCGAATTGCAATAGCTGTCGCCTTGGCCTGCGACCCGAAGTTATTGATTGCAGACGAACCAACGACTGCACTTGATGTAACCGTGCAGGCGGGAATTTTGCGATTGCTAGATCAATTGCGGCGAGAAAAGAACCTTGCGGTAATGGTTATTACGCACGATTTGGGAGTGCTCTCTTCGTTAACTGATCGCATAATGATTATGTATGCCGGTTCTGAAGTTGAGTCAGGTTTAACATCAGACATCTTGAAAAATCCAAGGCACCCATATACCAAGGGGCTAATTTCCGCGCTTCCAACATCAGATTTATCTGGAAAAACTCTTAAAACAATTGAAGGGATGCCACCTGAACTTGGAAAAATTCCTTCAGGCTGTGCCTTCCACCCAAGATGTTCATACTCGCGAGATCCATGCGCTCTTGAAATTCCACAGGCTGTCCAAATTTCTGCGAAGCATAGAATTTTCTGCCCTGTTAATCCATTGGTCAACTCATGAACGAACTCTTGAAAATTACTGACTTGTCAGTTGAATACCGACGAAATGGCAGAAAGATTAGAGCTGTGGCTGGCGTCGATTTAACATTGGCTCCCGGTGAGATTCTAGGTTTAGTTGGTGAATCTGGATGCGGGAAATCCTCATTGGGAAAAGCAATCGTTGGCATTGAAAAACTTGCATCTGGAGAGGTTCAGTTCAAAGGCAACGTCGTAAAACCTCTTGATAGACGAGGCCGACCACCTGAGTTACGTAACTTACAGATGATCTTTCAAGATCCTTATGGCTCAATTAATCCACGGCGAAAAATTGGCGAACAAATTGCGGATGGATTAATTGTTGCGGGGAAACCTAAGAAGGAAGCGTTCCAAATTAGTGCAGAGTTACTCGAAAAAGTCGGACTGGGAGCAACTGCCTTAGATAGATATGCTCATCAATTTAGTGGTGGACAACGTCAACGAATCGCAATTGCCCGTGCTCTAGCCGCTTCTCCTGATGCAATCATCGCGGATGAACCAATTTCAGCACTTGATACTTCGTCGCAAGCACAAGTTTCAAACCTATTAGTTTCACTAGTACAAGAATTTGGAATGGGTGTAATTTTTATATCGCATGATCTTTCAGTCGTAAGAAAAATTTCAGATCGAATTGCGGTCATGTACCTTGGAAAAATTGTGGAGATAGGTACAACCGAACAAATCTGGAATCATCCTTCTCATCCGTATACCAGGGCGCTTATCTCTGCGATTCCAAAAGCTGATGGAAATTCGAATATGCCACTGGATCTTCCTGGTGACGTTCCGAATCCAGAATTCCCACCTGCTGGATGTCGATTCCACCCCCGATGCCCACTTGTTCAAGTAAATTGCGATAAGGATGTACCGGAATTAAGAAGACTTAAAGATGGACGTGACGTCGCATGCGTAATTCAAACTTTGAACCAAGATGTCATTCCACTCGAAAGTATTAAGGGGAGATAAATGTGGATTACAAATGCCAATATTGTTGATGTAGTTTCCGGAGAGGTAATCAAGGGCGCGGCTGTAAAGGTGGATAACTCTGGCTTGATAAGTGAAATCACTAAATCAACACAAATCAGCGCCGAAAAAAATGAGAGAGTTATTGATATCGATGGCCGTTATTTATCTCCTGGTCTAATTTCTTGCCATACACATTTATCTGTCGTCTTCCCCTTCTCATTAACTGATGAAAATGAAAAGCCTGCGGTAACAGCATTTCGTGCGGCACAACGCGCAGCGGATGCCTTAAGGGCTGGAATGACAACGATCCGTTGCGTTCACGAACAGAACCAAGTTGACCTTGCTCTACGAAACGCCGCAAAAGTAGGTTGGTTCGAAGGCCCCAGGATTTTTGGTGCAGGCCGAGCGATCTCAACTCCTAATGGACACGGCGAAGGCGCCGACTGTTCCTACGCGAAAGATTTCGATGGTTTTTATAAAGCCGCGACCGCTGAACTTGAAGCTGGCGCTGATCATATTAAAATTTTTATTACCGGTGGTTTAGCAAAAGCTGGTGAAAGCTCCGATGACTCAGAAATGACTGATGGTGAAATTAGTGGTGCGGTTAAAGCGGCAAAAGAACATGAATCATATGTTGTAGCCCATGCTGGTGAATCAAAGGCGATAATGCAAGCACTTAAACTCGGGGTTACCAGTTTTGAACATGGTTATAGTTTGGATGTTGCAACAGCAGAAGCATTAGCGGGAGCAGGGGCATTCCTAACACCAACACTGTGTGTCACTAGGTCAGAGTCTTGGATGCGCGAAAAGGGTTTCGAAGAAGCTTCAATTCAAAATGCTCTTGCAGTAAGTGATCGGCATCTCGAGAGCACTAAGAATGCTATCAAGGCCGGTATAACTCTAATTAATGGAACTGACTATCCACCTGGAGATATGGTCGATGGAATTCCCGCAGCTTTGCATGAATTATTCCTGATGAATAAAGCAGGACTTTCAACAATTAAGTCGTTCCAGTCAATTACTTCAAACGCGGCTCTCCTTCTAAAGCAGGAGAATTTCTTGGGGCAGATTAAGCCAAAATTTGTTGGAGATTTCATCGCCACCAAGGGAAACCCATTGGATGACTTAGAAAACTTACGTGAAATAGACCTTATTATCCAGAGTGGTAGGACTATTAAAGAGATTGCCTAGTTAATAACCCTAGCGATGGTTTAATTAACCCGTGTCAGCCACCGATTTAGTAGCGAAGCTAACTGCGCTTCTTGGCAATGATGTTGTGCGCAGCGATGCGGTCTCACTTCAAGCGTATAGCCGCGATGCAACTCCGATGTTTGAAGGTTTGCCAGAAGTAATTGTGGCGCCACGAAATACTGCAGAAGTTTCTAAGATTGTTAAATTCGCACACGACACAAAGACGCCGATAATCGCGCGAGGTGCCGGCAGCAATTTATGTGCAGCAACAGTTCCGCTAAACGGCGGCATTGTTATGAGCATGACCAACATGAATCAGATCCTTGAAGTTTCAAAGTCCGAGATGATTGCGATTGTTCAGCCAGGTGTAACGAATCTAGTTCTAGATCAACTCGTCGAAAAGGAAGGGCTGCGCTTTGTGCCAGACCCTGGTTCTAGAAATGTTTCAACTATTGGTGGAAATGTAGCGACCAGCGCGGGCGGTCTTCGCGGACTTAAATATGGAACAACTCGAAATTACATTCTTGGGTTAGAAGCAGTTTTAGGTACCGGTGAAGTGATTCGTACTGGTGGGCGCTTAGTAAAAGATGTTGCAGGATATGACGTAACAAGGTTGCTAGTCGGAAGCGAAGGAACGCTTGCGGTCTTTACTGAGATTACCGTTGCACTTGCACCACGCCCTGAAGCATCTAAATATGGTGTTGCTTACTTTGAAGATCTGGCCGCGGCTGCTGCAGCTGTCGAAAAAATAATTACTTCGGGAATCCTGCCCGCAACTTTGGAGTTCTTAGATAACACCTGCTTAGTCGCAGTAGAAGATTTTGCGCACCTAGGTTTGGATACTAAAGCTGGTGCGCTACTTCTATTCGGCGATGATGGCGATTTACTTTCAATTGAGCAGAGCGTTAATAAAATGGCCGAGATTGCTAAGGCATCGAGCGGTTGTCGCGGTGTAACACTTGCTGCTGATGTTGCTGCCGCAGAAGCTTTGCTTTATGCACGTAGATGTTCGCTGCCCGCACTTGCACGTTTGAGCTCACTCTCAATCCTTGAAGATATCTCAGTTCCAAGAAAAGCAATGGCCGAAGTTGTTAAACGAATCGAAGCTATTGGTAAATCAAATGGCTTGCGTATCGGAACTTTCGGTCATGCTGGCGATGGAAATCTGCACCCAACTATCGTTTTAGATAAAGATAATCCACGTGAAGTTGCAGCAGCAGAGAAAGCGCTAGCTGAAATATTCGCACTCCCCCTTGAATTTGGCGGAAGCATTACTGGTGAACACGGCGTTGGATCAGCAAAGCTGCCTTATCTTGAAGGCAAAATTGGCTCTGCGAATATGCAGCTGCAACGAAATATTAAGAGAGTTTTCGATCCTGCCGGAATTCTAAATCCAGGGCGCATTGGGTCATGAGAGAGAAATTTAGCCAAGATAAATTAGATCGTTGTATCTCATGTGGTTATTGCTTACCCGCTTGTCCTACTTATAAATTAACTGGCAACGAAGAGTCTTCACCTCGAGGTCGAATCACTTTAATGCGCGCGGTTCAGGCAGATAAATTACCCGCGATTGATTTGTTACAAGAATCTTCATTCTGCTTGGGTTGCCGTGCATGTGAACCAGTCTGTCCGGCCGGCGTCGAATACGGTGTCTTGTTAGAAGAGATGCGCGACATAACTTGGCAAGGAAAGAATCGCCCGCTAATTATTCGTGGCCTCTTTGCAATAGTTGATTCAAAATTGGGAATGTGGGCACTTGGTTTGCTCTCACCTACCGCACGCAAGCGCAGCGCAGAAAAAGATTTACACCTCATGTATGGCTGCTTTGAACGCCGACTCTTTCCATCTGTAAGTCGTGCGGTCGCAAAGCTTGCACCAGAAGTTTCGTGTTCATCTGATCAAGGTTGTTGTGGTGCGCTACATGCACACAATGGCGAACTTGAAAGAGGCAAGGAGATGGCGAAGGCACTTAGCGAGAAACTTCCCGGAACAATTCTTACAACAGCTGGTGGTTGCGCCGCACATCTTGCTTCGGTAATCGGGGGCGAGCGAGTTCAAGAATTTTCACAGTGGTGGGTAAAACGCGAGATTGAATTGAAACCAATTTTGAAGAAGGGCCAGAAAGTTCGAGTTGGCTTGCAGGATTCATGTCACTTGCGAAATGGCATGGGAGTATTTGCCGAACCTCGCGAAATATTAAAGCAATTGGGTGATTACGTTGAAGTTCCCGGTTCGGCCGATTGTTGCGGTGCTGCCGGAAGTTATGCGCTCTTGCAGAAAAAAAATAGTCGCAAAGTAGTAAGCCAGAAGATTGCAGATATCAAAGCCCTAAATCTTGATTACATCGCAACGGTTAATCCTGGATGCACTAGACAATTGGTTACCGAACTTCGGCGGGCACGAGTTAAAACTAAGGTCATTCATCTCGCAGAATTAGTTGCTATCTCGCATAACAAATGAACTCAGAATTTTCTCTAGAAACTCTCAAATCATCTTGGAACCAAGTTTTAGATGCAATTTTAGAAGTAGATCGCGTTGCGTGGTTGCTCTGGTTTGACGCCAGATTAGTGAAACTTGAGGGCGATGTATTGGAGGTGAGTTTCGCCGATAGTGAGAAATTTAGTGGCGACCACAACTTTAAAAGCGCACGTAAACCAGAACAAACTGCCAAACTAGTATCCGCAATCTTAAAAGTTACTGGTCAGAAGGTGGAGGTTATTGAATCTTGAAACGATTATTCCTACTCATAACGCTCTGCCTATCGCTTGTTTCAAATAACGTAATAGCTGCCGGTCCCCTGCAACTTGTAACCGCAGGCCCCGGAAATCGAATTCATGGTGTTGATATAAGTAAATGGCAACATCCTTATGACAAGCCAATTAATTTTGCCAAGATGGCTAAAGCTGGTGTGCGCTTTGTAATTATTAAAGGTTCAGATTCCCAAGCGCCAGCAGATGCCCTTGCTAAGAAGTATTTGATTGCTGATCGCACCGCTGCACAAGCCGCTGGACTTTATACCGGTTTCTATTACTTCTCTTATCTGCCTGACACAACAAAGAAAGCCGAAATTATTGCTGATGCCAAAGCTCAAGCGCAGAAAACAATTTGGCGACTTGGTGAAATTGGTGGATACACCGAACAAGATTTACCAGTTGCTCTAGATCTAGAGACCAATTGTGTAAGAATAATTTCAGGCGTCTGCAAAAAATATGCAAGCAGAGCAAACGTCTCACTTTGGGCTAAGACTTGGCTCGCCGAAGTCGAGGCAAAAACAAATCGCAAACCATTTGTTTATTCATATCCAAGTTTTTTGCAGAATGCGATGACCCGGTCTACTGAACTTGCAAAGTATCCACTATGGATTGCGGCATATGGAAAACAACCAGCTGAGCCAGCCAACCATCCAGGAATGAAGAGCGTAGGTTGCTTCGCGCACTCTTGGACTAAGGCTGATTGCCGCGCCGACTATCAAATCTGGCAGTACACATCTTGTGGCAAGGGTTCTAAATATGGTGTTGCAAGTTCGCGAATAGATTTAAATGTTTTTAGTGGAAGTGAAGATAAGTTTTATGCGTTAACTAAAGGTGTCTGGCAACCAGAAGCAGTTGATCTGCTTCCATTTAACGAACCCACAACTGCTACTTTGATATCAAGTGTCACATCTATAACGACGAACGATAGCGCCGATTTTGTTGTTGATGCCGTGCGCCCAAATGGAACTCCTGTTGTAACTGGAAGTGTTCGTTTCATTTCGGCTGATTCATTGGTGAAAGTCGGAGTTCAAGATGTAATTAGATCTGCATCTGGTCGTTGGACTTTAAAGATTTCAGCACTTACCGCCGGAACATATGTTGGATTTATTGAATACTTTGATGAATCCCAAACACATGCAAGTTCGGTTATGCCGGTCATGTTTGAAGTTACCCAAGGCCCAACCCCAACACCTAAGCCTTCGCCAACGAAGAAGCCAGCACCAAAGCCAGTCGATGCCTGCGCGGGGCAAATTCGTAATTAGAAGATAGCAAAAGATAGAGTTGCCCATTATGAGCAGCGAAAAATCGATCTCGTTAAGCCACGGCATCGTGCGCCAAGATCGCAAACTTAGCGATGGTCGAACAATTTCTTATTACGACTCAAAATCTATTGTGCGTGAAGCGGTGGATTCCAGACCAGTTGAAAACCGCCCAGGACTTGGTGAACTTAGATTAGATGCACTTACAAATGAATGGGTTGTTATGGCAGCACATCGCCAAACCCGTGCATTCTTGCCACCTAAGGAACTCTGTCCGCTCTGTCCAACAAAGCCTGGTTTACAATCTGAAATTCCAGAGAGCAGTTACGAAGTAGCAGTATTTGAAAATCTTTCGCCATCGCTTGCAATCGCTGCGAGCAATTGGAAATTGCCAGAGTTAGATGGACTAAATACTCCAGTAGTTGATGCTGCAGGATTCTGCGAAGTGCTTTGTTATACCGATGACCATGAAGCTAATTTTGGAACCTTATCCCTCGAACAAATTCGTATTGTTATGGAGGCTTGGCGAGATCGAACTCGGGAAATTTCTAAGCTGCCACATATCGCCCACATCTTTCCTTTTGAAAACCGAGGCGTTGAAGTAGGTGTAACCCTGCACCATCCACATGGCCAGATTTATGCTTATTCATATCTGCCACCCCGCGTTGAAAAGATGTTAAAGGTTGCAGGTGATCACTTTGCTAAGAATTCACGCCCACTAATATCCGACATTATCGCTCGTGAAATTAAGGATGAAGTTCGGATCGTTGCACAAAATAGCGACTGGATTGCCTACGTGCCATTTGCTTCTAGATATCCCTTTGAAATTCATATCGCTCCCAAAGTATTTACCGCTGACCTTGCAGAACTTTCAGATGCGCAAGCTGATTCCTTTGGAACAGTCGCAAAAGAAGCACTGCAACGCCTTGATGGTGTCTTTGGAATAGAGATGGCATATATGGCGTCCTGGCATCAGGCACCAGTAAACGTTGGACGAGATGTATTAGGACTACATATGCAGATAACCAGCATTCGACGTGCCCCTGGAAAATTGAAATATCTGGCTGGATCAGAATCTGCAATGCAAGCTTTTATTATGGATATGAAGCCAGAGCAATCCGCAGCGCAATTGCGTGATGTAAAAATCTAA
>JAPLAY010000031.1 GCA_026393035.1 Actinomycetota bacterium
AGAACCGGGACCGTGACCTCGCGTAGTTGATAACTCATAGGCGTGAGAAGATACCGCTATGGGACTAAAAGAACGACTTCAGGGCGATTTAACCGAGGCTATCCGTTCAAGAGATGAGCTTCGTTCCGGAACTATTCGCATGGTTTTAACTGCGATTACAAATGAAGAGGTTTCAGGAAAGAGCGCACGAGTTCTAACCGATGCTGAAATCATCACCGTACTTTCACGTGAAGCAAAGAAGCGTCGCGAAGCTGCAGATGCATTTAAAGATGCCGGCCATGCCGATCGCAGCCAACGTGAAACAGACGAAGGCAAAGTTATTACCGAATATTTACCAGAACAACTCACTGAAGATGATGTTAAGAAAATTATTGCTGATGCAATTGCCGAAACCGGGGCAAGCGGTCCTGCAGGCATGGGAGTCGTTATGAAAGCGATCCAACCAAAGGTTGCCGGCAAAGCAGATGGCGGAACTGTTTCAAGTTTGGTTAAAGCTGCACTTACCGGAGGAAACTAATGCAAAAATATGAATACGCAACCGTGCCACTACTCTCACATGCAACAAAACAAATTTTAGATACTTGGGGTTCTGATGGTTGGGAACTTGTTCAAGTAATTCCAGCACCAGGTACCGGCGAACAATTGGTTGCTTATATGAAGAGAGAGATTGCCTAATGAACGTCCGTAAAAAATTAAAAGAGATGGGCCTAGAACTCCCTGTAGCAGCGCTTCCATTGGCCGCATATGTTCCTGCAGTCAAAACTGGAAAGCTAGTTTTCACAGCCGGACAACTTCCGATGCTTAATGGCGCAATTGCAAAAACCGGAAAAGTTGGCAGCGATGTAACCATTGAAGAAGCTAAAGAACTTGCCCAACTATGTGCGCTAAATGCACTTGCAGCCTTGAATTTAGTTGCAGATGTTGATGATGTCGCACGCATCGTGCGAGTAGTTGGCTATGTAAATGGCGCACCAGGATTTGTAAATCAACCTGCCGTTATCAATGGCGCATCAGAGTTATTGCTTGCACTTTGGGGCGATGTAAATGGAAAGCATGCAAGATCTGCGCTAGGTGTTGCCGAACTTCCACTTAACTCACCAGTTGAAGTCGAATTAACTTTCGAACTTAAAAAGAAGTAATTAACGACCGCGCTTAGATAGGCGCTCAAGATCAAGCACGACAACTGCGCGCGGTTCTAAGCGAACCCAGCCTCGTCCTGCGAAATCAGCAAGAGCTTTATTAACAGTTTCGCGTGATGCACCAACAAGTTGAGCTAACTCTTCTTGAGTTAAATCGTGATTCACATGAAGGCCATCATCTTTTGTGACACCGAAACGTGTACCAAGATCCATGATTGCCTTGGCAACTCGACCTGGAACATCAGAGAAAACTAAATCGGAAAGTACTTCATTGCTGCGACGCAGACGTTGGGCTAATCGACCAAGTAATTGCAGTGAGACTTTTGGATGTTGAGTAACCCAACCAATAACTTTGTCATTTGAAAGCGAGAGCAATCTGGCATCAGTTACTGCTGTAGCAGTTGCGGTGCGTGGTCCTGGATCAAAGAGTGAAAGTTCACCGAACATTTCGCCAGGTCCAAGAATTGAAAGTAAATTCTCCCGGCCATCTGTCGAGGTCGTTCCAAGCTTTAATTTTCCTTCAACAACAACATAAAGTCGATCGCCTGCATCGCCCTCTTTGAAAAGCGTATTTCCCTTTGCAACTTTAACTGGCGTCATAGATTCGCGAAGAGTTGCAGATGCCGCGTCATCTAAGGCGCTAAATAACGGAGCTTTACGAACGACGCTCTCTTCGTTGATTTCCTTGGGGGTAGATTTATCGGACCTTGTCGAAAACTTATCCAGACGTTCGCTGTGAATTAGATTTTGAATCACCATTCCAACTTCTCTGTGCAACTGTTTTATCTGCGCAATGTACTGACAAACGTGTAAACATGGTGACACCAAAGTTATTTAAAAAATTCGGAACACCAAAGAAAATGGCTGGCGCTGATCTTGCGGTAATCGAAGAGTTAATTCATTCCACTGGTTTCTTTCGTGGCAAAGCTCGAAGCCTAAAAGGCTCGGCTATAAAGATTATGAATGAATATGGTGGGCAAGTTCCAGCGGATTTGAATGAGTTAGTGAAACTTCCAGGCGTTGGTCGCAAAACCGCAAACGTTGTTCTGGGTCATGCCTTCGATATTCCAGGAATAACAGTTGATACCCACTTCGGACGGTTAAGTCGCAGATTTGGCTGGAGTGAATCAATGGATCCAGTGAAAGTTGAACACGAAGTCGGCAAGTTAATTCCGCAGAAAGAGTGGACCAATCTCTCGCAACGAATGATCTGGCACGGCCGGCGCATCTGTCATTCGCGTAAACCTGCATGCGGGGCCTGCCCATTAGCTAAGTTGTGTCCCTCATTTGGCATTGGAGAAATGGATAAAGTTAAAGCCATGGCGCTATTGAAAACGGATGCGGATTTTCGATGAAACGCATCGCCATCGCTCTTATTTCACTTCTCGCATTAACTTCTTGCGGAACAACTACTCCAGCAAATGTTGCAAAAGGCGAAGTTATTTCCTGCACAACAATCGCAACCGATACAAGTAAAACATCTGGCACCACACTTTCTTGTTTAGATGGCAATTCAAAAGTTCTCTTAGAATCAATCACAGGTCCAGCGGTGATTAACGTCTGGGGA
>JAPLAY010000005.1 GCA_026393035.1 Actinomycetota bacterium
TGTGTAGATCCAGTTTTATTTTTAGCAAGCAATGAATCCTCATATATAACCGGAACCGTATTAGATGTTAACGGTGGCCGGCTGATGCCAAACTAAAGCGAGCGGAGAATAAAATGGCTTACGGTCCAGATCAGATATTAGAAGGTGCCGGAAATTCGGATTACGAGCGTTACATTCGCACAGTTGAGTTATTAAATCTGCAGCCACGACCTGAAACCTGGAAGCACCGTGATGAACTGCTATTTACCGTTGTTCACCAAAGTTCAGAACTTTGGTTAAAACATTGCACCGCAGAAGCGATTCAAGCAGTTGAACACTTAAAGAAAGATGAAATTCGTCCGGCACTTCGCTTATTTCCACGCATGATGTTGGCCATTAAGTATTGCCATGATTCGCTAGATATGTTGGAGCAGATGTCTCCTTGGGATTACCAACAAGTGCGCCGCGCACTTGGGCACGGTTCAGGCTTTGACTCACCAGGAATGAATTCCATACGCAAAGCCATTCCAGGGCTAGGCGTAGAGTTCAAGCGAATTCTGGCGAATGCGAACTTAGATTTAGTTCAACTTTTTGTTCGTCATACTGAGTTTGAAGATATTTATTTACTCGCCGAAGCTCTGGTCGAACTAGATGAACGTATGTATCTATGGCGCCATCGTCACTTCAAAGTTGTTGAAAGAAGTATTGGGCTAAAAGTTTCTGGAACCCAGGGAACACCAGTTGAAATTCTTGCCAGATTAAATAGCTTTACATTTTTCCCAGAACTTTGGGATGCGCGCACAGATCTTACAAACTATGCAATTGCTGAAGAGGGCGAGAATTAATTCTTTCTAAATTTTGAGTAATCAGGTGCAAGAGGGCGAGAATTAATTCTTTCTAAATTTTGAGTAATCAGGTGCACGCTTTTCAGTAAAAGCAGCGCCACCCTCTTTTGACTCGTCAGTCTTTGTATAAAGATCGAGAACATCAAATGCTAGTGATTGAATCCCCATGATGTGATCTGTATCCGCATTGAATGAATGCTTAAGTGCTTTAAGTGCCGTTGGAGACAGAGCTGCAACTTTCTTCGCCCACTCCATTGAAGCTGGCATCAATTGATCCGGTGTTACAACTTTATTTACTAAGCCCCAACGTTCAGCGGTTTCTGGGTCGTATTGTTCACATAAGAACCAAATTTCACGTGCCCGCTTTTCTCCGACAACTCGTGCTAAATATGCAGAACCGAAACCAGCATCGAATGAACCAACTCGTGGTCCTACCTGACCAAATTTTGCATTCGTAGATGCAATTGAAAGATCGCAGAGAACATGTAGAACATGACCACCGCCGATTGCAAAACCATTAACTGCTGCAATAACTGGTTTTGGTATTGCTCTAATTAATTTATGTAATGATTCAATTTCAAACATTCCGGTTTCAGTCTCGCCGTAGCCACCAGTCTCGGCGCGTTCTTTCTGATCGCCACCAGTACAGAATGCTTTTTCGCCAGCACCAGTAAGAATTACAGCGCCTACTTCTTCATCCACCCAGGCATATTTGAATGCAGCAAGTAGTTCATCAACTGTGCGTCCGCGTAGCGCGTTATAGCGATCAGGTCGATTAATAGTAATTATTCCTACGCCAGAATCTGTTGCGTAAGTAATGTCAGTGAAATCTTTGATTGAGATCATGTGCGAACTTTACCCTTTCACTTCTACGACTATGGCAACACCTAAGCCAACACCAATACATGCTGCAGCGATACCGATACCGCCACCTTGACGCTTTAATTCACGCGCGCAATCTACGACTACTCGAGCAGCAGATGCTCCAACCGGATGTCCGATTGCAATCGAACCGCCATTTATATTTACCTTTGAGTGGTCGATCTCTGGGATTTCATGAAGAACAGTCAGTACCATTGATGCAAATGCTTCATTTATTTCCCAAACCTTTATATCTTTTAAGTTTTTCCCAGTTCGGGCCAAGACTTTATGAATTGCAGATATCGGTGCAAGCGAGAATTCATTTGGAGTTGTCGCTGTTACTTGGGCGCCAAGTATCCGCCCGATGCCAGCTAAACCTAAGTTATCTACCCCAGCGCGATCTGTAATAAGCATTGCAACGCTGCCATCATTTAGCGGTGATGAGTTGCCTGCAGTTCCTGCACCATTTTCAGAAAACACTGATGGAAGCGCTGCTAATTTTTCCAAAGTTCCATCGCTGCGAATTGATTCATCTTTATTCACATCACCATATGGTGTTACAAAGCCATCATGTAATTTTTTATCCCAAGCTGCAGCAGCTAATTGGTGGGAACGATGTGACCACTCATCTTGAGCTTTTCGTGAAATATTAAGTCGTTCTGCAACTTCTTCAGAGCAACGCCCCAAACTCTGCGTCCATTGTTCTGAGAAAAGTGGATTTGTCATTCGCCAGCCAACAGTTGATTGGTGGTAAGTCGGATCGGTTGGTTCTTCTTTACTTGTTCGTTCAACAATCCACGGGGCTCGACTCATTACTTCAACGCCACCAGCAATTATGAAATCACTATCACCACTTCGAATTGCACGTGATGCTTGAATAATTGCTTCAGCACCTGAACCACACAATCTATTTATAGTTACGCCTGGAATTGTTTGCGGGAATCGCGCAAGCAGGGCGCCCATTCGTGCAACATTTCGATTGTCTTCACCTGCGCCATTCGAATCGCCAATCATCACATCATCAACGCGATTTAAATCAAGAGCAGGAATTTTTTTTGCCAAGGATGCAAGTGTGAATCCAAGCAAATCATCTGGGCGAACCTTGGATAAACCACCGAAATATCGGCCAAAGGGCGTCCGAACTGCTTCGGCAATGATTACTTCCCTCTGGTTCATATGTCGTATTATTGCCTATCGGAAGAAATACGAAAGCCCCATTTCACGACTGATTTGCAAATGAACGGAGAATTCATGAGCAGCTCCCCGCTCCGAGTTCTAGTTACAGGTGCAAGTCGTGGCATCGGTGAAGAAATTGCAATTCAATTATTAGATGCGGGCCATAGCGTTGCGCTAACTGCAAGAACTTCAAGTGACTTAGCGGCGATTGTCGCCGGTAGAACAAATAAGAATTTAATTATCGCAGCAGATGTAACAAATCCAGCTAGCGCCGAAGATGCAATCTCTAAAGTTATTTCTGCATGGGGCGGTATTGATGTTTTGATTCTAAATGCCGGCGATGGTAGCGCGGTACCAATTGAAAAAACCACCGATGCTATTTGGAATCATTCGATTGCAATCAATTTGACTGCGCCATTCCAATACTTGCGTGCGGCTGTCCCTGCAATGAAAGAAGCAAAGTTTGGTCGGGTAATTGTTGTTGCAAGTACCGCCGGCTTAGAAGGCGAAGCAAATGTTTCGGCATATACCGCTGCAAAGCATGGCGTGGTCGGACTAGTTAGATCTGCGGCAGCAGAATTAGCAAAG
>JAPLAY010000073.1 GCA_026393035.1 Actinomycetota bacterium
TTAATTATTGCTGATCACGATAACTTTGCACCACAAGCATCAGCCCTTCCTGGTTCAACTGAAGAGGCAACCGCCTTGCAATCTGGAAAGCAACAGACTGAAGTATTTCCGCTGACTCTCTTTGCGGTATCAGGAATGATGCTCTTTCCAATAGCAACCGACTTCATAACGCTCTTTGTTGCGCTAGAAGTTCTCTCACTTCCGCTTTATTTAATGGTCGGACTCTCTCGTCGTCGTAGATTGCTTTCACAAGAAGCAGCGCTCAAGTACTTCTTACTCGGTGCTTATTCATCAGCTTTCTTCTTATTCGGAGCCGCGCTCTTGTACGGCTTCTCTGGAAATCTTTCGCTTAATGGTCTGACTGATGCGATACATAGCTCTGGTGGAAATGATGTTTTCTTACTTCTCGGCATCGCGTTCTTATCAGTTGGCCTACTCTTTAAAGTTGGCGCAGTTCCATTCCACTCTTGGACGCCAGATGTTTATCAAGGTGCACCAACACCAATTACTGGATTTATGGCTGCCGCTACAAAGGCCGCTGCATTTGGTGCAACTTTGCGAATCTTCTATGTCGGTTTAGATGCGGCTCAAGTAAGTTGGAAACCAATCATCTCCGTTATTGCAGTTATAACCATGGTTGTTGGATCAGTTGCTGCGATTTCACAACGCGATATGAAGCGCATGTTGGCATTCTCTTCAATTGCTCATGCTGGCTTTATTCTCACCGCAGTCGTATCACTAAATAAGAACGCACTAAGTGCAACCCTCTTTTATCTAGTTGCTTATGGCATCGCAACTATTGGCGCATTTGGAATCGTAACTCTGGTTAGAGACTCTGCTGGTGAAGTTACTGATGTAAATCGTTGGGTAGGGCTAGGAAAGAAGTCGCCGATTGTGGCGGCAACCTTCTCGCTCTTTCTCTTGAGTTTCGCTGGGATCCCACTAACAAGTGGTTTCGTTGGAAAGTTCTCAATCTTCTCGGCTGCATATGAATCTGGAAATATTTATCTAGTAGTTGCAGGTGTGCTTTCAAGTGCGATAGCAGTCTTCTTCTATCTACGTATTATTTTGATGCTTTTCTTCGCGGATGCAACAAACGATTCAGTATCCGTTGTTATACCTTCGCTGCTTACAAGGATCTCAATCACCATCAGCGCTGTTGCGACAATCGTTCTTGGTATTGCGCCATCACTATTATTTGATGTCGCTCAAAACTTCGCATATTACTTACGTTAATGACACAAATTGGAATTCCGGATATTGATCCGCAGTTAGAGAAAGAGCTCCTAGCTTCGATGGTAGAAGTTGAAGTTTTCTTGCGCGATGCAATCGAAGGTAAATATCCCTTAGTAATTGAGACTTCAAGACACTTGGTCGATGCCGGTGGTAAAAGACTTCGTCCGCTTCTAACACTTATCGCCTCACATTTTGGTGACCCTAAAGCAAAAGGAATTATCGAGGCAGCAGTTGTTTGCGAACTTACCCACTTGGGAACTTTGTATCACGATGATGTTATGGATGAAGCGCCGCTGCGCAGGGGCGTAGAGAGCGCTAATAATCGTTGGAATAACACAGTCGCAATCCTCACCGGAGATTATCTATTTGCGAAAACCTCACAGCTCCTTGCTGACCTGGGGCCAGAAGCGGTTCGACTTCAAGCCTTAACTTTTGAGCGCTTAGTAATTGGTCAAATAACTGAAACTCAAGGATCTAGTACAGACAAGACTCAACTGGAACATTATTTAGGTGTTGTTGCAGATAAGACAGCATCACTTATATCTGCAAGCGCCCGATATGGCGCCATGATTTCTGGTGCCGACGAAAAGATAATGGATGCACTAACTAAATTTGGTGAAGAAATTGGAATCGTATTCCAACTAGCAGATGACATCATTGACATTGCAAGTGATTCAAAAGAATCTGGCAAGACACCCGGCACCGATTTACGCGAAGGCGTTCCAACGCTAGTTACCTTATTTATTTTGGAATCAAACGACCCAGCAGATGCAGCGCTAAAAGCTTTGCTTTCTGCGCCAATAACTGATGAAGCTGTTGTAGCAGAGACAATCTTGAAACTCCGGGGCCATAGCGCGCTTACAAAATCCCGCGAACTAGTGGCGAAGTATGGCGAATCTGCTCAGAAACATTTAGCAACTCTGCCTGACGGTCCAGCAAAGAACGCTTTAGTCGGGCTGAGCCAAGCTGTTATCTCGCGAACTTCCTGATTTTATTAAGTCATATCCAAGAACTATCAGCGCAGTCCAGATAAATACAAAGCCCAACCATCTTGCACTTGGCATTGGTTCATGGCGTAAGAAAACCGCAAGCATAAATTGAATTGTTGGCGTTAAATACTGCAACAAGCCAATGGTTGTGAATGGAATTCGAAGTGTGGCGCCATTAAACAAGAGCAGCGGAATCGCTGTTACTAGGCCAGCCCCAATTAGTAGCGCGGTTAAGCCAACTCCATGGCCAAATTGTCCTTCACCTTTTTGCCCGATCCAGATTAGATAACTACCGTAGAAAACTGATGAAATCAGGGTTTCAATGGCAAGTCCTTGAAGTGAACCTAGATTGATTTTCTTCTTTACAAAACTATATGAACTCCAAGAGAAAGCTAGAGCGAATGAAATCCATGGTGGTCTGCCGTAATCGATAGTCAGAATTATTACGCCAACTGTTGCAACGATAAAAGATACCCATTGAATCTTTCGCATCTCTTCTCCGAAGGCGAGAATTCCCATCAGAACGAGAAGAATTGGTTGCATGTAATAACCAAGTGATGCTTCGACTATTTGTTCGTGATTAACTGCCCAGATATATGTAATCCAATTAACTGAGATTAAGGCCGCAGCTAACGTAAATTTCCAAAAAACACCGGGGGCGAACATCAAGGCGAAGGTTGATTTAAGCTGATGTCCAATTGCAAGTGCAATTATGCAGAAGACGAGTGACCAAACTGCACGGTGTGAAACCATTTCAAGCGGAGTAGCAGGTTTTAGTAAGGGCCAATAAAGCGGAAATAGCCCCCAGAGTGTGTAAGAAGAAAATCCGTAAATTAAACCTAAGCGATATTTACTCATTAATTAACGATAATTCGTAAATTGAACAGCGAAGTCAAGGGTCTGTCCCTTAACAAGCGCCATGGTTTCTTGCAGATCATCGCGTGACTTACTTGTGACACGAAGAGTTTCACCTTGGATCTGAGTCTTAACAGATTTTGGGCCTTCATCACGAATTATCTTTGCTAACTTTTTGGCGTTCTCAGTAGAGATTCCCTCTTTGAGAGTGCAGCTAATTTTATAAATTTTTCCACTTAGCTCTGGGTCGGTAGATTCCAAATGCTTAAGCGATACCTGACGCTTGATTAATTTATCTTTAAAGACTTCTAGAACTGCCTTAGCCTTCTCTTCGGACTGGGCTTCAATAAGAATCTTCTCGCCAGACTTCTCAATCTTGCTGTCGGTATTCTTGAAATCAAATCGAGTGGCGATTTCACGGTCGGCTTGATTGAAAGCGTTATCGACTTCCATATGATCAACTTCAGAGACAATATCGAAACTCGAATCAGCCACTTTTACGACCCCTTTATCAATTATCTATTTCTACATATTCTAATGAGCGCAATTGTAGGGTAAATTGGGCGCATGATTCGGAGCACTCGTAAATTCCCGAGCCTCCCATATTTCTGGTCCTTGATTGAATGGTCGCTTCCCTCTCTCAATCCATATAAAGGCAAACTTAAGCGGGCGCAGAACATTCAAGACCTCGCCATAATCGCAAAGAAGCGAACTCCTAAAGTCGTCTTTGATTATGTTGAAGGTGGCGCAGTTGATGAAATTGCCTATTCGCGCACCAGAGATGCTTTCTCTCGAATTGAATTTAATTCCAAGGTACTTCGTGATGTTTCAAAGATTGACACCACCGAGAAGGTTTTGGGCAGAATTGTTGATATTCCGATCTGCTTCGCTCCAACTGGATATACCCGTTTGATGCATCATGTCGGCGAGCCAGCAGTCGCAAATGTTGCGGCCAACAAGAATTTAATTTATGCACTTTCAACTATGGGCACTACGTCACCGGCAGAACTAGCAGCCGCAGTTCCAAATTCCCGCAGGTGGTTCCAGCTTTATATTATGAAAAATCGCAGTGACAGTCTGGCGGTTATTAAGCAGGCAAGAGATAGTGGTTTTGAAACTTTAGTACTAACAGTGGACACCCCGGTTGTTGGTCTGCGCTATCGCGATGATCGCAATGGTTTGACCGTTCCACCGAAGATTAGAATTAATACTGTTTTCGCAATTGCTCGTAAACCAATTTGGTGGCTAAACCTATTCACCACAGGCAAATTAGAATTCGCCGCCTTCCGGGGCTGGGATAAAGCCCTCTCGCATTTGGCTGCAGCGATTTTTGATCCATCAACTACCTTTAAAGATATAACTTGGTTGCGCTCGGTCTGGAAGGGTCCAATAGTTGTTAAAGGAATTCAAAGCGTTGAGGATGCTAAAGCTGTAGCTAAGTTAGGTGTTCAAGGAATTATTCTTTCAAACCATGGTGGCCGCCAATTTGATCGCGGACCGGTCCCTCTTGAAATTCTTCCAGATGTTGTTAAAGCTGTAGGAAATAAAGTTGAAGTTTATATAGATGGTGGAGTTATGTCAGGTTTAGATGCACTTGGTGCGATTGCACTTGGTGCCAAAGCAGTATTTATCGGCCGGGCATATCTATATGGCGCGATGGCAAATGGCGAAGCCGGAGTAGATAGAGTTATTGAAATCATGCGTCGTGAATTTGAAAATGGAATGGCGCTTACCGGATCAACGAATATTTCTGAGGTTCGCAAAACTGGCGCTCGAATTCGGAGTAAATAGATGAGCAAGATTGCAATTGTGACAGGTGGTGCCAAGGGAATTGGATATGGCAGCACCAAAAGGCTTTTAGATGATGGTGCAACTGTTGTGATGTTCGACTTGGATGAAGCCGGTCTGGCCCAAGCAAATAAGGATTTTGCAAGTTACGGTGATCGCATTTCTGGAATCAAAGTTGATATTTCCTCAGATGCACAGGTAAAGACTGCAATCGAATCAGTTGGCAAAAAATATGGCCACATTAATTATCTGGTTAATTGTGCCGGTATTCAAACATACGGAACTGCAGTTGAAACAAGCGAAGAGACCTGGGATAAAACCTTCAATGTAAATGTTAAATCAATGTATTTAACTGCCAAATACGCGATTCCATTTATGCGAATTGCAAAGGGCGGATCAATCGTAAATATTTCCTCTGTGCAATCACTTGCAAATCAGAAGGGCGTTGTCGCATATGCCGCTTCAAAGGGCGCAATAAATTCACTTACCCGAGCTATTGCAATCGATCATGCAGCAGAGCAAATTAGATGCAATGCAATTCTTCCGGCCTCAGTAGATACGCCAATGTTACGTGCGTCCGCTAGGGCATTTAGTACCGGCAAGAGTGAAGATGAGATCTTAAAAGAATGGGGAAGTTCACACCCAATTGGTCGCATGGCCAGCATTCATGAGATTGGTGAATTAGTTGGATTCCTCTGTTCAGACAAGGCTTCCTTCATCACTGGAAGTTCATATGTAATTGATGGTGGATTGATGACACAAGTTCCAGTTATCTTGCCTGAGTAATTCTCGATTTCGAGTGCGTGCCTTAATAAGGTAATCTACGCAAGCCGTAAAAAACCCTGGCGGGTTGCCCGAGCGGCCAATGGGAGGGGACTGTAAATCCCCCGGCTCTGCCTTCGAAGGTTCAAATCCTTCACCCGCCACCAGCAAGACCTCATGTGAATGAGCGTGAATTCCAAATGTAGTTGTATTCAAAACGTATTGTTCCATCTGCCACTGACAATTTCTAAGTGCGCTTAAATTGCAGGTGTAGGCAATCGTTTCATACCAAATCAATACTAAAAATAATACGAATAAAAGCCCTAGCCTCTTCCTGCCGGGGAGGGTTGCTCTTATACTCATTATCAATACAACATAACGGTTTAACCGTTCTCACTTCGCAGAGTGTGGGCTTAGTTTTCCAGCCCCATCATTTGTCGAATTCGATAAGTGCACATGCATCATTTCCCGCGGAGAGCGATGAAGAGGATGAAAAAGCTCCTTACATTTGTCTCTACATGGGCACTTTTTGCTACTTTTCTCATAATTCTCGCCCCACAGCAAGCGTCGGCAGCATCAACTCTCACAACTTGCACCAGCCTTAAGTCATCTGTGCAATACCTTGCAAGAGAAGGAAAATGTAACGAGCGTATATACGAAAGTGCTACTTGGTATCAAAGTGAAAGAGTTCCTCAAGGAACACCAGGGTCAAAGAGAATTTCAATCAATACATGTCAAAGTAAGACCAGAGCAGATCTAATTCTCTTGCGCGCTAAATGCAACCCTAAAACACAAATAACAACTACTTGGCATCGCCCACTTGGACCACCAGCTGCACCGTCTATTGTCACAATCTCCGCTGGTTCACTCGGCACTGCAACGGTTGGAACCAAAGCACCAGCCGATGATGGTGGGGCACGCATTACCACCTATTCACTTACAGCAAGTCCAACAGCTGCTGAAGGAAAAACAGAAAGAGTAAATTCAATATTTAATCCGAATGCATCGGGCGAGATAAAGATTTCAGGGTTAACTCCTGGTGCCACCTACACATTTACACTCATTGCCCACAACGCAGTTGGTGCATCTACTTCTTCGCAGGCATCAGCACCATTTCTTGCTCCCACAGTTCCAGCATCACCATCTATAAGCACGGTGATTACAACAGGGACAAATAGCGCGCTCATCACATATTCAGCTCCAACATTTGATGGTGGGTCACCAATTACCTCCTATACCGCAACTTCAATCCCTGGTGGCGTTCAGACAACGGCTTATCGATTATCATCAGGAACAATTGACGTTTCAGGCTTAGCGCCCTCTACTAGCTACACATTTACTATTGTTGCAAATAACTTTGCCGGCCCATCACTACCTTCTACTGCTTCAGCAGTGATTACAACGCTAACACCGCCTCCACCTGCGCCAGCACCTAGTGTTGAAGCCCCCGCACCGAACCCAACTGTCGAAAAGATTTTACCTACTTTTTTTCCTTGGAATAACCTCTCAAAACCAGCCCTAGCAGGAGATTTCCTCCTCACTGCCCCCGTTGTGATTGGATCGCTAGCGGGTGCACTTGCATACTCTTCAGATTCAACTGGTGTTATAACAATTAGCGGCAGTACGGCACACGTTGTGGCAGAGGGCACTTCAGTAATTACAGCAACCTTTACTCCGACAAACACCGCAGCCTATTCCTCTGCAACTACAACTATGACCATTACCGTAACTGCCGGTGATTACACAGTTGGCATGGATGGCCCTGGTGGTGGGAAAGTCTTTTACGTTTCAGCATCACTATTTCTTTGTGGTCCAACGCAGACAGCATATTGCAAGTTCTTGGAATCAGCGGCAACAACCGGAAGTGGGGCTTGGACAGATAATTTCTATGTTTGGTCTGGGAACACCAGTGACTGGATAGGTACAACAACTACAGCAATCGGAAGTGGTTACAAGAATACTCTTGCGATGATTGCACAATCCAACACTGCAAGTAGAGCTGGAACTATTGCGCAAGCCTTTATAGGGGGTGGTTTGTCTGATTGGTACCTGCCATCTACTGATGAACTCAATCAGATGTGTAAGTGGGCCTTCGGCAACGCCTGGACATCTGATGCAACTCTTTGTAGCGGTGGAACGCTCAATTTAGGAACAGGCGCCGGATTGGGAGCGGCTGGATTCATTGAATATTACTACTGGTCCTCCTCTGAGCACTCTGAGCCCCTTCCGGGGTCCGTGTGGGATCATGACTTCAACAAGTCTGGCCTCAAGGACTATGGCTACAAATACTCCACTGAGGTAGTCCGTCCTATCCGAGCATTTGCGTGGCCTCAAGGACTATGGCTACAAATACTCCACTGAGGTAGTCCGTCCTATCCGAGCATTTGCGTAAAGGCTACCTAAATTCACCCTTTCAGCTTCATCAGAAACTAGAACCGTTAACACTTTTGCCACGGGGTTTACTATTCTCTCAACAGGTGGTGCCATTGCAAACTTTGCCATCAGCGCAACTCCAGCAGGGATGAGCTTTAACCTGACAACTGGCGCACTTACTGGAACACCAACAACAGTTGCCGGTGCCACCGCCTACACAATTACTGCAACGAATGCATCAGGTAGTGCGGTACGGACATTCACCCTTACAGTGACTGCAGGTGCTGTGGCAATCACCACTGCCTCGGCCGGAACATCACCAGGAGTTGCCTTTACAACGCAACCTCAGATCACAATTCAAGATTCAGGTGGTAACACAGTCACATCATCTAGCCTCGTAGTAACCGCCACTGTTAGCTCTGGTGGAACATTAGTGGGAACAAAGACAGCTACCGCATCCTCAGGAATTGCTACCTTTAGTAATTTAGGTATTAGAGGATTTGGTGGAACTGCCTACACAATTACCTACACCGCATCGGGCTTAACCGCAGCAACTCAATCAGTGACACCTTCTGCCTTAAGACTCGGTGATACTGGCCCAGGTGGTGGAAAGATATTTTATGTTGCCGCATCACCTGGATTTGATTGTGGACCAACGCTTGCCGAGACGTGTTACTACCTTGAGGCAGCGCTTACTTCTGGAACTAATGCGTGGAGTGATGTATATCCGACCTGGTCTACCTTAACCAACCAAAGCCTCTCCGTTGTGGATACTGGAACAGCCATCGGCACTGGATATAAAAACTCATTGGCTATTGCTGCTCAAATAAGCAATGTGGCAGCCTCCTCTGCAGCGTCCTATCCGAGCATTTGCGTCAAGGCTACCTTAACCAACCAAAGCCTCTCCGTTGTGGATACTGGAACAGCCATCGGCACTGGATATAAAAACTCATTGGCTATTGCTGCTCAAATAAGCAATGTGGCAGCCTCCTCTGCAGCGGTTGCAGCCCGCGACTATGCAGGCCCTAATAATTTATCTGATTGGTTCCTGCCATCAAAGGATGAACTCAATAAACTCTATATACAAAGAACAATTGTTGGAGGGTTCGTGGATGACGGCTACTGGTCCTCGTCTGAGGACGTTGCGGACGGCGCGTGGGTCCAGGACTTCGGCACTGGCAGCCAGAACTTCGACTATAAGGGCCTCACCTTCTACGTCCGGCCAGTGCGGGCTTTTTAGCCCTTCATCTATTTACCTATTCATCTATTTAAAAATTTAATTTTCTATGGGTGATTAGGTAGATAATCTTGCATGGCCCTCTACCAAGATCTACCCGTCTTTGCCGATGTCTACACCCTGACCCACAAAGTATTTCTCTTCACCCAGGATTATCCCCGTGAGTATAAGTTCACATTGGGCCAGGATATGAAGCGCGATTGTCTGGTTCTTTTGCGCTCAATGGGGACTGTAAATCCCCCGGCTCTGCCTTCGAAGGTTCAAATCCTTCACCCGCCACCAGCAAGACCTCATGTGAATGAGCGTGAATTCCAAATGTAGTTGTATTCAAAACGTATTGTTCCATCTGCCACTGACAATTTCTA
>JAPLAY010000039.1 GCA_026393035.1 Actinomycetota bacterium
AATGTATATACCTTTAGAATTACGAGAAATGCTGACTTAGAACTTGAAGAAGAGGAATCCGAAGATTTACTAGCAAGCATGGAGCAAGAGTTGTTGCGGAGAAAATTTGGACCTCCAGTAAGGCTAGAAATTGGCTTAGGAATGGATTCTGATTTATTGGAAACACTTAAAGAAGAGTTAAGCGTTTTGGATGAAGACATTAGCCAGTATCCAGAGCCTTTAGATTTAACTGGCTTAAATCAAATCGCTGATATTGATCGACCTGATTTAAAATTTCCGGCATTTAGAAATCAAGTCGCTTGGGATTTGCGCGATGTTGAACCAGACTCGACAGATGCGCTTTTTGAAGCGCTAAAACGGCGTGAAATCATTCTGCATCACCCATATGAATCATTTAATTCATCGGTAGTTAGATTTATAGAATCTGCCGCTACAGATCCACACGTTCTAGCTATCAAGCAGACGTTGTATCGAACATCGGGTGATTCACCAATCATTGAGGCTTTGATCGAAGCGGCTGAAGCTGGCAAACAAGTTCTTGCCGTGATTGAAATTAGAGCCCGATTCGATGAACAAGCGAACGTACGTTGGGCAAGAAAACTTGAAGATGCTGGTGTGCATGTTGTCTATGGTCTTGTTGGTTATAAAACTCACGCGAAATTATCCTTAGTTGTTAGACAGGAATCTGGTGTAATCCGACGCTATGTTCATATGGGTACTGGAAATTACAACCCAAAGACTGCGCGAATGTATGAAGATTTTGGAATTTTAAGTTCAGACCCAATTCTCGGCGATGACGTTAATAAATTATTTAATCAACTATCTGGCTTTGCTCCACAAACTTCTTTTGAAAGATTGTTAGTAGCACCTCGCACTTTGCGTAGCGGTCTATTAGAGCGTATCCAACGCGAGATTGATAATAAAGTTGCAGGCAAGCCAGCGCTTATTCGGATGAAACTCAATTCAATTATGGATGAAGAGTTCATTGATCTGCTTTACAAGGCATCAGCAGCCGGTGTGGAAGTAGAGCTAGTGGTTCGCGGAATCTGTGCGATACGCGGTGGTGTTCCAGGGCTGTCAGAAAATATAAAAATTATCTCAATCCTAGGAAGATTCCTAGAACACTCTAGAATTTTCCACTTCTCAAATAATGGCGAGAATGAATTATGGATTGGTAGTGCAGATTTAATGCACCGAAACTTAGATCGCCGCGTTGAGAGCATGGTAAAAATAAATCAGAATGATCATAAGCGCATGTTGCTTCGCGCCTTAGATAGTTATTTGGCGCCGACAACATCAAGTTGGCATATGAATAAAGCGGGAAACTGGGATCGCATCACCGAAAGTGCTTCAGGAGCTAAGTTAGATGACTTGCACCAGCAAGTTATTAATTGGTATCGAGCGAGAGGTTGAACCAAATGATTCTTGCCGCAGGTGGAGTTGTATGGCGTGAAACTAAAGATTCGCAAATTGAATTAGCACTCATTCACCGTCCTCGGTATGACGATTGGTCATTTCCAAAAGGAAAAGTAGATAACGGTGAAGAACTAATCGCATGTGCGTACCGCGAAATAATGGAAGAGACTGGTTTAGATATTGAACTAGGTCCGTACTTAGGTCGCGTTGAGTATGAAGCAATTGATGGGCCTAAGAGGGCTTCATATTGGGCAGCAAAATCTTTGAATAATGAAGACACCTTCAGCCCAAATAGCGAAGTCGATCTCTTGGAATGGCACGATATTGATTCGGCTCGAAGCAAACTCACCCAAGATTCTGATCGCGAAATATTAGAAATATTCATCGACTCACCTTTTCAAGCAAATAAATTAGTGATGCTTCGCCATGCGAAAGCTTTAGCTAGAATTGAGTGGCAAGGTGGGGATGAAGATCGACCACTTGATAATTTAGGACAATTGCAAGCCAAACGAATGCATGCGATTTATCAAGTTTTCAAAATTTCTGCGATCCATACTTCAGATGCTGTTCGTTGTTATGACACGATAATTGGAATGACTAAAGCGCTCAATATTGAACCAGTGATAACAAGCAAGTTAAGTGAATATACCTTTGAAAAAAATAAGGATAAAGCTTTAGATTACGCAAAAGAGTTGGCAGATCAAGTCAGAAGTAGCGATGGTGCAATCTTGCTCTGCAGCCACAATCCGATACTTCCTAGAATGCTTGAGAAAATCTGCAAGAAGTCTGATGTAGATCTTCCTGATGACAAATTAAAACCAGGCGATGCATGGGTTATTTATTTGGGTAAGAAAAAGTGCCTACAAATCGATGTTATTTCCGCACCAACTGTTTGATTTAGTGCTCTGTCCAGTCCATGTATTTTAAAATCAGCCCTTCTCGAAGCGCCCATGGACATATTTCTAGCTTCTCTAAATCAAGATTGCGCATAACACTTTCAGTCACAAACGCACCTGCAACTATTTGACGCGCTCTATTTGCAGACACGCCAGGGAGTTTTGTTCGTTCATCCGAATCCATTTCAGCAAGTCTTGATGACATTTTTCTGATTGCATCTAAAGTAATTATTTTTCCATTGCCGTCATACCAATCGCCACAAAGTCTGGCGAGAGTTCGCAGTGTTTTGCTCGTTGCAATTGCTCGATCAGAATCTTCGTGTTTAACTAAAGTAGGAAGCACAGATTCCAATTGGCTCTCAATATGATCGCGAAGATTTCTAATACTCTTTGCAGTAAATGGATCGCCTTCTAAGTGATTCTTGGTAAGCCTTGATGCACCAAGTGGAAGTGAAACTGCAACCTGTGGCGACTCATCAACTCCTGATGCAATCTCTAAAGATCCACCACCGATATCAATTACTAGAAGCCTGCCACTTGACCAACCAAACCATCGTCTTGCGGCAAGAAAAGTTAACTTAGCCTCTTCTTCGCCAGTTAATACCTGAAGATCAATGTCGT
>JAPLAY010000063.1 GCA_026393035.1 Actinomycetota bacterium
CTGTCTTGCCCACGATATTGGCCATCCACCATTTGGTCACAACGGTGAAGATGCCTTAAATGAAGTTGCACTCGCGTGTGGTGGCTTTGAAGGAAATGCCCAATCATTTCGCTTGCTAGTAAGACTTGAAGCAAAAACTGTCGATGCTGATGGAATTTCACTTGGCTTAAATTTAACAAGAGCAAGTCTAGATGCGGCAACTAAATACCCATGGCCTCGTGCAACAAATGCGCGCAAGTTTGGGGTTTACGATGATGACTTAGAAATCTTTAATTGGGTTCGCGAAGGTGCCCCGGTTGGCAGCCAATCATTTGAAGCGCAAATTATGGATTGGTCAGATGATGTGGCCTACAGCGTTCATGATCTTGAAGATGCGCTTGTTACCGGACAAGTTAAATTAAATGATTTAACAAATGATTTTCCAGATATTTATAAGGATGCCCAGTTAGATAATCTGGCAGATATCACGATAGATGAAGCGCGAATCGCGCTTGAGAATTTACAACAACTTTCCTGCTGGCCTAAAGAATATGACGGTAGCCACCGCGCACTTGCCGGTTTAAAAGATTTAGCGAGCCAACTCGTCGGAAGATTTGCCCGTGTTGCCGAAGAAGCTACTCGTGCGCAATACGGCCAAGGTGATTTAACTAGATATAACGCTAATTTGGTTGTTCCACGCGCGCAACGCGTTGAAGTTGCGCTACTTAAATCGCTCGCTGGTTTCTACATTATTAACTCTGCAACATCAGCCAAGCGTTATGACAATGAACAGGTTTTGATTCACGAACTTGTGGCTGCAGTCTTAAAGGACGCACCAAATACTCTCGAAACTTTCTTCCTCCAGGATTGGAAACGTGCCACCACTGATGCCGCAAGATTGCGCGTAGTTATTGACCAAGTTGCATCTCTAACCGATCCAGGGGCGATCGCGCTATCTGCGCGATTAAGATAACGCCATGGCTTCCGGTCGAATTCGCGATGAAGATGTCACCTATGTACGCGACAACAGTGCGATAGATGATGTTGTTGGCGATTTCGTTCAATTAAAGAGCGCTGGTGGGGGACAGAAGAAAGGTCTCTGTCCATTTCATGATGAGAAAAGTCCGTCTTTCCATGTAACACCAAGCAAAGGTTTCTTTCACTGTTTTGGTTGCGGTGTTGGTGGGGATGCAATCGCATTTTTAATGAAGATGGATCACCTCTCGTTCTCGGAATCTGTTGAACGCCTTGCCGATCGCATGGGTTACACATTGCGCTATGACGGAACAAATACCAGTTCGGGACCAAGTATTAATCGTTCAAGATTGGTTGCGGCAAATGTTGCAGCCATGAATTTCTATCGCGAACAGCTAAATCTTCCAGGTACCGCACAAGTCGGTCGAGATTTCTTACAGAAGCGTGGCTTTGATAAAGCTGCGGCGCAAACTTTTGGCGTTGGGTATGCACCGGATGAATGGGATGCTCTTTATAAGCACCTAAAGAATTTAGGCTTCACAGATAGCGAACTCTCGCTTGCTGGATTAAGTAAAGATGGAACTAAAGGTCCAATCGATCGATATCGCAATCGTTTAGTCTGGCCGATTAAAGATATTTCTGGCGATGTTGTTGGATTCGGTGCTCGCAAACTTGCAAGTGATGAAGTTGATCAAGGTCCTAAGTATTTAAACACTTCAGAGACCCCGATATATAAGAAGAGTCAGATTCTTTATGGTCTAGATATAGCGAAGAAAGAGATCGCAAAGAAGCGCCAGGTTGTAATTGTTGAGGGCTACACCGATGTCATGGCGGCACATTTAGCAGGAATCACAACTGCGGTTGCAACTTGTGGAACAGCATTTGGCGATGACCACATCCGAGTTATTCGAAGATTGTTAATGGATGACGATGCTTTTCGTGGTGAAGTTATTTTCACATTTGATGGTGATGCTGCAGGACAGAAAGCAGCGCTTCGGGCATTTGATGATGATCAAAAATTCGTTGCTCAAACATTTGTTGCAGTAGAACCATCAGGAATGGATCCTTGCGATTTACGTATAGCTTCTGGTGATGCTGCGGTTCGCGATTTAATTGCTCGTCGAGTTCCACTATTTGAATTTGCGATAAAGAGTGAGATTGCAAAATATGACGTTAACTCTGCAGAAGGGCGAGTATCTGCGTTAAATCAGATAGCTCCACTTATCGGAAGGATTCGCGATGCCTCGCTTCGTCCAGAGTATGCACGTTTGGTCGCAGGTTGGCTCGGACTTGAAGTTGATATTGTCACAAATGCAATTAAGAAGAGTTCGACTCGAAGTGTGCCATCGCAGAACCTTGAACCGGCAATTCAATCAGAGGTTAATCTGCGAGATCCAATCTTGATGATGGAGCGCGAAGTATTAAAGATTAAGTTGCAATATCCAGAGATGGCCAAAGATTGGGCGCTACTTGAGAAGAATGCATTTTCATATTGGGCTTACCACCAACTCCGTACTCAAATTGATTCCGCACCGGAGTTAAATATTCAAAAATTGCTTGAGAGCAGTGAGAGTGAAGATATTCGTGCGCTCATAACGGAATTAACTGTTGAACCAATCCGTACCGATCGCGAAATTTCTGAGAGATATATCGCAGCAATTTTTGCTCGGTTGCGTGAAGTAGCTTTGAGCAGATCTATCGCAGAAATAAAATCGACGTTACAACGCTTGAATCCAACTGAGAATGAAGCGCAATACAACGAGGTTTTCTCCGCCCTAGTAGCCATGGAGGCCGAGCGCCGAGTTCAGAAAGATGCCGCGCTTGGCGAATTGGGCTAGCCCGCACGCTTCAGATATAGTTCGCACGTTCAATAACTAGATAATCCCTCATAGCTCAATTGGCAGAGCAGCCGACTGTTAATCGGCAGGTTCTTGGTTCGAGTCCAAGTGAGGGAGCTTTATTCCCTTCAAAATTCCCTTCAAGCGAATAACTAAGGAAGAGTCAAAGCATGGCAAGTTACAGCCTCTCTAAATCTTGGCAAAGCTCTCCAATGGGTGCTCGAGTAATTCGACTCTTCTTGGGAGTTACATTTATTTACGGTGGTTGGAATAAAGCGACTGACTCAGGTTTTCTAGATCCAAAATCTGCACATTACATCGGCGCTCAAATATCTAGTTACCTAACGACATCACCAATCTCATTTATTTTGAAGCATATCATTGAACACGCAACTCTTTTTGGTTGGTTGGTAATGCTTTCAGAATTCGCTATCGGTATTGCAACACTTACCGGTATTGCCCTTGAACTTGCTTCTCTTGGTGGCTTCTTTCTTTCAATTACTTTATGGCTCTCTGCAACTTGGAGTGTAAAACCATATTTCCTCGGAAGCGATACCGCCTATGCAATTCTCTGGCTCGCACTTTTCTTCTTAGTTCGCAATAACACAAAGGGTCGTCGAGTAACTGCGCTTTTGCCAGACCTTCGTGATCGCCGTGAAGCTCTGCGAATTTTTGGAATTGCCGCCGCATCTGTCGCCGCAGTATTTGCTGGAAGTCGTTTTAGAACCGCAACGCCGACACCTGAAACTGGAACTGCAATTGCAAAGCTTGCAGATTTTCCAATCGGATCAACTAAAGCATTTGCTGCCGCAGATGGAACTCCAAGCGTGCTATTTCGGACAAAAGCTGGAGTCTTTGCTTATTCCAGAGTCTGTACTCACCAAGGTTGCACAGTTGGCTATGACGCAAAAAGTAATTTACTAATTTGCCCGTGCCATGGCGCACAATTTGATCCAACCAAGGATGGCGCAGCAATAAGTGGCCCAACTAAGATTTCGTTGCCAAAAATTAGCGTTGCCATAAAAGGCACTGACATAGTTCAGATATAAGGTTTACCCATGGCCCAATTCAAAGTTCAAATAGCGCTTCCCGACCGCCCGGGATCACTTGGCGCAGTTGCTTCGGCAATTGGTTTTGCTGGCGGCGATATCAAATCAGTAGTTGTAATAAGTAATGAAGCTGGGCGTGGAATCGATGACTTTGTAATCGCAATTCCTGGTTCAGATCCAACAGATTTACTTGGTGTGTTAGGTGATATCGGCGGGGTAGAAGTAATTTCTATTAGCCCGGTTAATTAATTACAGCAGCACCTTGACTTGGAAGCGCCGAAAAGAATCGTGGCGCTTTAAATTTCGAAGCCATAAAAGCTCCTCTGATCTCGGATTTAATCAAATCACTATCTCTAGCTTTAATTAACGCAATCGCACTTCCGCCAAAGCCGCCACCAATCATGCGCGCACCTAACGCTCCAAATTTATTTGCAGTATC
>JAPLAY010000055.1 GCA_026393035.1 Actinomycetota bacterium
ATCCAATTGCGCTGCATCATTAGAACTTTCTCTGGCCATTGGCCTTCGAGTTGTTCCATGTCATCTAATAGGCGATCGGCATAATCAGTAATCTTTAAATACCATTGATTTAGCTTCTTCTTTGTTACAGCTGAATCGCATCGCTCGCAGAGCCCAGCTACAACTTGCTCGTTAGCTAAAACTGTTTGGCAACTGGGGCACCAGTTAACTGGTGAATCTTTGCGATAAGCCAAGCCTTTTTTATACATCTCAAGAAATAGCCATTGATTCCACTTGTAATACTCGGGATCGCAAGTGTGTAGAACTCGATCCCAATCAAATGAACATGCAAAGCGACGCATTGATGCTTTCTGCACTGCAATATTTTCATAGGTCCATGCACGTGGATCTTCATTGCGTTTAATCGCAGCATTTTCTGCAGGTAATCCAAATGCATCCCAACCAATTGGGTGCATAACGTTGAAACCTTTTTGAATCCAATAACGTGCAATTACATCGCCAAGTGCGTAAGCCTCAGCATGTCCCATATGTAAATCACCAGAAGGATAAGGAAACATATCCAAGACATATTTCTTAGGACGCTTGTCATCGCTGCGGCCAGATTTAAATGGTTCTAGCTTGTCCCAAATGGGCAACCATTTCTCTTGGACATATTGAATGTCATAGGCCTCATGCATAACGCGAATTCTCCCATGGCCTAGCGCTAGAGATTTACCGAAATGAAATTTAAAATTGAGTGGAGCTGAGGGGACTTGAACCCCTGACCCCCTGCATGCCATGCAGGTGCGCTACCAGCTGCGCCACAGCCCCAATTTTTATTTGTACTTTTACTTCGAGGGCAGACTTTATCCCAAAAATTAAGCCTAGGCCTCCTGCGATTCATTGCCGAATACTGGCTCTGGAATCGAGCCCGCATTGTGTTCAACGAGTGTCCAACCACTTGCAATATAGGAATTTGGCTCAATTACTGACCAAGATGCATTTGATAGGCCACCAAGTGCTGCCCACTTTTCAAATGGCAATTCCAAAATTGAACCCAATAGCGCACGCGATGTTCCGCCATGAGTTACAAAAATAATTGTTCCAGTTGCTTCGGCAATTCCGCGTTCGATTGCGGCGCGTGCGCGCTTTGCAACATCGGTTCGTGATTCGCCAATTTCGCCAGCTTTAACATCTTCACCGAACATCCATTGTTTGAAGCGGACACCATCTTCTTCACGGTTCTGGGCGCCAGTTTTACCTTCCCAATTTCCGCCATTGGTCTCGCGCAAATCAGAATCAATCTCTAATTTAATTCCCGTTAGATCAACAAGTGCTTGCGCTGTCTGTCTAGTACGAATCAAATCGCTAGAAATTATTCGGCTTGGATTCATTCCTGCTAAGACTTTTGCCGCATGTCCCACTTGATATTGCCCAACTTGATTAAGTGGAATATCAGAGTGGCCTTGATAGCGATTTTCAACATTCCAATCGGTCTGGCCATGTCGCCAGAGCACGATTCGAAGTTTAGATTTATCGCCCATGTGGAAATTATCTCGCTTCGGAAACCAGAAGTGGAATTCGTGGACAGTCATTCCAAAGTCGATCGAGCATGTAGTAATTACGGAGCTCTTGGCTTTGAATATGAACTACAAGGTCAGAGTAATCAAGAAGGATCCATTGGCCCTTACCTTCGCGACGAATTGGTTTTTCACCGATCTCTGCCATCGCTTTAAAAACACCATCTGCAATTGCATCTACCTGGACTTCATTTGAACCAGTTGCAATTAAAAATACTTCTGACAAAACCATCTGCTCTGTCATATCTATTGCGATGATATCTACGCCCAGTTTTTCGGCAATCGCTTCGGCGGCTACTTGAGCCAGATTAATAACACTCTTACCTGCTGCCATATAGGCCTCTATCTTTTATATATTTAAGCACGGAAGGAGAGATTGTTTCTGGAGTTTTTCCATTAGCAAAATCTTCACGGATTTTCGTAGCGCTAATGTCTAGCGCTGTTATTTCTAACTCTTTAAACTCAGATGGCGCCGCACCTGGGCGCTTGATTACTAATATCTCGGCCTGCTTTTTAACATCATCGCTGCGCTTCCACTTATTAAAAGTTGATGCTGCATCACTTCCCAATATCAAAGTGAAGTCATCCTTTGGAAAAAATGCTCGAAGCGATTGCAAAGTATCGAAGGTGTAGGTCGCACCTTTTCTCGAAGTTTCAATATCTAGAACTACAACTTTCTCTTGAAGCTCGTCAGATAAATCTTCCAAGGCTTTACTGCACATCTCTAGCCGTTCTCCCGGAGTAGCAATGGGATTTGTTGGGCGAAGATATGGGTCGCCAGTAGGAATCAACATAATTTGATCAAACTTTTTAGCGAGAGCTTCAATTATATGAAGGTGGCCAAGATGCGGCGGATCGAATGTCCCACCAAGAATTCCTACTTTAGAGATGGGATTAATCCCGATCTATGCGAAGTGTTAAATAAAGTAAAAGTGAGAGCACTCCGAAGGCAAAGAGACCAAAGAAAATTGGAGGTGCAGATAGTTCGCGTACGGTTTCGGAATACAAAATCATAGGTAGAACTTTACCCCAAAGCTTTGGGTCCTCCAGCAAGCAAAGATTTGAATTCGCTCTCATTCAATACGCGAACCCCAAGTTCTTCTGCTTTAGCCAATTTTGAGCCAGCCGCTTCACCAGCAACTACGTAATCTGTCTTTTTCGAAACCGAAGAAGATGTTTTTCCGCCGTGCTCGGCAATTACTTCAGATACGCCATCTCTTGTGAAATCCACCAACGAACCAGTTACGACCAAAGTTAGCCCCACCAAGGTTTGTGGTGAATTTGAAGCTTTGGCAATCTCGACTAACAAAACTCCGGATTTGCCCCACTTCGCAATAATTTCTTGATGCCAATCGACTGCAAACCATTCAATAATTGATTTTGCGATTACTTCGCCAACACCATCGGTCTCGGCTAATTCTTCCTCACTCGCTTTTGCTATTGCTTTGATCGAGCCAAAGTTCTTGGCAAGCGACTGTGCGGCTGTTGGTCCCACATGTCTAATAGAGAGTGAAACCAGAATGCGCCAAAGTGGTTTCTGTTTCGCAGCTTCTAGCCCCTTTAAGAACTTTTCAACGTTTAACCCTAACGAGCCATCTTTCTTCAAAAAGAATTGGGACTTAGCTAAATCTTTTTCGGTTAGGGCGAATAAGTCTGATTCATCGGTAATCAATTTATCTTCCAGAAGAGCGTTGGCCGCTTCATAACCAAGGACATCGATATCTAGGGCTACACGAGATCCGATGTAATAAATTCGCTCACGTAATTGCGCCGGACAGCTCTGAGTATTTGGACATCTAATATCAACATCGCCCTCGGTGATTGCACGCAATTTACTTCCGCAATCTGGACATTTCGTCGGCATAACAAATGGCTTTTCGCTGCCATCTCGTTTCGCAATGACCGGTCCAAGTACCTCTGGAATTACATCCCCAGCCTTTCGAATTAAAACCGTGTCGCCAATCAGAATTCCTTTTCGAATTACCTCTTCGGCATTATGCAGAGTTGCATTTGTAACAGTTGATCCTGCGACTTTAACTGGTTCCATAAAGGCGAATGGAGTTACTCGTCCAGTTCGTCCAACACTGACTTTGATATCTAATAATTTTGTAGTTACTTCTTCTGGCGGATATTTATATGCAATCGCCCACTTCGGTGCCCTTGTCGTAAAACCAAGTTCTTTCTGTGCCGCAATCTCATTTACCTTTATAACGATGCCATCTATTTCGTGTTCGACATCGTGACGATGATTTGCGTAATACGCGACGAATTCGCTGACTTCGGCGGGTGTTGTAACAACTTTGTATCTGGTACTTGTTGGCAAACCAAAGCCTTTCAATATTTCATAGGCCTCGCTCTGGGAATTCAGCTCTAGGCCATCGGATGCACCAATGCCATGTACAACCATTGAAAGTGGCCTGCTTGCAGTAACACGTGGATCTTTCTGGCGAAGAGAACCGGCAGCAGCGTTTCTAGGATTAGCGAATCTCTCTTTGCCAAGCTCTTCTTGCTGATCATTGAATTCATTAAATGCTGCAATCGGAAAGAAGACTTCGCCTCGAACTTCAAGTCGATCCGGAATCTTCTTGCCCGTTAATTCATGTGGAATCGTTGCAATCGTACGAATATTTAAAGTTACATCCTCACCAGTAGTTCCATTGCCTCTCGTGAGAGCATTTACTAATTTCCCTTTTTCATAGAGCAAATTTATAGCTAAGCCATCGACTTTTACTTCGCAGAGCCAACTATTTTTCGAGCTAGTTTTTGCAACCCGTTCAAACCAAGTTTGTAACTCCTCGTTATCAAAAACGTTATCTAAGCTCATCATTTTTTCAATGTGGTCTGATTGTTGGAAATGTGTAGCAAATCCCCCACCAACTAAATCACTTGGCGAATCCGGTAACTTAAATTCTGGGTGTGCGCTTTCTAATCTCTTTAACTCATTAAGAAGAGCATCAAATTCACCATCGGTAATAGTTGACTTATCCTGGACATAATATTTAAATTGATGATCCCGAATTTGTTCGCATAAATCTGCGATGCGATGGCGAATATCTTGGCTCACGGGTAAAACCTATTCGGTAGATGCGACAGTCGCTGAACCGACAACCCGATCGCCATCGTAGATAACTAGGCCTTGGCCGGCAGCCAACCCAAATAGCGGTTCATCTAAATCAACTTTAATTTCACTTCCGTTTTGAATATAGGTACATGCAAGTGGTGAGCCGTGTGCACGAACTTGGGCGAAACCTCGAAATTCAGTATTTATCGTAGGTTCGGGGCCGCACCAGATTGGTCGATCACCAACTATTTTTGTAACTGCTAAAGCTTCATGACTTCCGACAACAACGGTATTAGTTTTTGGTTCAATCTTTAAAACATATCGAGGTTCGCCGCCAGCAGCGGGAATTGTTATTCCAAGTCCACGACGTTGTCCGATTGTGTAGGTGTATGCACCTTTATGTTCGCCTAACTTTTCACCGGCTTCATCAACGATTGGCCCGACATCACTTCCCAATCGATCGCGAAGCCAACCCGCGTTATCTCCTGATGGCACAAAACAAATATCGTGACTGTCCGGTTTGTTTGCAACATATAAACCACGACGCTTTGCTTCGACACGCACCTGATCTTTAACGGTATCGCCCAATGGGAAATGTGCACCGGCAAGTTGTTCGGTATTTAAAACCGCAAGAACATAGGACTGATCTTTTCCGGGATCAACTGCGCGATGCATTACACGACCGAGTGGAGTTTCCTGCATCTGCGCATAATGTCCGGTAATAACACCATCAAAGCCCAACCCTTTTGCACGATCTAAAACAGCAGCAAACTTAATTTTTTCATTGCAACGAAGGCAAGGATTTGGAGTGCGGCCATCTGCGTATTCCGATAAGAAATTTTCGACTACACCTTCATGAAATTCTTCGGCCATATCCCAGATATAAAAAGGAATTCCAATTACATCAGCAGCTCGTCTGGCATCATGCGAATCTTCAATTGTGCAACATCCGCGCGCTCCGGATCGATACTTCTGCGGATTGCTTGAAAGCGCTAGGTGCACACCAATAACTTCGTGTCCGGCTTCTACCGCGCGCGCTGCTGCCACTGCAGAATCAACGCC
>JAPLAY010000015.1 GCA_026393035.1 Actinomycetota bacterium
ACAACACCTTATGAAGCTTTCTTAGCAAAGCAAGAGTCACATGCATTTTCAACCGCGGTTGATCCAGATAGCTTGGTTTCACTTAACTATTCCTCTGGAACAACTGGAAATCCAAAGGGCGCGATTAGAACTCATAGAAACAGAACAGCAAGTCTAAATAATATTGTTTCAGATATTTTGGGGCGAATTCCAAATGAAACAGATTGTTGGGTTCATGCTGGTCCAGTTACACACACCAGCGGATTATTCGTTCTTCCATACTTTACTTTTGGTGCTAAACAAATAGTTTTAGCCAAGTACGACCCTGAAGAATTTATTGATGTAATTCAAAATCGTGGCGGAAATGCAACTGCGCTAGTTCCAACGATGGTCGCGAGACTTCTAGCTGTTGATGGAATCACCAAAGAGAAGATGGCGAATTTGCGCATGCTTGGTTATGCCGGTGCACCAATGCCGCCCGATCAAATTAAACAATGTCACGAACGAATCACAACAAAGATGGTTCAGTACTACGGTCTTGTGGAAGCGATTCCACCAGTAACGGTTCTGAGCGAAGCAGATCATGCACTTGGCCTTTCAGAAAATCCAGAGTTATTAACCAGTGCCGGCAATCCATGCGTTGGTGTAGAAATTCTCATCGTTGATGAAAACGGTAAAGAAGTTCCAGTCGGTGAAATTGGTGAAGTTATAACTCGAGGCGATCACGTTATGCGTGGTTATTACGGCGCCGCTGGCCAAGATGCAACGGTCACAAAAGCTGTTCGAGATGGCTGGTTGCACACTGGTGATCTTGGTCGAATTGATATTGATAATCGCCTTTATTTGGTGGATCGCAAAGGCGACATGATTATTAGCGGTGGCTACAACATTTATCCACGCGAAATCGAAGATGTAATTGCTGAAATTCCAGAAGTTTTGGAGGTTGCAGTTATGGGAATTCATGATGTCGAGTGGGGCCAACGTGTAACAGCGATGGTGACGCTTGTTCCGAACTCAACGGTTGATCACGCGGAATTAACCACTCGCATTCTTGAACACTGTAAATCTAGAATGGCCTCTTATAAGAAACCAAAAGATCTGCGCATTGTTGCCGAATTCCCACTAAATTCAACTGGCAAGATTGCTAAGAAAGTTTTAAAACAACAACTTGAGGCTGAAGGAAAGTAAATGTCGTTAGAAAAACCAGGAGAGTATCCATACACCCGCGGTATTAACGCCGACGCCGGTGTTTGGACGATGGGCCAATATGGTGGCTTTGGAACTCCTGCTGAAACAAATGCGCGCTTTAAAATGTTGCTCGACCAAGGTCTAACTGGATTTAGCGTTGCTCTTGATCTTCCTACCCAACTTGGACTTGATTCCGATGATCCACTTTCACTTGGGGAAGTTGGCCGAGTCGGTGTTGCGATTGATTCTTTAGCAGATATTGAAATCTTGATGGATGGAATTCCGCTAGAAAAAATCAGCCAAGTCCGAACTACAGCAAACTCAATTGGATATATCTGGGCAGCAATGTTTATTGCACTTGCTGAACAGCGTGGTGTTGATCCAAATAAATTCGGAATGTTTATTCAAAATGACGTTTTAAAAGAGTATGTAGCTCGCGGAACTCAAATCTTTCCGGCTGAAGCAGGCCTAAAACTTTCAGTAGATGTAATCGAGCATATTGCAACCAAGATTCCAAAGTGGGTCTCACTTGCAATGTCTGGTTATCACATTCGCGAAGCAGGTTCGACAGCGGTGCAAGAAGTTGCATTCACATTTGCGAATGCTCGTGAGTATCTCGACCAGGCTATCGAACGTGGCGTATCTGTTGATTTTGTAGCTCCAACTCTCTTTACCTTCCTCTCTTCAAACATTGATTTCTTGCCGGAAATTGCGAAGTTCCGTGCAGCTCGTCGGGTATGGGCTCGCTTAATGCGCGAGAAGTACAACGCAAAAGATCCAGCATCCGAAAAACTACGTATCTTTGCATTCACTGCGGGCTCTTCGTTAACAGCACAACAATCTATGAATAACGTTGTTCGGACATCGATTGAAATGATGGCCGCTGCACTTGGTGGAATTCAAACAATGCACGTATCTGCATTCGATGAAGCACTTGGCGTCCCAACCGAAGAAGCCGCGACACTGGCTCTTCGTACTCAACAAGTTGTCGCATTTGAAACCGGAGTTCTAGATTCTCCAGATCCACTTGCAGGAAGTTTTGAGTTAGAGCGCATGACAGATGCACTTGAGAAAGAAATTTGGGATTTACTGGGCGATATTGAGAAGCGTGGTGGCGCACTTGAATGTGTCAACAATGGCTACTTCGTAAATGAGATATCCGAGAATTCCTACAAACTAACCATGGCAATTGAATCAGGCGCCAAGAAGGTTGTTGGCGTAAATGCATTCCAATCTGAATCAGCACCATTTAAACCATTTGAAATTAATCCTAAGAGTGAGTCTGAACAAGTAGCTTCAGTAAAGGCTGTTCGTGCCAAGAGAGATAATCCAGCAGTAACTACTGCACTTGCGAATTTATTAACCGCGGCAAAAGCCGGAGAGAACATTGTTCCGACCACTATCGAAGCGATTAAGGCTTATGCAACTGTTGGTGAAATTGTTAATGAATTGCGTAAAGTTTATGGAAAGTGGCAGCCTACAAAGATTTTCTAGCTCTTTAACCTGAAGCGTTGTAACTTTCCAGTAGTTGTTTTAGGTAGTGAATCCACAAAGTGAACTGATCTTGGATATTTATATGGCGCAATCTGGCCCTTTACGTGGTCTTGCAACTCTTTACTCATCGCATCTGACGCAAGGAATTCTGGCCGTAAAACCACATATGCAGTAACAATCATTCCGCGTTCATCGTCAGGTAAACCCACAACAGCCACTTCTGCCACAGCTTTATGCATAAGAAGCGCGTTTTCAACCTCTGGAGCTGCGATGTTATAGCCACTTGAAATAATCATGTCATCGGCACGTGATTCGTATTTGAAATAGCCATCTGCAGTTCTGGTGTAAATATCACCAGTGACATTCCAACCATTAACTACGTAATTGCTCTGTCTTGAATCATTTAGATATCTACATCCAGTTGGGCCCTTAACTGCAAGGAAACCATGTTCGCCATCTTTGGTTTCGTTAAAGTCCTGATCTACAACCATCGCTTGGTATCCAGGGACTGGTTTTCCAGTAAGGCCTGGAATTATTTCGTGATCACTGGCCGAGATAAATATGTGTAGTAATTCGGTTGCGCCGATTCCATCAATCAACTTGTTTCCAGTGGCCTCAAACCAGGCACGCCAAGTTGCAAGTGGTAAGTGTTCGCCAGCTGAAATACATCTCCGAAGTGAAGAAATATCCTTACCTTCCAATAATGGCAACATTGCGCGGTATGCAGTTGGCGCGGTGAATAGACAGGTAATTTTATATTCGCCAATTTTCTCTAAGAGAATAGGTGGCGCCGCGTTTTCAAGGAGAACAGTCGAAGCTCCAACTCGGAATGGAAAAATTACTAAACCACCAAGTCCAAAGGTAAATGCAATTGGTGGACTTCCAGCAAAAACATCGTTCTTATTTGGTTTAACAACGTTCTTAGAGAAAGTATCTGCAATTGCCAAAATATCGCGATGAAAATGCATCGTTGCTTTTGGAATTCCAGTCGAACCTGATGTGAAAGCTAGAAGGCTGACATCGTCAGAAGCTGTATCGCAAACCTTAAAATCTGGGCTCTGTGAATCAATTCTCGAAGCAAAATCGCTTTCGCCACCATAAACAAAAGTTTTGCCCTTGTAGTTTTTAATCAAATTCCACTCTTCAGTAAATCTATGATCCACTAACGCAAATTGAATCTGCCCAATTTCTATGATTTTTTCTAGTTCGACCGCACGCTGCAGCGGAATTGTTGTTACCGCGATTGCGCCAACGCGGAGAATAGCCAGCCAAATAGCTACCGCCATTGCGTTATTTGGACCACGAATTGCAATTCGATTTCCTGGGATTACTCCCTCCGAAGTCAACAAATTTGAAATCCTATTTACTAATTCAAGTAGTTGGCCGTAACTATAAGTTCCCTCGGCCGCAATAATCGCAACCTTCTCAGCGCCTACTAATTCAATGGTTCGCTCTAGAAGTTCGTAACTTGCATTTAACCGTTCCGGGTAAGTTGCAGTTGGATGGTTAAGAATTAACTCTGGCCAGAGCGAAGGATCAGGAAGATTATCTTTCGCAAAGGTATCTAAATGCGCGCTCTTAGCCATTTACATGTTTCTCAATTTCAGCCATAAGTTCGGTTACGCCAGTTCCATTCTGCATTGCACCCAGCAATACTGGCGGAATCCATGGCTTTCCAGCAACAGTTTTTGGTGGTGACATTTCGATCGACCGTGAAATATCTTGCGCAGTCTGTTCTGCGCCTTCTCTATCTGATTTATTAACAAGATAGATATCACCTATTTCTAGAAGTCCCGCCTTGGAAGCCTGAATGCCATCTCCCATTCCGGGCGCAAGAACTACGACTACGGTGTCAACAACTCGCATTACTTCAACTTCGCTCTGCCCAACGCCAACAGTCTCAACAATAATGAAATCAAATTTCGCACTTTGGGTTAATTGCAGAACTGCTTTAGTACTTGCAGATAAACCACCGAGATGTCCTCTGGTTGCGAGTGAACGAATAAAAACACCGGAATCAGTGAAGTGATCTGTTAAGCGAATTCGATCACCAAGTAGTGCGCCACCTGAAATTGGTGAAGATGGGTCAACTGCAAGAATCGCAACAGATAATTTTCGCTCCCGAAGCAATTTAACTAAGGCGTCAACAGTTGTAGATTTTCCAACACCAGGTGCACCAGTTATTCCAATTACTTGCGATTTCATTCCAGAATCGGCTGGTAGTGCAAATGCGACGCCAGTGTTCTCAATGATTGTTATTGCCTTGGCCAACGCCTGTCGGTCACCATTGCGAACTTGGCTTAGGAGTTCGGAGTGATCGGTTTGGCTCATATGCCAAACCCTACGACATATTTCTCGTGATAAGTTTGTTCTATGTCAAAAATGACTGAAACATCCCAATCAGTTCCGATTCGCGTAGTCGTAGCAAAGCCTGGTCTAGATGGACATGACCGAGGCGCCAAGGTTGTTGCCCGCGCTTTACGTGATGCTGGGTGCGAAGTTATTTACACCGGACTTCATCAGAGCCCAGAACAAATAATTGCAACTGCGCTACAAGAAGATGTTCAAGCAATTGGTCTTTCAATTCTTTCTGGTGCGCACATGACAATTTTTGATCGAATTATGAAACTCTTGAAGGAAGCTAAGGCAGAGAACATCGTAGTTTTCGGTGGCGGAATTATTCCGGAAGCCGACAAGGTTGCACTAAAGGCTATGGGAGTCGGAGAAATATTTACTCCAGGAACTCCAACCACTGAGATTATTTCTTGGCTACAAAACGCAGTTACCGCTCGCGCTTAATTAAGTAACTTTAGCGTTTGTGTTTGAAACCTTTTTATAGTCACCTGAAGCAACCAAATTTCTTAGCCTTTCAAAGCCATCCCAAATTTCAGCATATGAGTTCTGTAGTGGAGAAATCGCTAATCTAACTGAGTTCGGTGCTCTGTAATCCGGAATTACATTCGCTAATTGTCGTAGTGCAAATGCAATCTGCTTACCATCTGGATGAACGAGTGAAACATGGCCACCACGCCATTTAGCATTTCGTGGAGTATTCAAAGTAAATCCGAGTTCGGCGAGCCAAGCATCGTAAAGATCAATCATCATTTGGGTTCCGATTGCACACTTCTCTTCGAT
>JAPLAY010000058.1 GCA_026393035.1 Actinomycetota bacterium
AACTAAGGCGCGTGCAAGTCCAAGACCACCAACAATTGCGGCGGCAGATGAACCAAGTCCACGACCGTGTGGAATCACATTTAATTGGCGAAGCGCTATTCCCTTTGGCTTCTGCCCCATATGTTCAAAGCCATGAAGCATTGCTTTAACAACTAAATTATTCTTGTCAGTTTTGATATCAGCGCTACCTTCGCCAGACACATCAACGTCGAATGTTGCATCATCTAAAACTTGTGCGGCATAACGATCGCGTAAATCTAAGGCAAGTCCAAGTGTGTCGAAACCCGGTCCCAAGTTTGCACTTGTAGCAGGAACGCTTACCTGTGCCATTGTTGCTTTAAAAGTTAGGCGATTCTTAATTGCAGCCATTATGCAAGTCCAATCACTTCAGCGGCACGTTTAACATCAACTGGAATAACTGTTGGTGCTTCGGCGTTATCTAATATCCAGCCCACATCCTTTAGACCATTTCCAGTAACAGTAATAACGATTCGCTTCTCTTTCGGAAGTTTTCCTTGGGCTTGCTTCTTAATAAGTCCAGCAATTCCCGCAGCGCTTGAAGGTTCAACAAAGATTCCCTCTTTAGCTGCAACTAAACGGTATGCAGCAAGGATCTCTTCATCAGTAACTGAATCAATCAAGCCACCAGATGAATCGCGCGCATCAACAGCTTGCTGCCATGACGCTGGATTTCCAATACGAATAGCAGTTGCAATTGTCTCTGGGTTCTTAACTACTTCACCTAAAACAATGGGCGCAGAGCCAGCTGCTTGAAAGCCCCACATTTGTGGAAGTTGCTTAGAAATTCCGTCTTTGAAATATTCGTTATAGCCCTTCCAATATGCAGTGATGTTTCCAGCGTTTCCAACTGGAAGCACATGAATGTCCGGCGCATAACCCAACATATCTACAACTTCAAAACTTGCAGTCTTCTGTCCTTCAATTCGATATGGATTTACTGAGTTAACAAGCGCTACAGGATATTTCTCGGAAAGTTCGCGGGCAAGATTTAAACAATCATCGAAGTTGCCATCAACTTGAAGCAAACTTGAGCCATGTGCAATTGCTTGTGCAAGTTTGCCCATTGCAATTTTTCCTTCAGGCACAAGAACTACAGGGCGCATTCCAGCTTTTGTGGCATATGCCGCCGCACTTGCAGAAGTATTTCCAGTCGATGCACAGATAACAGCTTTCGCACCATCTTCGGCAGCTTTTGAAATCGCCATTGTCATTCCACGATCTTTGAAAGAGCCAGTTGGATTAGTGCCTTCAACTTTTAGCCAAATTTCGTTATCTAACATCGCTGAAAGTACGCAGGCATATACGAGTGGAGTTCCACCTTCGCGAAGTGAAACAACTGGTGTTTTAGAAGAAACTGGCAGCCGATCGCGATATTCCTCGATCACTCCACGCCATTGATGCGCACCCTTTTTCTTAAAGATACTCATGCGCTCATTCCTTCAACTCGAATAACACTTGCTACATCTTTTACTGCATCTAAATTTGAAAGATCTGAAACAGTGGATGCAAGCGCAGCATCTGTTGCTTTATGTGTCATAACAATTAATTCTGCATTATCGCCGCGGCCAGTTTGGCGAACAGTTTGGATTGAAACATCATGCTTTGAAAATGTCTGCGCAACCGCGGCAAGTACACCTGGGCGATCAGCGACATCTAAGCGGATTAAATAGCGGGTTTTTGTGGAACCCATTGGGGCAATTCCAAGATCGGCATAATCACTTTCGCGTGGCCCAAGTCCACCACTGATTCGGTGGCGAGCAACTGCAACTAAGTCGCCAAGAATTGCGGATGCTGTTGGGGCACCGCCAGCTCCGCGACCATAAAACATCATTGCACCAGCAGATTCGGATTCAACGAATACGGCATTAAATGCTTCGCGAACTGAGGCCAGTGGATGGCTGCGTGAAATTAAAGTTGGATGCACGCGCACGCTAATTTTATTATCTGCAGTTAATTCAGCAATCGCCAATAATTTAACGACTAGATCTAAAGATTTAGCGACCGCAACATCAGTGTCGGTAATTTTTGTAATTCCCTCACGGAAAACATCGGCATCTGTCACGCGTGAATGGAAGGCGAGTCCAGCCAAGATCGCAGCTTTAGCAGCGGCATCAAAACCTTCAACATCTGCAGTTGGATCTGCTTCTGCAAAGCCCAGTGACTGTGCTTCAGAAAGTGCATCAGCAAATGCTGCGCCTGATTCATCCATCTTGGTCAAGATAAAGTTTGTAGTTCCATTAACAATTCCCATTATTCGAAGTACATGATCGCCAACAAGTGATTCGCGAAGTGGGCGCAAGATTGGAATCGCACCAGCAACTGATGCTTCGTAGTAAAGATCTACGCCGTTTTTATCGGCCGCGGCAAATAGTTCGCTTCCATGTTTTGCAAGCAAAGCCTTATTGGCTGTGACCACTGACTTGCCGTTGGCTAAAGCGCTGAGAATCAAAGTTCTTGCGGGTTCAATGCCACCGATAACTTCAATTATTAAATCAATATTTGAGTCGCTAACAATTGACTCTAAATCAGTTGTTAGTAACTCTTTTGCAACGTTGGCACGACCTAAGTTTCGTACGCCAATTTTTACTAAATCTAATTTCGCGCCAGATCTTGCAGCAAGATCAGATTGATTGGCAACGATAAGGCGGGCGACTTCGCTTCCGACAACACCGCAGCCGAGCATGCCGACGCGAAGAGTTTTTTGCGAATTCATTGGGCTATTCTCCCCTATTTTTTCCTTAAGCCGAACGCTATTTAATGGGTTTAGGTGCCTCAACAACATCTAACGCCAATAAATCCGCCTCGGTCTCCCTGCGCAAAATTACCCGAGCGCTGCCATTTGCTACGGCAATTACGGCTGGTTTCATCATGTGGTTGTAATTACTGGCCATGCTTCGACCATAAGCACCGGTCGCAGGAACTGCCAAAATATCGCCAGGTCCAATATCTTCTGGCAGATCAATTTCGCGAATAATAATGTCGCCAGTTTCGCAGTGTTTTCCAACAAGTCGAGAATTAATAGCAGTGGCCTTTGAAGTTCTATTTGCAAGAATTGCAGAATATTGCGCACCATAAAGCCCTGGGCGAATGTTGTCACTCATTCCACCATCAACAGCAATATATCTGCGGTGCTTTCCGCTATCGAGTTCAATATCTTTAATCGTTCCAACTTCATAAAGCGTTGTGGTTGTTGGACCGGCAATTGCACGACCAGGTTCAATTGAAATCTTAGGAATCTTTAAGCCGTGGCGTTCACACTCTTTGCCAACTAATTTCGCGAGTTCTGACATAACTTGATTTGGATCAAAGGTTTTATCGCCCGCTAGATAGGCAATTCCATAACCACCGCCGAGATCTAGTTCGGTGAGTTCTGTTTTATATTCGTCACGGAACTTTGCGGCTAATTCAATTAGGCGAGTTGTTGCGAGAATAAATCCATCGCTCTCAAAAATCTGTGAACCGATATGGCAATGCAGACCCTCTAGTGCAAGATTTGAAGCGGCCGCAACATCAGCAATCGCGTTCCAGGCAGCGCCACTTGCAATCGAGAATCCGAACTTCACATCTTCATGCGCAGTAGAAATTGCCTCCAAAGTATGTGCATCTACTCCTGGTGTAATTCGCAGTAATACTTTCTGAACTTTCCCAGCGGCAGCAGCGAGGCGATTAACACGTTCGATTTCATAAGTTGAATCGATGACTATTTTGGCGACGCCAACGCTTATTGCCTTTGCAATCTCGGCTTCCGATTTATTGTTGCCATGAACTTCAATCTGATCTACTGGAAATTTAGCGGCAAGTGCCACTGCAAGTTCGCCACCTGTGCAGACATCAATTCCAATTCCAGATTCAGCAATCCACTTTGCAACTTCCACCGAGATAAAGGATTTTGATGCGTAATAAACCTGACCCGCATTTGGACCAAAGTTATCCGCTAACGCGTTCTTCCAGCCGTTAAGTCGGAATTTAAAATCGGCTTCATCAATAACAAATAGTGGTGTTCCGAATTCACGGGCAAGCGAAGTTGATTTGCAGCCACCAATAACTAATTCGCCAGCAACCATTTCGCACCAATAACTAATTCGCCAGCAACCATTTCGCTCTTGATAGAGAAGACTTCAGGAATAAAACTCATCACTTACATCTTTTCTGGTGCGCTGACACCGAGTAGTTCTAGGCCATTTGCGATCACTTGAGCGGTTGCAGAACATAAGGTAGCGCGGGCGCTATGCAACTCGCTTGGAGTTTCATCACCAAGTGGAAGCACCCGACAATCAGCATAGAAACGGTGATAAACACCGGCTAGCTCTTCAACATATCTAGCAATTCGATGTGGTTCACGAAGTTCAGCAGCGCCAGCAACAACACGAGGAAATTCGCCAAGGGCACCGATTAATTCGCGTTCGCGTTCGTGCACTAGAAGTTCTGGATAAATTGAATCTGCGCCATATTTAATTCCAATATCTGAGGCATTACGTAGAACCGCACAGACTCGGGCATGTGCATATTGCACGTAATAAACCGGGTTCTCATTTGTGCGACTTCGCAGAATATCTACATCCATTACCATCGGCGTATCAACTGGATATCTAATTAAGGTATATCGCGCAGCATCAACACCAACTTTTTCAACTAACTCTTCTAAGGTAATAATTGTTCCGGCACGCTTCGATAGTTTTACCTCTTCCCCGCCCTCCATAATTTTTACCATCTGTCCGATCAATACATCAACGTTGTATTCCGGGTCATCACCATTACAAGCAGCCAGCGCCTTTAATCGGCCGGTATATCCATGGTGATCCGCGCCCAACATATAAATACAAATATCAAAACCACGTTCACGCTTTGAAATGTAATAAGCCGAGTCAGATGCAAAGTAAGCCATTGAGCCATCGGACTTAACCATTACGCGATCTTTATCATCACCAAAGTCAGTAGTTCTAAGCCAGGTGGCGCCATCTAATTGGAATACATGTCCCTTAGATTTTAAAACTTCCTGACAATGCACAAAGAAATCATTGTCATACAAACTTTTCTCAGAGAACCAAACATCGAAGTGAGTGCCGAATTTATCTAAAACGCTCTGTTGCTGGGTTAATTGCAATTTATATCCCAGATCGCGGAAGGCAAAGGTCTGTTCCTCGCCGCTTACCTTAAGGATTTGTGGATTGGCAGCAACAACTTCCTTAGCTAGATCATCAATATAAGCGCCGTGATATCCATCTTCTGGGCGGGCTTCACCAAGCGCTGCTGCTTGAAGTGATGCTCCAAATTTATCCATCTGCACACCGCGATCATTTATATAAAACTCGCGAGTTACTTTGGCTCCGGCCGCTGCTAAAACGCGACCAAGTGCATCACCAACAGCTGCCCATCTCGTGTGTCCGAGGTGAAGTGGGCCAGTTGGATTTGCGCTAATAAATTCTAGATTTACTGCAACACCAGTTAATTTGTTTCCATGCCCAAATTTCTTACCGCTGGCCAAAATATTTGAAATTACGCCGCCTTGGCTACCTTTAGCCAGAGTTATATTTACAAAGCCAGCTCCTGCAATATCTACCGCGGCAATATCGGCTCTTGCCTTTAACCCCGCAACAATTATTTCTGCAATAACGCGCGGAGCGAGTCCAGATGGTTTTGCTAAGGCAAGTGCGATTGAAGTTGCGTAATCACCATGATCGCGATTCTTTGGACGATCCAAGGTAAGCGAGGTTGGAATCTCGCAATTTAATTTACTTTTTGCAGCCGTTAAGACTTCGAGAATTGCCGCGCTTATTTCATCTTGAATACTCAGATTACTTTGCGCGCTCATCTAGGAGAGTTTACAGGCCCATCAAGTGTTCGATAGCTAATTGGTCGATTGTCTCGTACTGATATCCACGAGCAGCCAGACCATCAACATCAACGCTAACTGATGTGAGATCTTTCCAACTTTCGCCTTTAGCAAGTGTTGGTTGTGCAAGTTCGTTGATGCGAGATTCTTCCATTGCAGCTTTGACACGTGGATCGGCGCGAAATGCCAGTGCACGTTCCTTGAGCGCCAGATAGGTGCGCATATTTGAAGTAGCAGAAACCCAGACACCGCGATCATCTTCGGTGCGACCAGGCTTGTAATCAAAGTGCTTTGGTCCGGCATATTTATAAGTTTCTAGAAGATCAACCAAGAAGAAGGCTGACTTTAGATCGCCGTGACCGAATACTAAATCTTGATCAAACTTTGGCCCGTGCTGACCATTTAGATCAATGTGGAAAAGCTTCTTATGGAATAGCGCCTGAGCAATTCCATGAACGAAGTTGAGGTTTGCCATTTGTTCATGACCAACTTCTGGGTTTACACCAACAAGCTCTGGATGTTCTAGTGAGTTAATAAATGCAAGTGCGTGTCCGATAGTTGGCAAGAAAATATCGCCGCGTGGTTCATTTGGCTTTGGTTCAATTGCAAACTTAATGTTGTAACCCTTATCGATTACATATTGTCCGAGAATGTTAAAACCTTCGCGATATCTTTCAAGTGCAACGTAAGCATCTTTCGCGGCATCTGATTCGGCGCCTTCGCGGCCACCCCAGCAAACATAAATTTCAGCGCCAAGTTCTGCGGCCAAATCAATGTTGCGCATTACCTTTGAAATTGCAAAGCGGCGGATGTCACGTTCGTTTGCAGTTAGCGCGCCATCTTTAAAAATTGGATGAGTAAATAGATTTGTTGTTGCCATCGGAACTTTCATTCCGGTATCTGCAAGCGCTTTCTTGAAGCGTGCAATATGCGCACTGCGGTCAGACTCGCTTGAACCAAATGGAATTAAATCGTCATCATGAAATGTCACACCATATGCACCGCGTTGCGCTAATTCAGTAACGCTTCGAACTGGATCAAGGGCGCCACGTGTTGCATCACCGAAGGGATCTCGTGCTTGCCATCCAACTGTCCAAAGTCCGAATGTGAACTTGTCTGCTGGGCTTGGTGTTAGTGACATCGTTGCTCCCTTATTCAAAACCGTAGATTTAATTGCCCTAATTTAATCCCAGTTTGGTGCTTTTGCCTAAGTTCCCTTAATCTTCTCTCATCTCTCCAGCGGGAGTGGTGAAATGGCAGACACGCAAGTCTTAGGAACTTGTGTCTTCGGACGTGCGGGTTCAAGTCCCGCCTCCCGCACCAGCAATTTTTAATACCCAGAAACCAAATTAAAGCGCCGCGATAATCCCTTGTAACTGCCTGGCATGAGACTTGTTGTGACCACTGGCGAGTTCAACCAATTGAAGCAAAGTCATAAGCCCGCGCTCTTCATGCATCGAAGTACGAGTCCAATCTTCTTCTGGAATTGCGCTTAAAATATTTGCTGTTGCGATTTGGATTCCTTCTATAGCAGCAAGTGAAGCAAGTGCATCTCGCTTGTCATACTTAAGGCGATCCGGATAAATCTCTTCATTGAATGGAAAAATCTTAGGAGTATCTTCTGCAAGATTATTTAAATATCTTGTTGCGAAATGTAACTCGCCATCGCACATATGGTGCAGCACGTAAGCAGCAGACCATTCGCCAGCTATTGGAGCCTTACCTAAATCTGAGGTGGAAATAGATTTCGCTAGGGCTAAGAATTCCTTGCCATTGGCGATGAACTCGGCCAGCGCTGCTTTGCTCTTATTATCGTTGCTCATATCCCAATCCTAAGCGCAGTTGTGTCACGCTGCCTAGGGAATTCACTCATGGCACTCACCCTGCCCCCTGTTATAGGCTTGCCGAAGCGCACGAGCGCGTTGGAGGAGTGAAAAATGGCAGAGAAGAAATTCCGTTCTTGGGTTGGGTTTAAAGAAGAAACTGTTGCTGCCCCAACTGAAAATGCAGTGGAACGAATTCGCCAACTCGAAACCCAATTAGCTGATTTGCGTTCTCGTCGCGACATAACAAGTTTGAGTAAAGAAGAATTCGAAATTCTTGCAGGTGAAACTGCAATGAGTTTGATCAAGACCGCCCAACAACGTGAATCACGTTCTTTGGCTGCTGCCGAACAAACTGTTGCTGAAACTGCTCGTATTACTAAAGAACGCTTGGATTCATCAGAAGCTAAAGCAAAAGCAATTTTGTCTGGCGCGGAATCTCGTGGCCGTAAATACATCGAAGCCGCTGAATCTGACGCCGTTGATCTTCGTGAAAAAGCAGTGCGCCAAGCTGAACAACTATTGATAGAGAGTAAGCGCGAAGCTGCTGCACTTTCTGGCGCAGCAAAGCGAGAAGCTGAAAGAATTATTAGCGATGCTACTGGTGAAATAAGTGAATTTAGATCTTGGCTGACCAGTGCGATTTCAGAATCTGAGCGCCTATATCGCGTACAGACTCAATCACTTAATGCTGCCGAACAAGCAATTGGTGAAACACGTGGCCGATTGAAGCAAGCCTTTGAACGTTTGGCTGCGTTACAAGGTGACATCGATGCGAACATTGATGAAAACGATCGTCCTGTTGAAAAAACTTTTATTCGCAAAGGCGCAAAGGCGGTTGAAGCAGCCAAGAAACCAGCTAAGAAGGCTGAACCGAAACCAGCCAAGAAGGCTGCTAAGAAAAGCACAACTAAAAAACGTAAGTAACTTCGATGCAGCGCGCATCAATTTCTAATACACATATCCCAGCAATTGATGGATTACGCGCGCTTGCCGTTTTTGCCGTAGTTCTTTATCACCTTGGAATCAATTGGATTCCTGGTGGTTTTCTTGGTGTAGATCTATTTTTTGTTATCTCTGGTTATGTAATAACACGTTTAATTCTAGATTCAATTGAGAGCGCTAATGGTTTAGATCTTCGCGAATTTTATGCAGCCAGAGTGCGTAGATTATTGCCAGGACTCTTAGTTCTAATAGTTGTAACCAGCTTGCTGATGGCAATCTTCGCACCCGACAGCATTCGCAGATTCGTGAGCGATCTACCCTTCGTCTTATCTGGAATAAACAATTGGCATTTAGTTGCACTCCATCAAGACTATTTCCAAGCAATCGGGCGACCACCACTACTCCAACACACTTGGTCGCTCGCTGTTGAATTTCAATTCTATTTAATCTGGCCAATAATTCTGCTCTTCATCTGGCGCCGCTTTGGCAAAAGAGTTGTACGTCGTGCCGCTCTTTTAATCGCAACCTTCTCTGGAACTGCCCTCTTTTTATTCTCACTCCAGGCAGATAATGCAACTGCTGGGCGCATTAGCCATATTTACTTTGGTACCGACACCCACAGCCTTGGACTCTTTCTAGGTTCGGCACTTGCGGTTAGTTGGATCCCAAGAAATTTATCGACGAATATTTCACAACGGGCTCAGGATTTTATTGACGGTATTGGGGTATTTGGCTTCATCGGACTACTTTGCATATTTCTTTTTATTGATGAAACTAATGCCACTCTCTACCAAATTGCATTCCCGCTGGCTGGATTATTTGGATGCGCGACAATTATTTCTATCGTTCATCCTGCATCAAGGTTCTCGCCGATTATCAGTAACAAAATCTTTCTTTGGATTGGCCAGCGCTCATATGGAATCTATCTATGGCATTGGGTTATCTTTCAAGTTACCAGGCCGGGTGCTGATTTAACTGGTTCACCGCTTGCGCTAAATGTTGCTCGCGTTCTCTTGGTTCTCATATTGGCCGATATCTCGCTTCGCGCAATTGAAATTCCGATTCGCAGAGGCATAGTTCAAAATTGGTTTAGAGGAATTAAATATCGGACCAAAGTCATGCAGAAGCGCCAACGGATTTTTATCGCTACTCTTTCGATTTTCACGATTCTCTTAACTGGAAGTTCTATTGCTGTCGCATGGCAGCGAGATCAATCAATCATCGTGGAAGTAAAACCCGAACTCGAACTTCCTCTCGTGATCAACTCGCCTGATAAACCGGGGCTCTGGGTTACTGGTGATTCAGTAATTCTGGGAATTCGAAATAAATTAGCTGCTAAACAAGATATCTCTCTGATTAATGCACGTGTAGGCAGACAGATTCAAGAGCTCATAACGGCC
>JAPLAY010000053.1 GCA_026393035.1 Actinomycetota bacterium
ACCAGCCTCGGTTTCATATCAATTAGAGACCCTTGTTGAAAAAGGATTTATCCGCCGCGATGCCACGAAGGGTCGCGCCCTTGAAATCACTTACCCAAGTGAGGGCGAGGCGATCACGCCAGAGAAGACCCGCAATGTGCCACTCCTTGGCTCAATTGCTGCGGGTTCACCAATCCTGGCCGAGCAGAGCTTTGATGAAGTCTTTCCACTTCCAGAATCATTCGTTGGCAAGGGCGATGTTTATATGCTCAAAGTCAAAGGCGATTCCATGGTTGATGCTGCAATCTGCGATGGCGATTACGTTGTTATTCGCGCCCAGAAGGATGCAAATAAGGGCGAGATCGTTGCCGCAATGATTGATGGCGAGGCCACTGTGAAAACTTGGTCGAAGAAAGATGGCCATTACTGGCTACTTCCTGCCAATGAAAATTACGCACCAATACCTGGAGATAACGCCGAGATTCTCGGAATCGTTACCGCGGTATTGCGCAGTATTCGCTAACTTCAAGCTTGATTTAAGTGGGAATCGAATAGGAAGAGGTATTGACATATTCGACCCCCGAAAGGAGAATTCCTGCTAAATAGGAGGAATTACCTTGAGTTCAAAGCAATTTGATCGCACTCGTTTCGACCATATCGGTGTCATCACCGAGGAGAAACATGGCGAAGAGAACTTCGTAGATGCGACCCGAGTTTGGGTTACCAATCCACGAGTCCATCCGGCAAATGTGGAATACCTCCGTTACGAGCATGACACTCCTGTCACAGGCCCAATCCGCCATCTGCCACATGTTGCATACCGAGTAGATAGCGTTGATGAAGCCATTAAAGGCCACGAGATTTTATTAGAGCCATGGGATGTCGCTGATGGTTTTGTTCGCGTCGCATTTGTACTAGTTGATGGCGCTGTCGTTGAATTTATGCAATACCGAAATCCAAATGAAACTGGCTGGTTTTAATAACTCAAGTTCGAAAGGGAAAATAAATGAATAATCCAATCTGTCTAAACAGCAACTCCTATCACGGCTTCACGCTTGAAGAAGCAGTCACCGGAGCCAAGCGAGCCGGCATTAAGTTGATCGAGCTTGCTGGAGTTATTGGCTGGACTGAACATGTTCGCAATGATTATTCAGATGAGCAGATCGCAAAGGTCCTAAAGCTATTGGCTGACAATGACATTAAGGCAATCGGCATGTGTGGCCACACAAATATTCAAACTCCAGAAGGCCAAGAAACATTTAGAAAGAATCTTCACCTGGCAAAGAAGCTCGGTGTCTCATATGTAACACTTTCAACCGGCGAGACCCATGGCGATGAATCTGTCATTGGTGATGACGCTGAACTTGTAAAGATCATTCAAGATTTGGGTGCCGTCGCTAAGGACCTTGGTTTAGTTATGGCGATTGAAACACACGGAAATAACTATGCGACTGGCCAAAGCATCATCGCCCTTCTAAAGAAGGTAAATATGCCGAACGTTCGGTTGAACTATGACACCGGAAACGTAGTGTTTTACGGTGCGATCGAACCTTACGATGATTTAGATGCATCTACAGGTTCAATCACAGGAATTCACCTTAAGGAGAAAGCTGGCGCCCAGAACGAATGGAACTTCCCAGCTGTTGGTCGCGGTGATTTAGATTTCGATCGCATCCTAAAGACGCTAAAGAAGAATGGCTGCACCGTTGCGTTAAGTATTGAAATCGAATTCACACCAGCAGGACCAAATGGTGTTGAGGACGTTCATGAATCTCTCGCTTTCTCAGTAGACACAATCAAGCGTCTATCTGCTTAAGCCCTAGGTTTTAGGAGTTTTTTAGATGGCTTCGATTGCAATAATCGGTCAGGGTTACATGGGAAATGCACATGCTGCGGCCTGGGCAAGTGCCGGACAAGCAGATGCAATTAAATACATCTGCACCCCACGTCCTAAAGAGGCTTCGGTTCCTGCCGCTTCAAAAGCTAAATACATCTCTGATCTCGATGTAATTCTGAAAGATGCCGATGTTAAATACGTTTCAGTCTGTACCCCAACCCCGACTCATAAAGATATTACGGTTGCACTTCTTGCGGCCGGCAAGCATGTGCTACTTGAAAAACCAATTGCGCTAACTGTCGCTGATGCCAAAGCAGTTGCTGATGCTGCGGCAAAGAGTTCTGGTTCACTGATGATTGCCCAAGTAGTTCGCTTCTTTCTTGGTTATCAAAAACTTCGCGAAGTAAGTGAAGCTGGCGAACTAGGCAAACTTCTCTCAGTCCATGCCCGCCGCTTCTCCACTAAACCAACATGGGCAACCTGGCTTGGCGATGAGAGCCAATCAGGTGGGATGCTTGTTGATTTTTCAATTCATGATTTCGATCAGATAAATATGTATTTAGGAAAGCCAGTTGAAGTTTTTGCGGCACAAACTTCACCAACAGGTCCTGCCGAAATCACCGTTAAGTATGAAGGTGGCGGTGTTGGCCAAGTACAGAGCTTTATGAACGCCGCAGAAGGCGTGCCATTCACAAGCACAATTGATTTACTTGGAACAACCGGTATCGCCCACTACGAATTTTCTGCAATCTCTGCGACCGAAGAATCTTCTTCCGGCAATAACGCGGGCGTTAATAGTTGGCATGTCTTTTCATCAAAGGGAAATACCGTTGAACAAATTGCGAGCGATGATCCATATGGTCGCCAAGTTAAATACTTCTTTGAGCAAGCAAGCAGTGGTGGCAAATATGATTTATCGCCAACACCATCAGCGATTGCTGCGTTGCAAGTTTGTCTTGCAGCCAAGGCTTCCCTCAAAGAGGGTCGCCCAGTAGCAATTTCTTAAATCTTATTTGCTAGATCTTTACTACTTGCCCAGTTCGAGCTGACTCTTCGGCTGCAAGTGTTGCTTCAAGTGCGCGCATTGCATCGACTGGGGTACTGACTGTTGGTTGAATTCCGCGAAGTGCGCAATCTGCGAAGTACAAGAACTCTTCACGAAGTGCGCCACCGCGATAACCATCAAACTCTGGCCAATATGTTGTATCTGGGCTGCGAACGCCAGTTGTCTTAGTAACAATTCCAAGGTTAGGGAATGTGTCTTGGATATGAATTAAACCTTCGGTGCCGATAACTGTCATGCGCTCGTCGATATCAAATGGTGTGTGTTCTGGCATGCACCAAACTGTTTCTAACGTTGCAGTAGCACCGCTCTTAAAGCGATACATAGTCTGTCCGATATCTGGATACTTAAGGCCGCGCATATCTGTTGTCTGGGCATATGCGCTAACAATTGTGTCACCGGTTAGCCAAAGCATTATGTCGGTATCGTGAATCGCATCGCCAACGATTGGCCCAATTTTATTTAGAATTTCTGGTGTCCATGCAGCAGGAATATTTCTACGTGAACTTAAGGAGAGAATTTTACCGATAGCACCTTCGCTAATTGCTTTCTTAGCTGCGCGATAACGTGGGTTGAAGCGAACGATGTGGCCGATCTGCAAAATTCCCTTTGCGCCCTTTGATGCCGCAATAATCTTTTCGCAATCAGCAACAGTTGAGGCCATTGGCTTCTCAAGAAATACATGCTTGCCGGCTTTAAGCGCATCGATTGTTATATCTGTGTGTTGGTCCCACATTGTTGTAATTGAAACGGCATCGATATCTGGATCTGCCAACATATCTTTGTAATCTTTGTGAAGCTTCTTAACGCCATACTTCTTACCTAGCTCTTCTAGGCGACCTTCGGTTCTTGTGCAGAGCGAGGCTAATTCCAAACTCGGAGTTCCGATGATTGCATCGCAATGAATTTCGCCGAACCAGCCAAGGCCAATTACGCCGATTCTTAATCTATCCATCTTCTTCTCCCTTGATTGTGGGTTAGCGGTTTAAAAGTTCTCCAAAGTAAGTTCGCGAGACATCACAATATTTCCCGCAGTTAGACCGCAATCAACTGGCAATTCAACGCCAGTAATTGCAGATGCGGCATCCGATGCCAAGAAGGCAACGGCATTTGCCACATCACTTGGTTCTGCAATTCGAGCCAATGGATACCAACGCATTAAAGTTTTTAATACTTCTGGATCCTTTGCAGCGCGCGCATTCCAGATTGGAGTTCTAACAGTTCCTGGCAGAACTATGTTTGCGCGAATTCCGTAACGACCATTCTCCATAGCAATTGCTTTTGTCATGCTTATAAGTGCTGCTTTGGCTGCGCTATAGGCAGGGTCGCCGAGCGCTGCAAGGCCATTAACCGAGCCAACAGTGACAATTGCCGCTTTGCCCTTCTTCTTCATTCCAGGCAGAACTGTGTGAACGCAGTTGTAGGCACCGTTTAAGTTGCCATTAACGTCATAAGCCCAGTCTGCAGGCGTTGTCTTCTCAATTGTTGGGTGGTCTGAAAATCCTGCATTGTTCACCAGAATATCTACCTCACCAAAATCTTTAATCAATTTTCCGAGTCCTGTTGCGACAGATGCGGCATCGCCAATATCGCAGGTAAGTGGGTGCGCAGTTATTCCCTCTGCAGCCAATTCAATTGCAAAAGTATTAACCGTGTCCTTCTTATCGATTGCGAAAATAATTGCACCTTCGCGGCCAAAGTGGCGGGCCAACTCTTGCCCAATTCCACCTGCTGCGCCAGTGATGGCAACAATCTTCTTATCAAATAACTTACTCATTTTTTATCCACCGAAGCCAACGCTTTCCCAATCCAATTGAGACTTTGGCTACGGATGTGGCCATAGTTATAAAACCCAATATCTTTCACGCCACCATCCCAAAGTGCAGAGACTGCATCAACTACTGCAGCTTCACTTGTTAGATCTGGAAATGCGGGACGTAAAACTCCCTTTAGCTTTCCGATGTTATTTGTACGACGTTTAATATCCACTAAATCTGCACTGATGCGATCTGCTGATGGCTCGTAAAAACAGGCTTCGATAACGCCAGTAGTTTCTGCGATTGCTTTCAAATCTGTGCCTTCATACCAAGCGCCACCTGTTGGGCGGGCAACTGAAGGAATGATTGCTACTTCAACTTCCTTGCGGACACTTTGGCGAATCTCTTTTGCAAGTGAAGTCACAACGTTGCTTCGGAAATCTAAGAACTTTCGTAAATCCAGATCACTAGCAACATCAGCTAGCCAAAGCGCTTCTGCCATGTCACCTTGAAGATCATTGTCGCCCTCAAAGTAATCGTGAATATTCTTTGCGACCCTGGCCTTTAAGCCTTTGGCATCTACGCCGGCTTTCTCTGCGCCGCTGATGCAATATTTGCAAAAGCAGAGTCCAAGGTTTTGTGACAACCACTTATTAGGTTTAACAAAACTCATCTCATGGTGATAGCCGTGTTCATATGGCGGAAAGCCAATAGATTCAATAGAAATACCATCTACTTCATAGCTTTCAGTTACATCTTTAGTTAAACCAATTGCATAAGCCCGAGCCTCTGGTGCAGATGGGCAGAGCGCATAAATGTATGGATCGCCAAAAGCATTTTGCACTGCACTGTCTTGGTGCTTTGTCCCAAGTGGCGTGTTATGCAGAAGCACTAACCAGGCGCTTACAGATAGCCCTTTAGTTTCGGTTAATTCACGAAGTACTTGGCCATCGCCATAAATTGAATTTGGAATGGGTTTAATTGCGCCATATTTAGATGCATCAGATTTGAAATAAACTGTGCCATCTTCTGGAAAATAAACTTTGTTTGTCGCACTCTTTGGGCGAAGGAACTTACCGGCGTGATAACTACTTGCCAGCGTTACGGAATTTATTCCGATTTTTGCTAATTCATTTACAGTTTTGGCTACGCCATTTTCTGCGAGGTCCCATGAGTACGAAAACATTGATAGTTTGCTCATGAGCCCCCCAATTCATTTAATTATTTTAGAAAGATAAATAAAGAAGTCGCCCCCGAATTAACGAGGGCGACCTCGCTTAACTTTTACTTACTTGATTGCAACTTTTGCGAATACTGGGCTTAGCTTGTAAGCCTTAGCATCCTTAGCAACTGCTGCGTGGTCGAACTTATTTGCACCTGTGATAAGTGCATTTGAGTATGTCTCTGCAGGAGTTAGTAGACGTGGGGTTTGTCCCATGTCAGCAACAACCTTTAGATAATCAGACCATGCTGCAGGGTAGTGGTAACCCCAACCCTTGCCATCAACGCGAGAGATCATGTGACCTACTTGCTCTTCACGCATTGAATCAACAGCAATTTGTGGTGACAGTGTCGCACCAAGTGCTGGCAGACGGTTGTAGGTAATTTGTGCAGCTGCGCGAGGATTTTCCTTCGCGAACTCCATACCCATAGCTACTGCACGCATGAAGCGTGTGTATAGATCTTTTCCGGCCTTTGACTTTAGTTCAGAAGCGCGGATGTCATAACCATTTGATGGTTGCTTTGAAGTTTCCTTACCAATGATCCAGTCAACATTGATTCCTGTTGCTGCCCATTGTGCAATTAGACCGTCCCATGCAAGACCAGCATCACACTTGCCTGCTGCAATTGCTTGTGACCATGTTGGCCAACCAGCATCGATGATTTCAACTGACTTATAGTCAACGCCAGCTTCTACAAGCATTGGGTTGATGATTGCAGACCATGCTGGTGAACCAACACAGATCTTCTTGCCAGTGAAGTCAGAGATCTTCTTAAGTGAGCTTCCCTTTGGTGTTGCAAAGTTGAACACCTGTCCTGGAATCATGTTAAATGCAGAAACAACAGGCACGCCTGCTGCTATTGAAGATAGCAAAATTCCTGGGCTTGGATAAGAAACGTCTACTTGCTTTTGTGCAACGAACTTAGTTGCAGCGGTTCCATCTGAAGGTCCAGCAATAAGTTTTACGTTAATGCCTTGCGCCTTGAAGTATCCGCGATCGATGGCTACGTGAAGCATGTAGTCATCCATTACATCTAGTGAACCACGAGGAGACATCCAAGTGATTGTTTGCAGCTTAGGAGCTGCATTTGAAACAGTCGGTCCAACAACTAGAGAGAGTGCGGCAACTGCCGATACCCCCGCCAGCCATAGCTTTCTGTTCTTCATATCTCTACCTCTTTCTGTTTCTGTTGTTAGCGGACTTGCATTTTTACTAGCTGCGTTCCGGGTTCGGCTTAGAACGCAATTCTTTATTTTCTTATACATCCCAACTTGCCCACTTGCGATTAACAAATGTGAAGAAGGAATAGATTCCGACACCAAAGGTCGCGACAATTACAAGCACAGCGCCAAATTGCGACATCTGTACCAATGATGAGAAGTAAATTAAACGATTACCAAGACCCATACCGCCACCAACCATCTCGGCACCAACTGCGGTCAAAAGACCGAAGATGGAACCAACCATGAATCCAACGATGATCATTGGAAGTGCGAATGGGAAACGAATCTTGCGGAAGAGTTGGAATTCGGTTGCGCCATAAGATTTTCCAAGCGCAATTAATTCGGCATTCGTTCGCCTAAAACCAGTAGCCGAGTTGATCATTACCATCGGTCCGGTGGCTAGCGAGATTGCAATAACGCGAGGTGTCATTCCGAAACCAAACTTAAGCATCAAGAATGGAATCAACGCAACCATCGGAGTTGTTACAAGAATGATGATGTAAGGCGAAATGAAAATATCTAGCCCTGGTTTCAAAGTCACCAGTACTGCCAGTGAGAGACCAACAGTGGAACCAATAATCAGCCCCAAAAAGAAGGTCTGAACTGTCTGCCGAAGTGGCTTTAAATAGAGCGTTGGGAAGTCAGTGAACAAGCTTCGAATGATTGATGTTGGCTTTGGAAATACATATGCCTCGGTATGAGACCAAATCAGAATGAATTCCAGGAGCGTTACAACCACAACAGCTAGTGCTAAAACTGAAAGAATTTCTTTTAACCCTTTAGCACGGCGGATACTTGCAATCGCTGTTACATCTACCGGACCGCCGCCTTGTGGGCCAGCGGAGGAATTAAAATCAGGAATTTTATCTGCAAGATTATCGGTTGCCATTATTAATTCCCCTTTCCAGATTTAGAACCTTCAACATCTTCACGAATTGATTTCAAGATTTCAATAAATTTAGGTTCGAATTGCAGATCAATATGTCGAGGTCTTGGAAAATCAACATCAACAATTCGAGATAGGCGACCTGGTCGTGGTGACATAACCCAGACGCGATCTGCCAAGAAAATTGCTTCTGAAATTGAGTGCGTAACAAAGACGATTGTCTTTTTGGTTCGCTCCCAAACCTTGAGCAAGAACAAGTTCATCTCTTCGCGAGTGAATGCATCCAATGCGCCGAATGGTTCATCCATCAATAGCACTTCTGGATCTTGGGCGAGAGCGCGAACAATAGATCCGCGTTGCTTCATTCCGCCAGATAATTCACCAGGGTAAGAATTTTCAAAACCTTTAAGTCCGGCAACTTCTAATAGCTCATCAACTAATTCGCGGTTGACCGGCTTCTTCTTTATTTGAAATGGAAGTTCGATATTTTCCATAAGAGTTCGCCACGGAAGGAGGTTTGAATCCTGAAACACCATTCCAATTCGATCTGGAAGTGGCTTAGTTAATAGTTCACCATCAATATGCACGGTTCCTGATGTTGCTGGATGAAGTCCAGATAAACACCAGAGAAGAGTGGTCTTGCCACATCCGCTTGCGCCAACAACACATACAAATTCACCATCTTGAACACTCTCTGAGAAGTTTTTTACCGCTTCAACAGTCTTTGTATCACTCTGATAAATCTTTGAAACATCCGTAATTTTGATACGTGTCGCTTGCGTCACTAAAGCTCTCCCTCTTTTGCTGTTAGCTAAAACTGCTCTTAAACTTCTCTTCTCCTGGACCCCACAGTTGTGGTTTACTCAGGTAGGTAATAGAACAAGGAGTCTTCCTATTCTGTCAAGCACTTTCTCCGAGTTTCTTCCGGCAGCTTTTACGAGGTCTTCCTCAGGCTCGCCGGCCGGTTTGCGACGCTTAAATGTCGCCCGAGTATTCGAGACCGTGCGAACAAATGGTCCTATCACCCGCCAATTAATAGGTGAAATTTCCGGTCTTTCAAAGCCCACAGTCAACGAAGCGCTCGATATCTTAAATAAAGAGAAGCTGATCTCGATGAATGAAGCGAAGACAAAATCTGCCGCTGGTCGTCCTGGTCCTAAGGCACAACAAATAACTTTTAATAAAGATCGCAAGAAAATTGTTGCGATTGATATTGGTGGTTCCAATATTCGCCTACTTATTTCAGATCTTGATGGAAATATCATCGCAACTTTGATGGAAAGTACTCCACTAAAAAGTGGTCGTAAAGCAATTATTACCAAGGTCAAAGAACTTTATGAAACAGCCTTAACGCAGAACAAAATTAAGGTTTCAGATATCGGTTCTGTTGTTGCAGGATCACCCGGAACAATTGATCCCGAGACCGGTGAAATTACGCGTTCGTATAACTTGCCGGACTGGGAAGGTTTCTCACTTAGTGATGAACTATCAAAAGTTTTGAAGAAGCAGGTCCACGTCGAGAACGAAGCACACCTCGCGATTTATGGCGAACACTGGCGCGGTGGTGCAAAAGATTTAGCAAATGCTGCGGCTATGTCTGTTGGTGTTGGTATCGGACTTGGTTTATTAATTAACGGCCAGGTCTATCGCGGCTTCAATGGTATTGCAGGTGAAGTTGGAAACCTTCCGCTGCAAATTGCAGATCAAGCGAAATCTCCAATGAATGCAAACTTCGAATTTCATGCCAGCGCCGTCGGTTTAGAGCGAAACTTTGAAGCGGTAAAAACCAAGGATGGCGCAAAAGAGATTACCAAGTTAGCCGGCGGTCAGAGCGTTACTGCAAAGACTATTTATGCCGCAGCTGCTTCTGGAAATAAGTTAGCGATAGAGCTTGTAAACCAACAGCTTGAACTACTCTCCCGAGGTATTGCCTCTGTTTGCTGTATTACAAACCCTGAGGTATTTATCCTTGAAGGTGGGCTTGCACCCGCGCTAGAACCACACTTAAAAACTATCTCGAAGATGGTTCAGAAAATTACGTTGATTGCGCCAAAGATTGTTATCTCTGAGTTAAAAGATCTAGCAACGGCGTATGGCGCGCTACGCCGAGGTATTGAAAACGTAGATCGCGCCACACTTATTTCTATCTTGCAAGAAACCGCTTAATTAGTACTTCCTTCTTTTAATACCGTTCTCTTCGTAGTACTGCCGCCAGATTCCACGATGAATTGGAATTCGCATTGGCAGTGTTTTCACTCCTGGAATTAATGGAATCAATATCAAGCCGAGTGATAGCGCCCCCATCAAGACCATTATGTAAGCATCAGCATTAGCGCCGATTGGTTTTGATTCTTCGTTATTGAATGGTGGGATCTGATACCAGAACGAATACAACCAGAGCCAAGCCTGTCCCGGATATCGTCCAGTCTCATTCATCATTCCCCAAGTTCCACCCTGCAAATTCGCAGCAGTTCCAGCATCATCTAAATATGAGCCATCACCAAAGAAGAGAATTTGTTTTGTGTTATCGGTTTGAAAGAAGCCACCTTGTGACAAGAGCGCAGCATCTAAGCCACCAGCTTTTGCCATATCGGTAAGGCCTTGGGCAAGTGCTGGAACCGGACCGTAATTTCCTGCCGGTACTGCGCTTAACTTTCCTTCGACTTTTGCAATTGCACTGTCGTAATTAGTTGCCCAAGTGTTTTGTTCAGTCTGCGCAGCTGCCTTCCATGTTGCTAATGCACTTGCGATTTCAACTGACATAACTTGAGTACTAAGTGGCGCGATTACGAAATCATTTACGGTGTCGATAGGCCGTGAAACTCCAGCCCATTTCTGTAACCAGAGCGGGCCAACATTTAAGCCATCTGCTGCGCTGTTATATGGCGGACCATATGTTGCAGTTCCACTTGTTCCTGCAAGTTCGGAAACTGCAGTTGCATAGAAGTTATCGGAATTAGTTGTCGCCCAACCTTTAAATGTAAGTGGGGTGTCATCTGGAGAGCCCAATAGAAGCGAGAGCGCAACAGTAAGAATTGCAACTACAAGTAGCGCAACTGTTCCCTCTTTTATGATGTCGTATTTGCGAGTCTTCCCTTGCCAAGGTGCGGCATCAAACTCTTCTTTCGCTTTACTTGATCTGCTCATTTGCGAACCTCCAAATTAGCTGGAACCGCATCAATTGGTGGAACCACGCCACGACGGCGAACCATCAAAACGTGAACCAGAGTTAAAACTCCAAGGATTAGCGGCAAGAATGCAACGTGCAACAACAGCATCTGACCCAAATTAGTAACAGTGAACCAAGCACCAACTCCAACAGAATTAAAGCCATCCTTAGCTTCGAAGGAGATCCATTGTGAGTCGAAGTTGGTTTGAACTAGATAACCAGTGAATGCTGTTGCGATTGAAACAACAAAAGCCACTGCGCCAGTGATCCAAGTACGTACGCGATTTCCGCGCCATGCTGCCATCCAGAACTTGCCCCAAAGGTGAATCACCATAAAGGCGAAGAACATCTGAACTGACCAGAAGTGGATGCTGTTCGTAAAGTTCCCGATATCTGATGTGTGATACCAAGCCGGGCCTTGAAATGCTAAAACAATTCCAGAGGCAATAATTACGCCAAGGGCGGCAATTGTTGCAACGCCGAAGACATAAATCCAAGAAGCAACATATGCCGGTTGATCATCTGGTAACAGTTTTTCAATGGGTAAATTACGTTGCCAGGAGCTGCGAAGTCTCGCAGTCCACATTTCATGCGTTGGTGTGCTCATTCGCGCCCCTTAGGAAATTTAATAAGTATCGCTGCGGCAAATAGCGCCAACATAATAAGAATCACAATTAGATTTGAGATTGAGATTTGAAACCATCCCCATTTTAAATAGGTAGCTGGGTGGTTTAGAAAACTTGCTAACCAACCTGTCATTATCTTTTCCCTAATGCAAAGCTGTCATCAACTCCGCAAGAGCGAGGTTAGAGTTTTTTAACGCTTAAAAGAATGAAAAACGTAAGTGCTAACGCTCAATAAAAAGCCCGCCTAAAGTTCTTAGGCGGGCTTTTTGGAGTTACTTTTAATTAGCCGTGAACTGTGGCCACTTCTTCAATTGCCTTTGGATTCTTGCTCTTCAAGTAGAAGAGAGCAATTATTCCTAGAACAACCCAGACGCCCATTGCATATGCGCCATAGGTAAGTGGTGCTGAAAGTGCCACGATGAATTTCAATCCTGGGATACCAGTAATTCCTGCTGCGTTAAAGAAGCCAGGAACTAGGAAGATAAATCCAACTATTGGAATCAAGATGTGAATTACTGGATGGCGCTCATCTTTGCGATGCTTTGTGAAGTAACCAATGCATGCCAAGTTGGCCAACATGTAAACCGGAACGATCGCAACAACAAGTGCGGTTGCAACTATTCCGAATGCCATCTGTGGCTTGTACTTGAAGCCAAGTCCAAGAGAAATGATCAGCCCTAGAACTAGCTGAACCATTACGGCATTTGCAGGTGACTTATATTTTGGATGCAATTTCGCAAGTGAAGCTGGAAGTGCACCAGCGCGACCGAATGCGAATGCGGTACGTGTAAATACGTTCGCACCACCATTTGCATTTGCAATTGTTGAGTTAATGATTGCGAATAGAACTAGTACCCAGAAGACAGTTCCAACGCCCTTAGCAACGCCATCCCATG
>JAPLAY010000021.1 GCA_026393035.1 Actinomycetota bacterium
AACAAAGTAACGTGCAATATCGAAATCATGAATTACCTGGTCGCGAAAGATTCCACCTGAAACTGCAATGTATGCCTGTGGTGGTGGCGCAGGATCGCGACTTGTTAGAACTAACTGCTCTAAGTTTCCAAGTTCGCCAGCCTTTACGCGAGCATAAACAGCAGCAAAGTTTGGATCGTAACGGCGGTTAAAAGCGATTGAAACGTTGGTCTTTGAGTTAGTGACCTTATCTTTGATGGTATTTGCGCGATTGATATCTAGATCAACTGGCTTTTCGCAAAGTACGTGGATACCAGCATCGATTGAGCGGCTAATTAAATCTACGTGAGTTGGGGTAGGAGAGCCGACGATGATCGCATCGACATCACCTTTAGTAAAAATATCATTCACATCAGTTGTGTGTTTTGCTCCGTATTGGCCCGCAAGCTTAGCCGCGCTCTCTTCGATTGCATCAACTACAACTACGAGTTCCGCGCCAGCTGTGTCATTAACACTTCCTGAATGCACGATGCCGATTCTTCCTGCACCAATAACACCGATTCTTAATTTCTTAGCCATTTATCTCCCCATTGCTCTCAGGGTGCAAATACTAGTTATAGAAAGCTGGTTTTGCTATGTAAGTAGCAGAAACTTTTGCGCCAGATTTAAGTGATTTCAATCCTGCTTCAACAACTGCAACTGACATGTAACCATCCCACGCACTTGGTCCGCCAATTTGTCCAATTTTTGCGGCGTTGATCCATGCTTGAATTTCATCATCGTATGCACGTGCAAAGCGCGTTAAATAACTTACATGTTCTGCAGTACTAGAACGTCCTGCTTCCCATGTTGTCATTCCATTGGACCGTCCAATTTCGCAGACACCCTTCTGGAAAACTGCTTCAGTAATAACTTGATATCCGAATTGAACCGAGACATTCATCTCAACAGTTGCAATTACACCTGATTCGGTTTCAAGCAGAACAAGGATTGGTTCGTTTAACCGTTCTGGAGCCAATTTATTTCGCTTTAATTGCTTAACTTCAGCTGAAATTATTGGGGATCCAGTTAGGAAACGCACGATATCGATTTCGTGTGAGACCGAATCAGCTATCAACATCTCGTTGCCATACCAATCAGGAACTGATGGATTTCGGTGCGCACAATGCAAGGCCAAGAGTTCGCCTAATTTTGCGCCAGCAATCTCGCTCTGCAATTGGATATAGCCCTCATCAAATCGACGCATAAAGCCCACTTGAATAATCTTCTTGCCACTTTTAACTTCAGCCTCAACAACCCGAACTGCAGATGCAACATCTGGCGTCATTGGTTTCTCGCATAGAACTGGAATTCCTGCAGCGATTATCGGCATTAGTACTTCTTCGTGGAAAGCGCCTGGAGTCGCGATAAGTGCAGCATCAATCTGCCCACTTGCAATTGCGTCAGAGATGTTTGCAAATTGTTTGGCGCCCGGTGCGTGCTTCAAAGCTTCGGCAGCGCGAGCAGAATCTGGCTCAACGATTGCGGTGACATCAGCACCAGACATCCGAGAATTAATACGAATTATGTGATCGGTGCCCATCGCACCAGTACCAATTACGCAAACTCTTAAGTCTGCCACCGAAGATTAACCAACCATTTCAGAGTCACGTTGAGATGCACCAGAATGCACGCAACTCAAACTTGAATCTAACTTCGAACAATCAGAACAGAGCAAAATTAATTCGTGACAACTTGCAGTCGCGCAGTTAAAGAAGGTATTTGTCTTCGCCTGGCATTTTTCGCATTCGCCAATAACTTTTGTCTTGGTCGAGAAGTCGATCGCCATCCGGCCATCAAAGGTGAAGAGCGAGCCTTCCCAGAGTGAATCATCGCCAAACTTATTTCCGTAGCGAACGATGCCGCCTTCGATTTGGTAGACCTCTTTAAAGCCGCGCTTGACCATTACAGCTGAAAGTATTTCGCAGCGAATTCCACCGGTGCAATATGTAACGATTGGCTTATCCTTGATGTGATCGTATTTTCCGCTTTCAATCTCTTTAATAAAGTCGCGACTGCTCTCAACATCAGGAACAATTGCATTCTTAAACTTACCGATCTTCGCTTCAAAGGCATTTCGGCCATCGAAGAAGACAACTTCCTCGCCACGTTCTTCAACTAATTTATCTACTTCATAAGGCTTCAAATGCTTTCCGCCATTGATTACGCCTTTTTCATTTACATCAATTTCAGCAGGGCTTCCAAATGCTACGAGCTCATCTTTAACGCGCACATTTAACCGAGGGAAATCATTACCGGTTCCACCTGACCACTTGAAATCAATCTTCTTAAAACCTGGATATTTCTTAGTTGTCTTTACATATTTCTTTAGGGCTGACATATCGCCGCCGATAGTCCCGTTAATTCCTTGTTTCGAAACCAGAATCCGGCCCTTGATATCTAAGGATTCGCAGAGAGCTTGCTGCCATAGGCGAACCGCTTCGGGATCAGCGATAGGCGTAAAGCCGTAATAGAGAAGTATCTTCTGGATTTCCACATCGCAATCTTAACGAGTAAGCCGTTAGGATTAAAACGTGGAATATAAAAAGATCTGGCATTCAGTGCCAAGCCCAGTACGTAAAACGATTGTTCTCGTCATCGGATTTACGCTCATAGCAATCGGCGCCGTCCTCATAGTTCTACCTGGGCCATTCACACTGCCCTTCGTAATCGGCGGACTCTTTGTTCTCGCCGCAGAATTCACTTGGGCAAAGTCACTACTGACCAAAGCGCAAGAGTCGGCAAAGAAGGTTGATCCACGCAAGCTTAGGAAGCGTAAGTCGAAAGAAAATTAACAGGACGATTTTCTAAACCTGTGTAAGAATTCGCGAGTGTTCCGGGGGTCGGTGTAATTCCGAACCGGCGGTGAAAGTCCGCGAACTGATTGAAAATCTCAATTGGCCGATTTGGTGAAATTCCAAAACCGACAGTTATAGTCTGGATAAAGGAACATGAGGAGATAAGTCATGTCCATTTTAAAATGGTTGTTTGAAGCACAGATTCATTTCGGTAGTAAATCAATTGCCTGGCGCGAAGTTATAGGTGGAATTCTCGGCCTATCAAGTGCGGTCCTAGGTTTAAAGCGAAAAGTAATTGCTTGGCCAGTTGGAATTATTGGTGACGGTTTACTTTTCACAGTCTTTCTCGGCGCAGTATTTTCATTTGGCGCAGATGATCAAGCAAAGAACTTCTATGGCCAAGCCAGCAGAAACTTACTTTTAATTATCGTAAGTGTTTACGGCTGGATTCGTTGGTCACAACATCAACGTTCCGGTGGGGAAGGCAAGCCACCTGTTACGCCACGTTGGACAACAACGAAAGAGAAGCAATATTTAATTCCAGCAATAATTATTTTCTATCTTGTTGCTTTCCAAATCTTCAAAGCCCTTGGTGAATCAGGAACCTGGCTAACAGTTGATACCTGGATCTTTACTGGCACTGCGCTCGCAACTTATGGCATGAGCCGTGGCTATGTTGAGTTCTGGTTAGTCTGGGTCGCAGTAGATGCTGTTGGTGTTCCATTCGCATTCAAGAATGGGTATTACCCAACTGGAACCTTGTATGCGATCTATCTGCCTTTCGTAATTTGGGGCTTTATTTCATGGCTCAAGATTTCGAAGAAAGAAAAGGAATCCATTTCCTAACATTGCGCGTATCCTTTGCGACATGACCAATCACGGAAACATGTACGGACCTGCCTTTACTTTTCTAGGCATTCCATCATGTGATTTGGATGATCCATCGACTTACAAAGGCGCCGATGTAATTATCGTCGGCGCCCCAATCGATTCTGGAACATCACATCGATCAGGCGCAAAGTTTGGACCACAAGCAATTCGTGGTGGCGATTATTTACCGCATGATGGATCTCGCCCACATCTCGCACTTCGTACTGATGGTCTAAAAGATTTAAAAGTTTTCGATGCCGGAGATTTATTAATGCCTGGTGGAGATTTAGTAAAGTCACTTGAAGTTTTGAAAGTTGCAACTGAAAAGATTTCACGTGCTGGAATAATTCCAGTTGTTCTCGGCGGCGATCACTCAATTGCATCTGCCGATGTTGCAGGAATCGCAACACATCGCGGCAAAGGCAAAATCTCAATGATTCACTTTGATGCCCACGCCGATACCGGCGAAGATCAATTTGGTGCACTTGTCGGACACGGAACTCCGATGCGAAATCTAATTAATAATGGTTATGTTCGCGGCGATCGTTTTCTACAACTTGGACTTCGTGGCTATTGGCCAGAAGATAAAACGCTAAATTGGATGCGCGATCAAGGCATGCGCTCATACGAGATGACTGAAATTCATCATCGGGGCTTGAAAGCGGTTCTAGATGAATCTTTTGCAACTCTTACAAATGAATGCGATGGTGTTTTCCTATCTGTAGATATTGATGTTGTCGATCCAGGTATGGCGCCAGGAACCGGAACTCCAGAACCAGGCGGAATGACAAGTCGGGAATTACTTGAAGCGGTCCGCAGAATCTGTTTAGAACTTCCTGTAGTCGGTATCGATATCGTCGAAGTTGCACCACCATTTGATAACGCAGATATAACTGCAATTCTTGCTAACCGAGTTGTTCTAGAAGCGCTTTCTGCAATCGCAAAGCGTCGCAATGGTTCGACATACAACCCAACACAGAACCTTCTGGATCGCTAACTTAAAGCTTTAAAGCGTTGCCAGAATCATTTCGATATCTGAAATTTTGGTCCAAGGGTTAACAATCGCAAAACGCAAGATTGGTTTACCTTCATGTGATGATGGCGGAATAAAGCCAATCTGATCAGCCAATAACTTATCGCTCCACTTTTGATAATCGCTCTTATCCCAACCCTTGCGGGTGAAAGCAACAATAGAAAGCTCGGGTTCGCGCAATAGCTCCAAATTAGGATGCTTCTTAACTAACTCTGCCGCGGCCTTAGCCACAGTTAAAGATTGCTCCATCGCTTCGGTATATGCATCAACACCATGCGCAGCAAGCGAGAACCAGAACGGCAAACCGCGAACTCTTCGGGTTAAATGAATTGCGTAATCCGATGGACTCCAAGAATCATCATGCAAAGTCTCTAGATAAGAAGCATGTTGGGTATGAACTTCTTTTGCCAAAGCCGGATTGCGATAAACAAGTGCGCAGGCATCGAATGGTGCGAACAACCATTTGTGTGGATCAACAATAAATGAATCTGCCGCTTCAATACCGTTAAATAATGGTCGAACAGATGGTGCACAAAGGGCCGCTAATCCATAAGCGCCATCAACATGGAACCAAATTCCACGATCATGTGCGGCTTTGCCAACACTTTCTAAGTTATCAATAATTCCTAAGTTAGTAGTTCCAGATGTTGCCACAACAGCAAAGACTCGAACCTTTGAATTCTTATGCAATTCATCAATCGCAGCCCCAACAGCTTCGCCCTGCAACTTTCCATCCACATCATTGGCAATCTTTAATACGTCAACATCCATAACATTGGCGGCGCCAGCAATCGAAGAATGTGCTTCCGCACTGCACGCAACAGCGAATCGGACAGTATCTGGATATTTTTTACGGGCTTCAGCTCTTGCAACAACTAGCGCTGAAAGGTTCCCAATCGTTCCGCCTTGAACAAATACACCACCAGCAGATTGTGGCAAGCCAGCAAGATCAGATAACCAACGAAGCGCTTGATTTTCCGCAAATACTGCGCCAGCACCTTCTTGCCAAGATCCGCCATACAAAGCACTTGCACCAACAACTAAATCAAATAAGTTTGCAAATTCACTTGGCGCAGATGGGATGAAGGCCAAGTTACGTGGATGATCAGTTGAAATACATGCCTTGGCTAATACTTCAGTAAAAACTTCTAACGCCTTCTGGCCACCTAAACCTTTTGCGGTAATTGTGTTACCAACTTCATTAAATAAATCTTCAGCAGTTCGTGGCCCATCTAAAGGTGGATCGCTCTTTAAACGTTCAAGGCTGTATGCCAAAACTTCTTTAGCAAGTGCCTCAACTTCGGGTGTGAACTCATGCATATGCGAGAGTCTGCCATACCCTTATTCCATGGACTTACATCAACCCCATTGGCGCAAACCCCACGAAGGCGAACATCGCTTTCCAGTTTCGGTTGTTGTTGCGATCGTCATCGCCTTGCAATTCGCCCTTCCGGATAATTTATCGTTTAGCTTTCAGGGCTGGATTTGTGCGCTTGAATTATTAATTCTGATTGCGCTTTACATAGTCAGCCCAAACCGAATTAAGAAACATCATCCGCCAACTCGCTTCATCGGCTTCGCCCTAACTACCGTGATGACGATTTCAAATACTGCCTCCGCCGTTAAATTAGTTGCTGAGTTAATTTCTGGTGGAATTGGTACTGCAACTCAACTGCTTGCTTCAGGTGGATCAATCTGGCTTACAAACATTGTCATCTTTAGTCTTTGGTTCTGGGATTTAGATCGCGGGGGACCGGGAGCTCGTGCCGAGGCTAAAAAAGAGTGGCCAGATTTTATGTTCCAGCAAATGTCTGACCCGCAATATGCACCTAGTGATTGGCATCCAAAGTTCTTTGATTATCTCTATATGTCATTTACAAATGCCAGCGCATTTAGCCCAACCGATGTTCTACCTCTTACCAGGTGGGCAAAGCTACTTATGCTCCTGCAATCAACCACATCACTAATTGTTGTCGGATTAGTAGTGGCAAGAGCCGTAAATATTCTGCATTGACAACTATCTTCACAAATTAGTTCAGAAAACATTTCTGGTTTATTCTCATCGCATGGAACTTACAACATGTCTTTGGTTTAATGGCCAAGCTCGAGAAGCGGGCAACTTCTACACAAGTATTTTTCCGGACAGTTCAGTTGAAGATAATTGGATTGCCCCAACAGATACTCCAGGAAATGTTCAAGGTGAAGAAGTGGTTGTTAACTTTAAGATATTTGGCCGGCCCTTCATCGGCCTAAACGGCGGCCCACAATTTCCTCATAGCGAAGCTATTTCATTTCAAATTCCTTGCGCAAATCAGAATGAGATAGATAAGTATTGGGATGTATTAATTGCTGATGGTGGAAGTGAAAGTCAGTGCGGCTGGCTTAAAGATAAATTCGGAATTTCGTGGCAGGTAGTTTCCCCTGAAATGGGTAAGTACTTGGGTGGTTCTGATGCAGAGGGCGCGCAACGTGCAACCCAAGCCATGCTTCAAATGCGGAAAATAGATCTAGCCGCAATGAAAACTGCTTACGAAAAGGCTTGATTAGTGAGTGGTAAAAAAGTCGCGGCTTTAATTGGCGGAATTGCAGGAGCTATTTTCACTCGAATTCCCTACATGGAAGATGGAAATCTTCTTGTAACTTCTGTGATTGTTGTCGTCAGTGCGCTTGTTACTAGAACTTTGTGGGTGATTCTTAAAAAAACTCGGAGTGGGTTGTGAGGGACTCGAACCCCCGACCCGGTGATTAAGAGTCACCTGCTCTACCAACTGAGCTAACAACCCGAGCTCATTCAAAGGGGGAACTTCGAACGCATCGCAGACCCTATCAGCGAGAAGGGGTGTGCGCAA
>JAPLAY010000051.1 GCA_026393035.1 Actinomycetota bacterium
ACGAGGAAGATCTATCGAAACATTCTTTAGATTGTGCTCGCGTGCACCACGGACAACTAAACGATCGATACTCAAGTGCCCGCCTCTTCCATTCCGCGAAGCTCTTTCTTGAGCTCTCTAATTTCATCTCTATAACGAGCGGCAAGTTCAAAGGAGAGATCACTTGCTGCAAGTTTCATCTGGTCAGTGAGGGATTCTATGAGACCAATAAGTTCCTGTCTTGGTAGCGAGTGCCCCGAGACCCGGATTCCAGATGAAGCCACTTTCGAGCCCAAACCCTCGGTATCTTCTGCTTCTTTTGTTATCAAATCTGTGATGTCTGCAATTTTCTTACGAAGTGGAGTCGGATCAATTCCGTGTTCCAGGTTGTAAGCAACCTGCTTGGCTCGTCTTCGATTAGTTTCATCAATCGCCTGCGCCATGGCCGGTGTGATGCTGTCGGCATACATATGGACCTCGCCTGAAACGTTACGTGCAGCTCGACCGATAGTTTGAATCAAAGATGTTGCAGAACGGAGAAAGCCTTGCTTATCTGCATCCAAGATCGCGACTAATGAAACTTCCGGTAGATCCAAACCTTCGCGGAGTAAATTGATTCCAATCAAAACATCGTATTCGCCTGATCTAAGTTCTCGTAGAAGTTCAACTCGACGCAAGGTATCGACCTCAGAATGCAGGTACCGAACCCGAACCCCAAGCCCCATTAGATAATCCGTTAAGTCTTCCGACATCTTTTTAGTCAGAGTTGTTACCAAGATTCTTTCATTCTTGGCGGCACGAAGATTTATTTCATAGACCAAATCATCTATCTGGCCCTTGATCGGTTTAATCACAATTTGCGGATCAACTAAACCAGTTGGCCTAATAACTTGCTCGACAAATTGACCACCAGTTTTCTCTAACTCATATTTACCTGGCGTCGCTGAAAGATAAACAGTCTGGCCTTTGCGTTCGATAAATTCGGCAAATCTAAGTGGTCGGTTATCCATAGCCGATGGCAATCTGAAACCGTGTTCAACCAAAGTTCGTTTACGAGATGCATCGCCTTCATACATGGCACCAATTTGTGGGACCGTAACATGCGATTCATCGATGACAACTAGAAAATCTTCTGGGAAGTAATCCAATAGACAATTCGGCGGTGAGCCCGCACCACGGCCATCGATATGACGGGAATAGTTTTCGATGCCAGAACAGAAGCCAAGTTGGCGCATCATCTCGATATCAAATGTCGTTCGCATGCGAATTCGTTGCGCTTCCAATAATTTGTTCTGGCGTTCGAACTCATCAACCTTTCCCTCCATTTCAATTTCAATTGCTGAAATAGCACGGTTCATGGTTTCTGGTCCTGCTGAATAATGGCTTGCCGGGAAGATATACATCTCGGTTTCATCACGGATAATTTCGCCAGTTAGCGGATGCAGAGTTGTGATTCGTTCAATTTCATCTCCAAACATTTCAATCCGAAGCGCCAGCTCTTCATACATCGGGATAATTTCAATTGTGTCGCCACGCACCCGAAATGTTCCACGTTCGAATGCCATGTCATTTCGTTTATATTGAATGTCTACGAACTTCCGCAAAAGTTTGTTGCGTTCTATGGAATCCCCTATTTGCAGTTTGATCATCCGATCAACATATTCTTGAGGTGTTCCAAGACCATAAATACAGGAAACGGTTGCTACGACGATTACATCTCTCCGGGTTAGTAACGAGTTAGTAGCGGAATGTCGTAGCCGTTCAACTTCACTGTTAACCGAGCTGTCCTTCTCGATGAAAGTATCGGTCTGTGGCACATACGCTTCAGGTTGGTAATAGTCGTAATATGAGACGAAATATTCAACAGCGTTATTGGGCATTAATTCGCGGAATTCGTTTGCGAGTTGCGCGGCTAAAGTCTTATTAGGAGCGAGCACCAACGTTGGGCGTTGCAATTTTTCAATTAACCAAGCAGTCGTCGCGGATTTTCCAGTTCCAGTAGCTCCCAGAAGAACAACGTCGGACTCCCCCGCATTGATCCGAGCTTCGAGTTCGGCAATAGCTTTTGGCTGGTCGCCAGAAGGAACATAATCACTAATAACTTGAAACGGGTTTACCTTGCGCTGCAGATCTGTAATCGGGCGCATCAATTAACTGGCACTAGCTTTAGCTCTGGGCAATAGAACATCTTCGTAGATGTTTTCAACTTGGCGCAAAAGTGAATCGAGATCGCCATCATTCTTAAAAACAGTATCCGCAATCTCAGCTCGCTCTGCATCACTTGCCTGTACTTTAAGGCGAGCGTCTATCTCGTATCCTTTAAGCCCGCGGCTCTTTAACCTTGAAATTCGGTTCTCCAAGCTTGCCTCAACAGTGATGATGTAATCGAATCTATCCGCGCCTTTTGTTTCTACCAGAATTGGAATTTGGTAAATGATTACCGAATCACCAGGGCTGTCATTAACAATCTCTTCGAAGGCCTCTGCGACTCGGGGATGAATAATCTCTTCCAATTTCCTGCGGGCGTTTGGATCTGAAAAAACTATCTGACCCAGTTTGCTGCGATCTAGAACGCCATTTGTAAGAATCTCATCGCCAAAAGTAGCGACTATCTCATTGAAGCCTTCAGTTCCGCGCTCTATTACATCGCGAGAAAGTTGATCGGCATCTACAACAACTGCGCCAAGATCTTCAAAAAAATCTCCAGCAACAGATTTACCGGATCCAATTCCACCAGTAAGGGCAACTTTTATCACGGGCCAATCTTATCTTTTAACGCGGGAGGCAAACGAAAAGGGCCCCGACCGAAGTCAGGGCCCTTAACTCTATTTTTTATTCAGCTGTAGTTTCTACTGCAACTTCAGCTACGGGTGCATCACCAGCAGCAGCGTCGGCTGCTTTAGCCTCTTCCTTCTGCTTACGGTGAGCCATGAAACGTGTTTGCGCTTCCGCATATTGACGTTCCCATTCTTCGCGTTGAGTTTCAAATCCAGGACGCCATTCTTGAGAATCAACATCGAAACCTTCAGGGTAAATGAAGTTTCCAGCTGCATCATATCGAGCAGCCATTCCATATTGAGTTGGATCGAATGCTTCGATTTCAACTTCGTGGCCTTCATTTGCTTGCTTCAATGAAAGTGAGATGCGACGTCGTTCTAGATCAATGTCAATAATCTTTACGAATAGTTCGTCACCGACTTGAACAACTTGCTCTGGAATTTCAACGTGGCGTTCCGCCAGCTCTGAGATGTGAACAAGTCCTTCGATTCCTTCGAATACGCGAATGAATGCGCCGAATGGAACAAGCTTGGTAACTTCACCAGGAACAACTTGGTTGATCGTATGTGTGCGAGCAAATGCTTGCCATGGATCTTCCTGTGTCGCCTTAAGTGAGAGTGAAACGCGCTCACGTTCGAAGTCAACTTCTAGAACTTCAACTGTTACAGCGTCGCCAACTTCAACAACTTCATTTGGATGATCAATGTGCTTCCATGAAAGTTCAGATACGTGAACAAGTCCATCTACGCCACCTAGGTCTACGAAAGCACCAAAGTTCACGATTGATGAAACTACGCCAGAACGAACTTGACCCTTTTCTAGTTGGTTCAAGAATGTTGTGCGTGAAGCAGATTGAGTTTGTTCTAGGAATGCACGACGTGAAAGTACAACGTTGTTGCGATTCTTATCCAATTCAATAATGCGAGCTTCAACTTGTTGTCCGATGTATGGAGTCAAGTCACGAACGCGACGCATTTCAACTAGTGATGCTGGAAGGAAGCCACGTAGACCGATATCTACGATCAAGCCACCCTTAACAACTTCAATAACAGTTCCGGTGACAACTTCGTCACGCTCTTTTTTGCCTTCGATGTCTCCCCAGGCGCGTTCGTATTGTGCGCGCTTCTTAGAAAGGATTAGTCGGCCTTCTTTATCTTCTTTTGTGATTACAAGTGCTTCAACGCGATCGCCGACAGAAACAATCTCTGAAGGATCAATGTCGTGGCGGATAGATAATTCACGTGAAGGAATAACACCTTCAGTCTTGTAACCAATATCTAGCAAAACTTCTTCGCGATCAATTTGAACAACGGTCCCGATAACTAGATCGCCATCATTAAAATTCTTAATTGTGCCTTCAATTGCGGCAAGAAAATCTTCGGCTGAGCCGATGTCGTTTACTGTGATTTGTGTAGGGGTCAAAATTCTCCGAAGGGATAGAAGTAGTAGGAATAGGACATTTTGTAAATTGCATAAATCTGGCTGATTCACGAAGGGCTAAGGCTACTTGCGTGCTGGTGGATGGTCAAAATCGGGGTCTAGAATCAGAAAATGCACGCATACCTCGAACTGCTGAAAATGAAAGGTGTCCAGCAATTGCTTCTAAGTTCCATTCCGGCTCGCCTAGCCTACGGAATGATCACACTTGGAATCTTCTTCAAAGTTCAACAATCAACCGCATCAATCTCTTTAGCCGGTCTGGCAGTTGGATTGAACACGCTCGCTTCTTCAGCTTCTGTGGGACTTCGTTCAAGCTTCATTGATAAATATGGTTTGACCTGGCCGCTTCGAGCTCTTGTTCCCTCATATGCAGCTCTCATAATTTTTTTCAATTATGCAGATACCAAGATTTCGTTAATTGCTATCGCCTTCATCCTCGGCGCTGTTGCACCTCCAATAAATTTGGCGGTAAGGCCGCTTTGGAAAGTTGTTATTCCAGAAAGTAAGCAGCGCACTATTTTTGCAATTGATACCGCAGTAATGAGTGCAACCGCAGTGATTGGGCCAGTTCTTGTAACTTCACTTGCTCTATCTAGTAACCCTAAAATCGCACTGAATTCTTGCGCGGCTGCAATGTTGATTGGCGGTATCGCACTTGCACTCTTAAAGGTCACTCGAACTTGGATACCAGAGAAGAAGGAACAAGGCGCTGAGCACTTACTCAAAATGCCTGCAATACGTCTCCTAATTGCTGAGGGAATTTTTATCGGTTTGGCATATGGACTTTTCGAGACTGGAATCCCGGCATTCACAACGATAGAAGGCGTGGCTGGGCGAACTGGCTTAATTTTTGCAGTGATGGCAGTCTTCAATATTTTTGGAAGTTTATTAGCAGGATTGATTTCAAAGAAGATCACACCTCTGCGAGCATTTAGAAGCACCTATCTCTTCTGGGTCATTGTCTGCGCGCCACTTGCAATATCAAATCCTGATTGGACGCTACTAATTATCTCTGGGCTTCTTGGGCTTGCTGGCGGTATGCAAATGGTTTTCTATTGGGAAATTGTTGAAGCTGTTCGTCCAAAGGGAACTGCATCTTCTGCAATTGGTTGGCTCTGGACTTTCGAAGGAACCGCTATGGCCCTTGGCTCAGCAATTAGTGGATTCATTAGCGAAGCCTTTTCACCACGATATTGTCTAGCGGCAATGAGCCTCTGTGTTCTCTTTGGATATTTAGTAATTGCAAACGGTCATAAATTATTGAGTGCCGCAGATCGCTTGCCTACCCAGAGCGAAGATGAAGAAGCGATTAATACCGCGCTTGATAAAACTAATTAGTGCGCAGCTAGATCCCAGCTCTCGCCTATTCCAATATTCACATCTAACGGAACCGAAAGTTCAAATGCGTTGCCCATTTGAGTTTCGACTAACTTAGTTAAAACTTCTTCCTCGCCATCAGCCACTTCCAGAATCAATTCGTCATGCACTTGAAGTAGCAAGCGAGATTTAAGAGATTGTGCTTTCAGCTCTTTCGCCACATTCAACATTGCAACCTTAATAATGTCCGCAGCTGAACCTTGGATAGGTGCATTTAGCGCCATGCGCTCTGCGATTTCACGGCGAGGTCGGTTGTCACTTGTTAAATCTGGAAGGTAGCGACGACGCCCCATGATCGTCTCGGTGTATCCCTTATCTCGTGCGATGACAACGACCTGTGCTAAGTAATCACGAATTCCACCGAAGCGACCAAAGTATTTATCCATCAAAATTGCGGCATCTGTTGGCGAAAGATCAAGTTGTTGTGCCAAGCCATAAGCAGAGAGCCCGTAAGCAAGTCCATATGACATAGCTTTAATCTGTCTCCGCATTTCTGCATCAACGCCATCTGGTTTAACACCGAAAACTAAACCGGCAACAGTTGAGTGTAAATCTTCGCCCATTTTGAAAGCTTCGATTAAGTTCGCATCCTTGGATAAATGCGCCATGATGCGCATTTCAATCTGGCTGTAATCAGCGGTCAACAGAGTTTTATATGGTGCTTTCGATACAAAGCAATCGCGAATTTTGCGGCCCTCTTCGGTGCGGACCGGAATATTCTGTAAGTTCGGATTTGTTGAAGATAGGCGACCCGTCGCTGTGACTGTTTGTTGGAAAATTGTATGGATTCTGCCATCAGCAGCAGTGGCATCTATTAGACCATCTACTGTCGTCAATAATTTACTGGTTTCGCGAATTCGCAGTAAGTGTTTAAGAATCGGATGTTTAGTCTTGGCGAATAACCAATCAAGGCTTTCGGCATCTGTCGTGAATCCAGTCTTGATCTTCTTAGTTTTAGGCAGATCCAATTCATCAAATAAAATGGCTTGCAATTGCTTCGGTGAGCCAACGTTGAACTCTTTTCCTGCTTCCTTATGCGCTCCCCTAGTCTCACGTTCTACTTCGCCACGGAAAAAGGCAGAGAGTTGAGTCAATTTCTCCGAAGCTACTCCTATACCAACGCCTTCCATCCTTGCGAGTTCTTGCAATACAGGTATCTCTAATTCCTGCATTAGCGATGTCATTCCTCGATCTTGAAGTTCACTACTTAGTATTGGCACCAATTTGTAAATGGCCAAAGCCCCTAGCCCATCAAATTGTGAGAAGAGAGATTCTTCCTGTTCCGCATTTACTATTCCAAGAAATCTTTCAGTCAGGTCAGACAAATCAAGATTTCGACCGCCTGGATTTATTAAATAAGCCGCTAGTTCAGTATCAAAAACTAAACCTTCAATCGGCAGCTTTCGTGCAATCTCTTTAGCGCCATGCATAAATTTAGGGAGTAACGGATCTTGTAACCACTTGCCTAACTTGGAATCACGAACGATATAAATAGTTGATTCATCGGTAGCAACGCTATATTCGAGAACCGAACCCTCTGGTGCGCTTATCAACAGGCCGATAGCTTCGCGTCGATTCGCCAACAAACTATCTAGCTCTCCTGACGTGATCTCTTTACTATTAACTTTCGCAGATTTTGTGACTGGCCTTATCTCTGGTGAATCTGAATCCCCTGAAGATAAAACCTTGACTCGATCCTTAATCGCTTTGATTTCTAATTTATCTAGGAGTTGATTTAGAAGGTTTGAATCAATACCACTCCACTTTAGCTCTGAGATTTCAGCCTCAATATTCATATCGCTCTTTAGGTGGGTAAGTTCGGCATTTAGTTCTACGCTAGCAATATTTGCACGCAGGGATTCGCCTACTTTGCCACCAATCCCAGTGGTATTCGCAAGTAAATTTTCCAGCGAACCGAATTCAATAATCCACTTTGCTGCAGTCTTTTCACCAACACCTGGGATTGAAGGCAAGTTATCACTCGGGTCGCCGCGAAGTGCGGCAAAGTCTGGATACTGCGCAGGAGTTAAACCATATTTTTCCAAGACTGCCTCTGGCGTCATTCTTGCTAAATCTGTAACACCACGCTTCGGATAAAGAACAGTTGTCTTCTCGTTAATTAGTTGAAACGAATCACGATCTCCAGTGCAGATTAATACTTCGAACTCTTCGCTTTCAGCTCGCTTCGCCAGCGTTGCGATGATGTCATCAGCCTCGAAACCTTCAACTGCAAAATGTCGGATGCCAAAGCCCTGGACTAAATCGAAGAGAAAACTTGTCTGGGAACGAAATTCATCAGGGGTCGCCGAACGGTTCGCTTTATATTCAGGAAAGCGTTCGGATCGAAAAGTTTTGCGAGAAACATCGAATGCGGTAGCAATGTGTGTTGGCTTTTCCGATGAGATCAGATTTATCAACATCGAGGCAAAGCCGTAGATCGCGTTGGTGTGCTGACCGGCAGAGGTAACAAAATTTTCGGCTGGAAGCGCGTAAAACGCACGATAAGCCAGCGAATGGCCATCGATTAATAAAAGTTTTTTGGTTGCGCTCATTTCCCGCGAGTCTATTGGTTAGACTTAGCAACATGGATGATTTCCTTGAGATTTTGAAGAAGCGTGGCAGTGGCGCACTAGGTGAAAAAATGGGAATCGAGATTCTCGAAGCCACACCAGAACGTCTTGTTGCAAGAATGCCCGTCGAAGGAAATACCCAACCGATGGGCTTACTTCATGGCGGCGCAAGTGTTGTTCTGGCTGAAAGCCTTGGTTCAATCGGTACACAATTACATGCCGGAATTCACCGCAAGATAGTTGGCGTCGATATAAATGCCACTCATCACAAATCTGCGACTTCAGGTTTTGTTACCGGAATTGCAACCGCAATCTCACTTGGAAAAACGCTCTGTTGCTATGAAGTAATAATCACGAATGAAGCTGGCGAGAAAACCTGCACATCACGAATTACCTGCTTGATTCTTGCTGAGCGCAATTAATTAGTGCGCAGCTGCTCCGGTTCCAAGGTATGCAGCTCG
>JAPLAY010000061.1 GCA_026393035.1 Actinomycetota bacterium
ATGTTGAATCACTTTCGGCATACGCCCGACAATTCCTGGGCCAGATGGATAAACCCGATGTGGATTTCATCGAAGGACTCTCACCTGCAGTATCGATTGATCAAAAATCAACAAACCGAAATCCAAGATCTACAGTTGGAACTATTACTGAAGTTTATGATTATCTGCGTCTGCTATTTGCACGCGCAGGTCGACCACATTGTCCAAGCTGCGGAAAGCCGATTGCGAAGCAAACACCACAAAATATTGTTGATCAAATTCTGGCGATGCCAGTTGATACTAAATTCTTAGTTTTAGCGCCAGTAGTTCGAGCTCGCAAAGGTGAATTTCTAGATCTTTTTAAGGATTTCACAACTCAGGGTTTCGCCAGAGTTCGCGTTGATGGCACGGTATATCCAATAGCGGAAGTGCCGAAACTCAAAAAGCAAGAGAAGCACACTATTGAAGTAGTCGTAGATCGATTAACTGTAAAAGCAGAATCGAAGACACGTCTAACAGACTCAATTGAAACAGCGCTCCGACTTGCAAGCGGTTTAGTTATTTTGGATTTTGTTGATATAAAAGTGGGAGCAGCGGATAAAGAACGCACCTACAGCGAACATATGGCTTGTCACGATTGCGGACTCTCTTTTGAAGAGTTAGAACCACGCTCTTTCTCTTTCAACTCGCCATTTGGAGCCTGTCCAGAGTGCACAGGTATCGGTACAAAGTTAGAAGTTGATGCTGAACTAGTAATTCCTGACGACGATCTTTCAATTGATGACGGCGCGATTGCCCCTTGGGCTGGGGGACAATCTTCAGAGTATTTTGCGAGGTTGATTGAGGGCTTAGCTGGGGAGCTTAAGTTTTCGTTATCAACGCCGTGGAAGAAGTTGTCGGCAAATGCTAAAGATGCAATTTTGAATGGCTGGGATTACGAAGTCCATGTTAAATATAAAAATCGTTATGGTCGAGTACGCAACTACTCAACTGGTTTCGAAGGCGTTGTTTCATTCATCGAACGCAGACATTCTGAAACTGATAGCGATTTCTCACGCGATAAATATGAAGCATATATGCGTGAAACACCTTGTCCGGTATGTAAGGGAACACGGTTAAAGCCTGAAGTTCTAGCGGTAACAATCGGTGATAAGAGCATCGCGGCAATATGTGAACTCTCTATCAAGGACTGTGCACAATTCTTAAATAAGATTTCTCTGAACGCACGAGAGAAACAAATTGCCGAACGAGTCTTAAAGGAAGTTAATGCCCGTTTAGGTTTTCTACTCGATGTTGGCTTAGATTATTTATCTCTTGATCGCCCAGCAGCAACGCTTTCTGGTGGCGAGGCGCAACGTATCCGTCTCGCAACTCAAATTGGTTCAGGGCTAGTCGGCGTTCTATATGTATTAGACGAGCCAAGCATTGGTCTGCACCAACGCGATAACCGCAGGCTAATTGACACACTGACCAGACTTCGTGACCTTGGAAATACTTTGATTGTTGTCGAGCATGATGAAGACACAATCAGAACGGCAGATTGGATTGTTGATATCGGTCCGGGTGCCGGAGAACATGGTGGACATGTTGTTTCATCGGGCGATTATCAGGCTTTGATTACTGCTAAAGATTCAATCACCGGTGCTTATCTTTCTGGGCGTACCAAGATCGAAGTTCCTAAAGTTCGTCGCGAGCTGGATGCGAAGCGAAGTTTGACCGTTAAGGGTGCACGCGAGAATAACTTGCAGAATATTGATGTTTCATTCCCACTTGGCGCTTTTGTTGCAGTATCTGGCGTAAGTGGTTCTGGAAAATCAACTTTAGTTAATGATATTTTGTATTCAGTTCTCGCTAATAAATTGAATGGGGCTCGGATAGTTCCTGGTCGTCACAAGTCGATTTCGGGTTTAGAGCTACTGGATAAAGTGGTTCACGTAGATCAATCGCCGATTGGCAGAACTCCAAGATCAAATCCAGCTACCTACACCGGAGTATTCGACAAAGTTCGCGCTCTCTTCGCCGAGACGACAGAAGCGAAAATCCGCGGTTATCTTCAAGGTCGATTCTCGTTCAATGTTAAAGGCGGACGCTGTGAAAACTGTGCTGGCGATGGAACAATCACAATTGAAATGAACTTTCTGCCTGATGTTTATGTGCCGTGCGAAGTTTGTCATGGGGCTCGATATAACCGGGAAACTCTGGAAGTCCATTACAAGGGAAAAACTATCGCCGAAGTGTTGAACATGTCTATCGAAGAAGCGTTTGGGTTTTTTGAATCGGTTCCTGCGATCGCTCGCTATTTAAAAACCTTAAATGATGTTGGTCTTGGCTATGTGCGATTAGGTCAATCGGCTCCGACGCTCTCTGGTGGCGAGGCACAGCGAGTTAAGTTGGCTACCGAACTTCAACGCCGCTCAACTGGTCGAACAATTTACGTTCTGGATGAGCCAACAACTGGCTTGCATTTTGAGGATGTTAGAAAACTTTTGATTGTTTTAAATCGCTTGGTTGATACCGGAAACACTGTAATTGTTATTGAACACAACTTAGATGTTATTAAATCTGCCGATTGGGTAATCGATTTAGGCCCCGAAGGTGGCTCTGGTGGCGGAGTAGTTGTGGCCGAAGGAACTCCAGAAGAGGTAGCTAAGAACAAGGCCAGTTATACCGGAACATTTTTGGCTACCTCTCTTAAGGGATAGCAAATGACAGATCCCGCGAGCTATCGTCCCGATTCAATACCTACTGAACCTGGCGTTTATCGTTTCTTTAACGATAAGGGAACCGTGATTTATGTTGGTAAAGCTAAAAATTTAAAGAATCGACTCAACTCATATTTTCAGAAGAATCTTCTTGAGAAGACTTACCGCATGGTTAATGAAGCGGTGCGCGTCGATTGGACGATTGTTAATACTGAAATCGAAGCGCTGCAACTTGAATTCACTTGGATTAAGACCGAAAATCCCAAATACAATATTCAATTCAAGGACGATAAGTCATATCCCTATCTAGCCGTAAGTCTCACCGATGAATTTCCTCGGCTATTTATATCGCGCGCAAAGAAGCGGCCAGGTGTTAAATATTTTGGACCATATGCTCATGCCTGGGCGTTGCGAAGCAGTTTCGATGTAATCCAAAAACTTTATCCAATTCGAAGTTGTACCGATTCTAATTTTTCACGAGCGGTGAAGAGCAAACGCCAATGCCTACTTGGAGATATTGGAAAATGCAGTGCGCCTTGCGTCTCATGGGTTTCGAAAGAGGAGCACTTAGAAATTGCGAAAAAGTTGGTCAAATTTGTAGACACGAGTTCGGGGGATATTGCAGCTACCTTGACGAGAGAGATGTCCGAAGCTTCGGATCGTGAAGAGTTTGAACAAGCGGCACGAATTCGAGATCAGATATCTGCTATTGAAAGATCGGCTGAAACGTCGGGAACATTTCTAAGTGATGGCTTCTCTGCGGACTTGTTAGCTACGCACTCGGAAATTACGCATGCCAGCGTGACGATGTTCTCGGTTAGACACGGTCGGGTTGTCGGATCACGATCATGGATTTTGGATCGCTCGGATGTTCTTGAAGCTGAGAATGTAATTGAGGCAATGATTTCAAAGATCTATTCCGAACTAGATGCGCCAACTGAAATATTGGTGGACGAACTTCCTGAAAACCTGGAAACAATTCAAGATTGGCTTACGGATAAATCAGGGCACAAAGTTACAATCAACAAGCCACTTCGCGGCGATAAGCATGAAGTTATTAATACCGTTAAACGCAATGCGCATCAGGCCTTAATTCAATACCTAAGCAAGCGTTCAAACGATGCCGCAGTTTCTGGAAGGGCCTTAGAAGAGATCGCTAATCTCTTAGATCTTCCCGAACTTCCACTGCGTATCGAATGTTTTGATATTTCAAATATTCAAGGCAAACATATGGTCGCCTCGATGGTTGTATTCGAAGATGGTCAAATTAAGAAGAGCGACTACCGAAGATTTGCAATCGATGATGATGCTGGATTCGATGACACTCGAGCTATGCACCATGTTCTGACCAGGCGTTTGAAGCGTTATTTATCCGAGCGTGAAATTGATAATTCGGAGATTGCTGTATCTGGGGGAGTAAGACCAAAATTCGCTTATCCTCCGCAGTTAATTGTCGTAGATGGCGGAAAGCCACAAGTTGCAGCTGCAGCAAAAGCCTTAGCTGACTTGGGAATCTCCGACATATTTATTTGCGGACTTGCAAAGCGTTTAGAAGAAGTCTGGCTGGCAGACAGCAAGGAACCAATTATTTTTCCAAGACATAGCGAGGGTCTTTACTTATTGCAACGAATACGCGATGAGGCTCATCGCTTTGCCATTACATTCCATAGGAGCAAACGTTCGAAAGTTATGCTTGAATCACTTTTAGATGGCATCCCAAAGTTGGGCGAATCTAGAAGAACAGCCCTTTTGGATCACTTCGGTTCCGTCACTGCTATCCGCAAAGCTAGTGTGTTAGAGCTTGCAGCAATTCCGGGTATCGGTACTGGAATTGCAGAGTCGATATTTAGCCATCTAAATTCTGAAAGAGATGAAATTCGAAGCATAAATATGGAAACTGGCGAGATTACTTGAGAGGATTGAACCATGGGTTCTAATGAAGTTTTAGTAATCACTGGAATGAGTGGCGCTGGAAAATCTACTGTCTCCCATGCTTTAGAAGATTTAGGTTGGTATGTAGTTGATAACTTGCCACCTTCAATGATTGCCTCGCTCTGTGCAATGGCAGCTAAAACCCCATCAGCAATTGCCGTCGTTATTGATGTTCGTGGTGGCCAATTTTTCGACGATTTAACTAAATCACTCTCTGATTTAAGCGAGTTAAATATTGCACGCAGAATTCTCTTCGTTGATGCTTCAGATGAATCCTTGGTGCGCCGCTTCGAAGCAACGAGACGCCCACATCCATTGCAAGGTACAGATCGAATCTTGGATGGAATAACTAAGGAACGTACCCGCCTACAAGAAGTTCGATCAGCCGCAGATTTTGTAATCGATTCCTCTTCGCTAAATATCCACCAGCTAGAAGCAAAAATTGGCGAGATTTTTAGTAAGGAATCGGATTCAGATTTGCGAGTAAACATACTTTCTTTTGGATACAAATACGGCATACCGGTCGATGCCGACTTGGTTATGGATTGCAGATTTATCGCCAACCCACATTGGATTCCAGAGCTACGACCATTAACCGGTCTAGATAAAGCCGTCTCCGATAATGTTTTGGCAAGTTCCAATGTTCAAGAATTTTTAACGAAATATCAATCGCTCTTTGAAACGATGGCAGTTGGTTTCATGCAGGAGGGTCGTAAATATCTAACTCTTGCAGTTGGTTGCACTGGCGGTAAGCACCGGAGTGTTGCGATCTCAGAGGAATTAGCAAAGCGATTCGCAAAATCTAGTGGCATAACCGCTAGCAAGATATCTGCGCAAGCAGTGCACCGTGATTTGGGTCGCGAAGTTTAATGAGCAATTCGAAAGAAAAAGTCGTTGCATTTGGTGGCGGCCACGGTCTTGCGGCAACTCTTACAGCGCTACGAGATGTGACACCAAATATCACGGCAGTTGTAACTGTCGCCGATAACGGTGGATCAAGCGGACGAATCCGCGATGAATTTAATTTTTTGCCGCCGGGTGATTTACGGATGGCACTGGCGGCGCTCTGCGGTTCCGATGCTTGGGGACAAAGTTGGTCAGAAATTATTCAACATCGATTTACCAGTGATGGCGATTTAGCTGGACATGCACTCGGAAACTTACTGCTGGCAGCGTTATGGGATAGCTCTGATGATTTAGTTGCGGGTATCGATCGTGTTGGTGAACTGTTGAAAATTGTTGGAAGAGTTCTACCAATGTCGCTAGAACCCTTAGATATCGAAGGTGTTTTTGAATCTAACTCCGGTGAAGTTCGAGTTCGAGGTCAGATTGAAGTAGCAACCGCTAAAGGTAAATTGAAGACGCTAAAATTGCTTCCGGATAAACCAGCTGTTGCGCCGCAAGTTTTGACTGCAATCGAAGAGGCAGATTGGTTAACTTTCGGTCCAGGATCATGGTTCTCAAGTGTTATGCCACATTTTCTTCTTGATGAGATGGCTTCGGCAATAGCCAAGAGTAAGGCGAAGAAAATTATGATCTTAAACCTGCAAGAAGTTGAAGGTGCCGATGAATTTGCGGGGAATACTCCAGAGGAACACCTGAGATTGGTAATTTCACATTTACCGAGCTTTAAATTGGATATTGCAGTAGCCGATCCAACAACCATTGATTCCACAAGTGGTCTCTCTAACATGGTCGAGAATCTTGGCGGAGAACTCATTGTGGTTGATGTGGCTAGAGATCAGGACCGAAATCATCATGATTCAAGAAAAATGAGTTCACTTTTCACGCACATTTTTGCCTCAACCCTGCTTAAATAGCGCCCATGGCAATGACATCCGCGGTGAAAGATGAATTGAGCCGACTCTCTATATCGAAGCCGTGTTGTCGTAAGGCCGAAGTATCCGCAGTTCTTAGATTTGCTGGTGGATTACATATAACAGCGGGAAAAATTGCGATTGAAGTTGAATTAGATACCGCGCAAGGTGCTCGCAGATTGCGTAAAGATATCGCTGAAATTTTTGGTCATGAAAGTGAACTCGCAGTCCTGTCACCAAGTGGACTACGCAAGGGAAGTAGATATGTAGTTCGAGTTACATCTGATGGCGACGCGCTAGCAAGACAGACTGGATTGATTGATGCAAATAATCGACCGATTCGCGGATTGCCGCCACAAGTTGTTTCTGCCGGTATCTGTGATGCCGAAGCTGCCTGGCGCGGCGCATTTCTTGCACATGGTTCACTTACCGAACCTGGAAGATCCTCGGCGCTAGAAATTACCTGTCCCGGACCTGAAGCTGCGCTGGCCTTAGTTGGAGCAGCGAGAAGGCTTGGTATTACTGCGAAGGCACGTGAAGTTAGAAGTGTGGATCGAGTAGTACTTCGCGATGGCGATGCGATTGGTGCACTGCTTACAAGGTTAGGTGCACATGAAAGTGTTCTCGCATGGGAAGAGCGTCGAATGCGCCGCGAAGTTCGGGCAACAGCAAACCGACTAGCTAATTTTGATGATGCAAACCTGCGTCGTTCTGCGCGAGCAGCGGTTGCCGCTTCAGCGCGCGTCGCTAGAGCAATGGAGATCCTCGGTGCAGAAATCCCAGATCACCTTAAGCAAGCAGGGGAGTTGCGAATAAATCACGGTCAAGCAAGCCTTGAAGAACTCGGTTCACTCGCATCTCCACCTATGACTAAGGATGCAATCGCTGGCCGTATTCGCAGATTACTTGCGATGGCAGATAAGCGCGCTCATGATTTAGGGATTCCAGATACCGAAGCGGGCTTAAGTCCCGATTTATTGGCTGAGTAAGCGGGATTATCACTTAATTCTGGCTGATAGGATTTAGACCTCTACAGCGTTGTGGTTTATAAATTTTCGCTTTTCCAATCTGAGGCAGGCAAATAAATGGTACGTGTCGGAATTAATGGTTTTGGACGAATTGGTCGTAACTTCTTTCGCGCAGCTCTTCAATCTGGCGCTGATATCGAAATCGTAGGTATAAACGATCTAACAGATAATGCAACTCTTACACATCTCTTAAAATATGACTCAATCTTGGGTCGACTAGGCCTTCCAGTTACTTTCACTGATGATTCAATCACTGTGAACGGTAAAACTATTCGCGTATTTTCAGAGCGCGATCCAGCTAACTTGCCATGGGGCGAAGTTAAGGCTGACATTGTTATTGAATCAACTGGCTTCTTTACAAAGGCAGCCGATGCGAAGAAGCACATCACTGCTGGCGCCAAAAAGGTAATCATTTCTGCACCTGCAACCGATGAGGACATCACTGTCGTCATGGGCGTAAATCATGAGAAATACGATGCGGCAAACCATCACGTAATTTCCAATGCATCTTGCACGACAAACTGTTTAGCTCCTATGGCTAAGGTTCTAGATGAAGAATTCGGAATTGTTCGTGGCTTGATGACAACAATTCATGCTTATACAAATGATCAATCAGTACTAGATCAACCTCATAAGGATCTACGCCGCGCACGCGCAGCTGCAGTTTCGATTATTCCAAGCACGACTGGTGCAGCTAAGGCAATCAGCCTGGTTCTTCCAAATCTAAAGGGCAAGCTAGATGGCTTCGCTCTTCGCGTTCCAGTCCCAACAGGTTCTGCAACAGATTTAACCGTAGAACTTTCAAGAGAAGTTACAGCGGCAGAGATCAACGCTGCGCTGAAGAAGGCGGCTGAGGGATCTCTTAAGGGATATCTCACTTACACCGAAGATCCAATTGTCTCTGCAGATATCGTGACTGATCCAAGCTCATGTATTTTGGATGCGGGACTTACCAAGGTAATCGGAACAACTGCAAAAGTTGTTGGCTGGTACGACAACGAATGGGGTTATTCAAATCGTTTAGTTGACCTTGTTGGATATGTAGGCAAGAAGCTTTAATGAATATCAAAACCCTCGACTCGATAGATGTTCGTGGGAAGCGAGTTCTACTTCGCTGTGATTTAAATGTGCCGTTGAAAGATGGCGTGATCACAGATGATGGTCGAATTAAGGCTTCACTACCAACTATTAAGTATTTGCTCGCACAAGGTGCATCGGTTGTCATAACTGCGCACCTTGGTCGACCAAAAGGGGAGCGTAAAGCTGAACTTTCACTTGCGCCAATTGCGAAGCGACTTTCGGAATTGCTTGAAACAGAAGTTAAGTTTTCACCCGAAATTGTGGGGGCAAAGCTAAGTGGTACTGGGGTTACCTTGCTTGAAAACATTCGTTATGAAGCGGCTGAAACTTCTAAGGATGAAAGTGAACGCGCGGTTTTAGCTAATGAACTTGCCAGTTATGCCGATTTCTTTATCAGTGATGGTTTTGGGGCGGTACACCGCAAGCACGCTTCGGTTTACGATGTTGCAAAATTATTGCCACATGCCGCTGGATATTTAGTTGCTGCTGAAGTTGAAGTTTTAAAGAAACTTACACAATCTCCAGAGCGCCCATATGGCGTTGCTTTAGGTGGTTCAAAAGTTTCGGACAAGATTGGTGTTATTTCGAATCTACTTACAAAGGTAGACACAATTGCAATCGGTGGTGGGATGCTCTTCACATTCTTGGCAGCTAAAGGTTTGGAGATTGGGAAATCTTTAGTTGAGACTGATTTGATTCCAACTGTTATTGAACTTATGGAACGTGCAGAGATGCGTGGAGTTAAATTCCTACTTCCAAGCGACATTGTGGTTGCTCCAGAATTTAACGCTGATGCCGAGCCAGCCGTTGTTTCGGCTGATGCAATTCCAGCTGATCAAATGGGGCTTGATATTGGTCCGGAGAGTGCGAAAGCTTTCGCGGCTGCGATAAGCGAATGTAAAACTGTTTTCTGGAATGGACCGATGGGAGTCTTTGAATTTCCTAATTTTGCAAATGGCACGAAGGTATTAGCGCAAGCGCTTACCAAAGTAAGTGGAATTAGCGTTGTGGGAGGCGGAGATTCTGCAGCCGCAGTTCGTAAACTAGGTTTTGCTGATTCGGACTTCGGGTATATCTCCACCGGTGGTGGAGCTTCGCTGGAATATCTTGAAGGCAAAGAATTGCCTGGTCTAGTTGTTCTACAGTAATTTTCGCCCTACAAATCTGGAGGAATAATGCGTAAGCCGTTAATCGCAGGGAACTGGAAGATGAACCTCAATCACCTTGAGGCAATCGCCGTTACGCAGAAACTCTCTTACTCATTAGATGACAAGGATTATGACGCAGTTGATGTTGTAGTACTTCCACCGTTTACTGATATTAGATCAGTTCAAACGCTGATTGACGGAGATCGACTACGCCTATCATATGGCGCACAAGATTTATCACCAGATGTAAGTGGCGCTTTTACTGGCGATATCAGTGGTTCGATGTTGAGCAAACTGGGATGTTCTTACGTAGCGGTTGGTCACTCCGAACGTCGCGCTATTCACAAGGAAGATGATGCAACGATTAATCGTAAGATTAAAGCTGCACTAACAAATGAAATTACGCCAATTTTCTGCATTGGTGAAGAGCTTGATATACGTGAAGCAGGCAATCATGTTGCTCATGTATTGAACCAACTTCGCAACGGCTTGAAGGGTTTTCACAAACCAGATTTGAAGAAGATCGTCTTCGCCTACGAACCAGTTTGGGCAATCGGAACTGGCAAGACTGCGAGCGCTGCGGATGCTGAAGAAGTATGTGCAGCAATCAGAAGCGAACTTGTGAAATTCGGTTCTGATGAAATTGCAGAAGGTGCGCGCATTCTCTATGGTGGTTCGGTCAAGTCGGCCAATATCGTCGAAATTATGCAACAGCCAAATATCGATGGTGTTTTAGTCGGGGGCGCAAGCCTAGATCCTGAGGAATTCGCTCGAATCGCCAAGTTTCACCGGGCGGTAACGGCGTAATTCCACACTGGCTGGCAGGTATCCTTACCCCAGTGCTTTTTAGTTCGCAAGCGGCAGACGTATAAGCAGATTTATAAAAGGAGAAATTCGTGGTTCTAACTCTTTCAATTCTTTTAGTTGTAACCAGTGTTCTTATGGTTCTACTCGTACTTCTCCACAAAGGTAAAGGCAGTGGGCTATCAGATCTATTTGGTGGCGGAATTTCATCTAGCTACGGCGGATCTTCGGTTGTAGAAAGAAACTTGGACCGCATCACAATCGTTGTTGGCGGACTTTGGTTTGCTGGCGTAATTGCTTTGAGTTTAGTTCTTAAAAAATAATTTTCTAAATGTTTAATCTAGTAAGAGGAGATAAAAATGGGTAGCGCAATTCGTGGAAGTCGCGTCGGCGCAGGTCCTATGGGCGAAGCAGAGCGTGGCGATGCCATTGCTCGTTTTCGAGTCTCTTATTGGTGTGCAAAGGGTCATGAAACTAGACCATCATTTGCTGAAGATGAAACAGTTCAAATTCCAGAGATTTGGGATTGCCCACGTTGCGGTTATCCAGCAGGTCTAAATAAAGATAAACCACCTATGCCAATAAAGAATGAACCATACAAAACTCACTTGGCTTATGTAAAAGAGCGTCGTACCGAAGCAGAATCTAAGAAGATTCTAGAAGATGCACTCTCTAGACTTCGCGGCGAAGATTAATTTTAAAGGTTTTTAACTAACTTTAAAATTTCTGCAATACCTGCTTCTCTATTTTTCAAGTGGATTCTTACTAGCGGTAATTCTCGTGATTGGATTGCCGCGCCATCGCCAAGCGCTTGCGCCATCAACAAAGTGTGAAATGAAAATTCCTTATTGGGAATCTCTAGATCTTTCGCACTCTCACCCGTTATTTGTAGGAATGCACCGTTCTGCGCCCCGCCTTTATGGAACTGACCGGTTGAATGCAAAAATCTTGGACCCCAACCAAAGGTAACGCCGATCTTAGTTTTTTCTGCGAGCACGCTTCTAATCTCACAAATGTGATGATCTGCAACGCGATTTAAATAAGCCATTACCGCTAGATACTTTTGGTTGGGCGAGATCAATGCGCGAATTGCATCGCCGGGAGTCAGGGGTGAACCGGTGGCATAGATGTCGAAATTTGCGGTTGAAATAACTGGTGTTATTTCAGGTATTCCACTGGCTCGCCATTCTTCGAGTAATTCACCAGTTCGCTCTTTAGCTTCAGTTACGTTTGGTTGATTAAATGGATCAACTTTAAGCGCGCGACATAAAAGGGCTGTGACCCATTCCCACAAAATAAAATGCTCACCAAGTGAGGCGATGACATTTAGATCTGCTACGCCAGGTGCAAAACCAATTTGCAGTGCTGGGCCTGAAACCTTTGCCGCACTTGATTCGACAACTATCGGAAGTCGACCGCTTTGATCTTTCCCGGTGGACTCTGCGATTAATTGCTCAATCCAATCGCCCAAGCCCTTAACGCTTGATTTCTCATCGGTGAGCGAAAAATTCTCTTTGCATTGTTCAAAAAGCAGAGTCGCTAACTTGATAGCAGGGGAGTTTGGTTCGCTAAATGTTTGGCTTGCAATATCGGCATCATCGAGAAGAACTGAAACATCGACGCCTATCAACGCAGCTGGTACTAAGCCAAAAGCGCTAAGCGCGCTAAATCTTCCGCCAACGTTGGGATCGGCGTTTATTACACGATAGCCAGAGGCTCGGGATGCTTTATCAAGCGGTGATTGTGGATCAGTCACTATTACAAAATGATCTACTGGATTTAGCCCAGCTTTGACGAAGAGATTTTCAAAGAATGATTTCTGTGAAGCAGTTTCTATTGTTGATCCTGATTTGGATCCGACAATTACAAGAGTCGTTGTTAAGTTAGTAGGTATAGATGCAGCAATTTGTGCGGGATCTGTGGTGTCCAAGATCGTTAACGCCCGGTTAAAAGTCTTAGCAATTACCTCTGGCGCTAAGGAAGAGCCTCCCATCCCACACAGAATGAAGTTGGTTAAATTATTGGATCGCGCCCAAGCGCTTAACGCATCAAGCTGGGGCAATAATTCACGGCTAGATTTTGGAAGATCTATCCAATTCAAGCGAACGCCAGCTTCGATTTGGGCAGCTTTACCCCAAAGGGTTGGATCCTTCTTCGCTAGTGCGCCGGCTATCGCATTTAAGTCTTTTGCAACCTCACTCGTCGCATCATATTTAGCAGCAACGGCACCATCGAGATTAATCATCTAACTCCTTGCAATTGTGCGACGTGCAGCTGCAACGATATTTTCTGGAGTGAATCCGTACTCCTTAAACAATTCACCGGCAGAAGCCGATGCACCAAAGTGTTCGAGGCTAATAATTTCACCGCTGTCGCCAACATACTTGTGCCAACCAGAACCGACACCAGCCTCAATGCTCACGCGTGCCTTGATCGACTTCGGCAAAATTTCTTCATGATAGGCCGGGCCTTGCTCATCAAACCATTCCAGAGATGGCGCACTTACAACACGTGCAGCAACGTTCTCGTTCGCAAGTAGCGCCGCTGCTGCAATTGCTATGTGAACTTCCGACCCAGTAGCGATCAAAATAACATCAGGATCTTTTGCAGTATCACAAACAATATAAGCGCCCTTCGCTACTCCTTCGGCGCTGCCACAGCTTGTTCTATCTATTACAGGCAGATTCTGACGAGAGAGTGCAAATCCAGTTGGTTTACGTCGCTTAATAACTTCACGCCAGGCAATTGCAGTTTCATTTGCATCGGCAGGTCTAACGACGGTGAAATTTGGAATTAACCGAAGTGCAGCAATATGTTCAACAGGTTGATGTGTTGGCCCATCTTCACCAAGTCCGATTGAATCGTGGGTCCAAACAAAGATTGATGGAATATCCATTAGAGCAGCGAGTCGAACTGAACCTCGCATGTAATCACTAAAGACTAAGAATGTGCCACCGAAGCATGTCGATAGCCCATGTAGCGCAATTCCATTAAGGATTGCACCCATTGCATGTTCTCGAATTCCAAAATGAATAATTCGACCATAGGGATTGGCATTGGACATCGCACTTGTTTTAGGTAAGAACGATCCGCCACCGCTGATAGTCGTGTTATTACTTCCCGCGAGGTCAGATGAACCGCCCCAGAATTCTGGCAGAACTGTTGCAAGTGCATTTATAACCTTGCCTGAAGCAGCGCGGGTTGCAAGATCTTTGCCACTTTCAAATACCGGAATTACCTTCTCCCAATCTTTTGGAAGTTCTTTGTTGCGTAAACGATTTAGCAGGGCAGCTTTTTCGGGATTAGCTTTCTCCCAAAGCAAAGCTTGCGCGTTCCATTCGCCATGTAGTTGCGCGCCTCGATATTTCACTTTGCGAGCGTGTGCTAAAACTTCAGTTGACACGACAAATGATTCTTCGGGATTTAATCCAAGTGCAATTTTCGTCGCTGCAACTTCTTGCGCACCAAGTGCTGATCCATGCGACTCCGCTGTGCCCTTAGCACTTGGAGCGGGCCATGCAATAACGGTGTGCAGGCGAATCAAGGTTGGTTTTTTACTCTCAGCTTTCGCTGCAAACATCGCCTTCTCTAAAGCTTCTCGATCAACACTGCCATCGCTATTTGCGGAAACTTCAATGACGTTCCAACCATAAGCTCGATAGCGTGCAGGAACATCTTCCGTAAAAGCGACGTGAGTATCGCCCTCAATTGAAATCCGATTGTCATCATAAATAACTTTCAAATTACCAAGCTCTTGCGTGCCCGCTAGTGAGCAGGCTTCAGCACTTACGCCTTCTTGTAAATCGCCATCGGAAGCAATTACCCAGATATCGTGATCAAAAAGTTTCGTTGCGCCAGTCGGGTCGAATAGCCCTTTCTCATAACGTGCAGCCATTGCCATACCTACTGCGCTAGAGATTCCCGAACCAAGAGGCCCAGTTGTTATTTCTACGCCATCGGTATGTCCAAACTCAGGATGGCCCGGAGTTTTTGAACCTGCAGTTCTAAAACTTTTTAGATCATCTAGTTCAAGTCCGTAGCCCGAGAAAAAAAGTTGGATGTAAAGAGTCAGTGATGAGTGACCAGCAGAAAGTACAAAGCGATCTCGACCTAGCCATTTTGGGTCACTTGGATCATGTCGCAACACGCGTTGAAAGAGTGTGTATGCAACTGGCGCAAGTGCCATCGCAGTACCAGGGTGACCGTTGCCAACTTTCTGTACCGCATCCATTGCTAAGGCACGGCTTGCGACTACGGCCTGATCATCGAGATCGTTCCACTTTTCAACCATTATATTTTCGCCTTCTTTATCTCGATCGCTGTCAATTTAATGCGCCAAATACTTATCCAAACCAGAGTTGCACCTAGGAGATGGGCCCCGACAATCAATTCTGGCAAACCTGTGAAATATTGTATGTAACCAATTGCGCCTTGCGATAGCGAAACAATTAGAAAAATTGTTACCAATCTTCCTAGCTCTTTTTTCACTAAAGTGGTTTCAGAAACTCGGACCACGAATAATAGTGCAACAGTGATACCGATAAGAAGAATGACCGTGTCTGCGTGAATCCACGAGACCATACGCGGATCAAAGTTATAACGCTTGGCATCGATATCGCCAGCATGAGGACCAGTTCCAGTAACAACGGTTCCAAGAAGCAGTACTACAAAAGTTAAGGCGATAACAATTTTTGCAAGCAGGGCCGTTGTCGGCAAAACTGTAATCATCGGTTTATCGAGTATTCGGTGACGTAATGCAAGGGCTCCTGCTATGAGGGGAATAGTCAAAACAAAATGAGCGGATACTGAAATAGGATTAAGTTTTGTTAACACCGTTATGCCACCAAGAACCACCTGGCCGAGAAATCCTGCAATTTGAAGAATGGCTAGCAAACGCAATCTCTTATAATCGCCGCGGGCTTTTAGATTCCTAACAATATAAATCAGTGCAGCAAGTGCCAAGATCAAGATAAGCCAGGCGATCAAGCGATTGCCGAATTCGATCCACGCATGAAGTTGACCCTGCGCCTGATGAACTACGGGTTTAATAGATCCGCCAGTGCATTCCGGCCAAGTGGGACAGCCGAGTCCTGATCCAGTCAGTCGCACGGCCCCGCCGGTTACGACTAAACCAGCTTGAAATACGAGGAGCGCTGTAAAGATAAATGCTGACAGGCTCATGCTCGTAGCCTATGCGCAGGAGGGTCAACCTTGCGTCAGCCTGCCGACTGGCGGGTTTGGCCTATTTACGCAACAATAATGTTGTGAAAAAGAGCGAAGAGCGGACCCGAGATCAAGTAGCTCGCGCAATTCTTGAAAATGGCCCAGCCACCGCTGTGGCACTTGCATCTAAATTGAAGATCACGCCAGCGGGGATAAGACGGCACTTGGATACCTTGGTTGCGGAAGGCGTTTTAACTGCCCGTGAACCATTTCAATCAGCAATTGATTCAAGAGGTCGGGGAAGACCTTCAAAAGTTTTCGTTATGACAGATACTGGTCGCGAAAAATTTGAACATACTTATGATGATCTCGCAGTTTCTGCTCTTAGGTTTATGTCTTCAAAGGGAAGTAATACTCTCGTAAAAGAATTTGCAAAGAATCGTGCCGAAGAGATAACTAAACGCGCGGCACAGATTTTGGCTAACAAGAAAAATTTAAGCGATAAGAGCGATGCGCTAGCAACTTTCCTAACTCAAGAAGGTTACGCAGCAAGTAATCATTCGCAAGGAATTGGCGAGGAGTTATGTCAGCATCACTGCCCAATCGCGCATGTGGCAGCACAATTTCCAGAGCTTTGTGAAGCCGAAACCGAAGCGTTTTCAGAGTTACTTGGAACCCACGTACAACGCCTTGCGACAATCGCACATGGCGATGGCGTCTGCACAACATTTATTCCCAACACAAAAAATCTAACTAAAAACGGAAAGCGGGCCTGATATGAGCGATGTCTTAGCGAAGAATCCTGGACTTGAAGGAATCGGAAATTATGAGTTCGGCTGGTCTGATAAAAACGATGTTGGTGCTAATTCGCGTCGAGGCCTGAATGAAGATGTTGTGCGCGATATTTCATCAAAGAAGAGCGAGCCACAGTGGATGTTAGATCTACGCCTTAAAGGCTTGTCACTCTTTGAGAAGAAGCCAATGCCTACTTGGGGTTCAGACTTATCTGGCATCTTCTTCGACACCATCAAATATTTCGTTCGCTCAACCGAGAAGCAAGCTACTTCTTGGGAAGATCTACCAGATGACATTAAGAACACTTACGATCGTTTGGGAATTCCAGAGGCCGAAAAACAACGTTTAGTTTCCGGTGTTGCAGCTCAGTATGAGTCTGAAGTTGTTTATCACTCGATTCGTGAAGATTTAGAAGCTCAAGGCGTTATCTTCGTAGACACCGATACCGCGCTACGTGAACATGAAGAGTTATTCAAGGAGTATTTTGGAACTGTAATCCCAGTTGGAGACAATAAGTTTGCAGCCCTAAATACCTCTGTCTGGTCTGGCGGCTCATTTATTTATATCCCTAAGGGTGTAAAAGTTGATATTCCGTTACAAGCATATTTCCGTATTAACACTGAGAATATGGGACAGTTCGAACGCACGTTGATCATTGCGGATGAAGATTCTTATGTTCACTATGTCGAAGGCTGCACAGCGCCAATTTATTCATCCGATTCATTGCACAGCGCAGTGGTTGAAATCATCATCAAAAAGGGTGCGCGAGTTCGCTACACGACAATTCAGAACTGGTCTAATAACGTTTATAACTTGGTAACCAAGCGCGCAACATGTGCAGAAGGTGCAACCATGGAATGGGTTGATGGCAATATCGGTTCTAAGGTAACTATGAAATATCCAGCAGTTATGTTGATGGGTCCTCACGCGAAGGGCGAAACTCTTTCGATTGCCTTTGCTGGTGAAGGCCAACATCAGGATGCCGGTGCAAAGATGGTTCATGCTGCGCCGTACACATCTTCTTCAATCATTTCTAAATCTGTAGCTCGAGGTGGCGGTCGTACTTCGTATCGCGGATTGATTCAGATTAATGAAGGTGCACATCACTCAAAGTCGACAGTTAAATGTGATGCGCTTCTAGTTGATTCGATCTCGAGATCTGATACCTATCCTTATGTTGATGTTCGTGAAGATGATGTCTCAATGGGACACGAAGCTACAGTTTCAAAAATTAGCGATGATCAACTCTTCTATTTGATGTCTCGTGGCTTAGGCGAAGATGAAGCTATGGCAATGATTGTTCGTGGATTTATTGAACCAATCGCCCGTGAGCTTCCAATGGAATATGCGCTTGAACTAAATCGTCTGATTGAAATGCAGATGGAAGGTGCTGTTGGTTAATGAGTACCTTAACCACTAATTATTTAGCGCCCTCGGGTCGCGAAGAAGCGTGGCGGTTCACACCGCTATCGCGTCTTGGTGGACTCTTGGATGCGTCCGTAAACCTAGAGAGTGCAAATACTATTTCTCTGGTAAAAAATATCGAAGGTCTGAAGTTCTCAATAAAGAGTGCGGAAGATTTGCCGGCAATTTCAGTAAGTGATGATTCTGCAACTATCCGAGCACGAGAGTTTATAACTCAGGTAACTCATATTGAGGTAGCTAAAGATGCGAATCTAAGTGAGCCGATTCTTCTAGAGCGCACTTCGCTGAACGGAAACCCGCAAGCAAGCAGAACTTTAATATCTGCTGGGGTAAATTCTCATGCCACGATAATTCTTCAAAATACCGGCAACGCAATTTTGGCGGATGAGATTGAGTTTGATGTGGCCCCAGGATCGAACCTAACTTTTGTTTCATTACAAGAGTGGGATGCAAAGACGGTTCATCTAGGACGCCAGCATGCAGTTGTAAGCAAAGATGCAGAATTCAATTCAATCGTTGTAACTGTTGGTGGATCTCTAGTTCGGCTGCTTCCTACTGTTGAATACAGTGGACCAGGTTCGAGCGCTGATTTGCAGGGACTCTACTTCGCAACTGACGGTCAACATTTAGAACATCGGTTATTTGTTAATCACAATGTGCCGAACGCTAAAAGTCGGGTCAATTACAAGGGCGCACTTGCGGGAGATAAGGCACATACGGTTTGGATTGGTGATGTTTATATTCGAGCCAATGCAGAAGGAACTGATACTTACGAGTTAAACCGAAACCTCCTACTTTCTGATGGAGCTCGTGCAGATTCAGTCCCTAACTTAGAGATTGAAACTGGCGAAATAGTTGGTGCCGGGCACGCGAGCACTACAGGGCGCTTTGATGATGAACAGCTCTTCTATTTATCTTCACGTGGTATTCCTGCTGAGATTGCTCGCCGCTTAGTAGTTCGTGGTTTCTTCGCCGAGATCGTGGGCAAGATCAAGAACGAAGAGATTGAAAATAGATTGATGGATCGCATTGATGCTGAGCTAGCCAAGGTTGGTGCGTAAATGTCGGAGCTATCTTTTGATTCATTAGTCGAACGTAAGCCAGTGAAAATTGATCTAAATGGCACTCCCGTCTGCGTAACTCGGATTGGCGACGAAGTTTTTGCGATTGCAGATACTTGTTCACACTCTGAAGCCTCGCTCTCGGAAGGAGAAGTAACTGACTACAAAATTGAGTGTTGGTTACATGGCGCTGAATTCGATTTAAGAAGCGGGGAAGTTGTCACACCACCAGCTTCGATCCCAGTTGAAGTATTCGATGTAGTTCGCGAAGGTGCCGCAATAAAAATTTCTAGCAGAAAATCTGCCCAAGGTTAAGGAGAGAAAATGAGCACATTAGATATTAAGAATTTACAGGTTGCGGTGGCAACAGAGAACGGATTCACCGAAATCTTGCGCGGCGTTGATCTAACTATTAAGTCTGGTGAGACACATGCAATCATGGGACCAAATGGTTCCGGCAAATCAACCTTGGCGTATTCAATCGCCGGTCATCCGAAATACACAATCACAGGTGGTTCAGTAACTCTGGATGGCGTAGATGTACTTGCGATGTCGGTAGATGAACGTGCGAAAGCTGGCCTATTTTTGGCTATGCAATATCCAGTTGAAGTACCAGGAGTTTCAGTAACTAACTTTTTGCGTACCGCTGCAACTGCAATTCGAGGCGAAGCTCCGAAGATCAGAACTTGGGTAGGCGAAGTTAAAGAGGCAATGGCGGCGCTAAACATGGATACGAACTTTGCTGAACGTAACGTTAACGAAGGTTTCTCAGGTGGCGAGAAGAAGCGTCACGAGATTCTTCAACTAGAACTTCTAAAGCCTAAATTTGCCATCCTAGATGAGACCGACTCTGGTCTAGATGTGGATGCACTTCGCATTGTTTCCGAAGGTGTAAATCGCGTTAAGGGAAATAGCGATCTTGGAATAATGCTGATTACGCACTACACAAGAATTCTTCGTTACATCAAACCTGATTTTGTTCACGTCTTTGCTGCTGGAAAAATTGTTGAAGAAGGCGGACCAGAGCTAGCAGACAAATTAGAAGAGAAAGGTTATGCAGAGTACACAACTGCATAAGCAATGAAATCAATGTTCTCTCCAGCAGAGATTCGAAAAGACTTTCCTATCTTCGCTAAAACCATGCGTGGTGGTAATCGCTTGGTCTATTTAGATAGTGGAGCTACGAGCCAAAAACCTCGTTCGGTTTTGGACGCTGAGCGCAATTTTTATGAATTGCATAATGCGGCAGTACATCGTGGCGCACATCTGTTAGCGGAAGAAGCAAGTAGCGAATATGAAGGCGCAAGAGCGGTTCTAGCTGGATTTCTTAATGCAGAAGTTGATGAAGTTATCTTCACGAAGAGCGCTACCGAAAGCTTGAATGCAATTGCATATTCATTTGGAAACGCTCCTGCAAATTCTAAGTTCTCGATAAAGCCAGGGGATCGAATAGTAGTTTCAGAGTTAGAGCATCATGCGAATTTGATTCCGTGGCAACAACTAGCGAAACGAACCGGCGCGGAACTCGTTTGGTTTCCAATCGATGGCGAAGGTCGGATAGATCTCTCGAAAATCGATGAGCTCATTACCGAGCGCACAAAAGTTGTCGCCCTGACACATCAGTCAAATGTCCTTGGGACAATTGTTCCAATTGAGAAGATAGTAGAAGCGACCCATGCGGTTGGAGCGCTCTTCGTTTTAGATGCTTGCCAATCAGCCCCGCACTTTAAAATTGATGTAAAAAAATTAGGAGTTGATTTCCTAGCATTTTCTGGTCACAAGGCGCTAGGACCAACTGGCATTGGAATTCTCTGGGGGCGTTTAGATTTATTGAATCATATGGAGCCATTTCTAACAGGTGGATCAATGATTGAGTCAGTAACAATGACCGATGCAACTTGGGCAAAGGCCCCGAAGAGATTTGAAGCTGGCGTTCCCAATATGGCGCAGGCAGTTGGGTTAGCGGCAGCAATTAAATATTTAGATGCACTTGGCATGGATAACGTTGCCAAGCACGAAAAAGATTTGACTGGCTATGCGCTTAATCAATTTGCTAATTTAGATGGCGTAAATGTCATAGGTCCTAAGAACAACATCGATCGTGGTTCCGTAATCTCCTTCGAAATAACAGGAATTCATCCTCATGATGTCGGGCAAGTTCTTGATCAATATGGAATAGCGGTCCGGACGGGGCATCACTGCGCTTGGCCGTTGATGAGGAAATTAGGATTAGTCGGTACAACAAGAGCTTCTTTCTATGTTTACAATGATGAAAGCGATGTCGATAGTTTAATTTCAGCAATCGATGAAGCTAAGAAATACTTTAAGGTATAGATATGGAATTAGATTCGCTCTATCAAGAAGTGATTTTGGATCACTACAAACATCCGCAACATAAGAAACTCAATCCGAGTTATACAGCACAGGTGCATCATGTAAACCCAAGTTGTGGTGATGAAATCACCCTCAATGTTTCGATGAAAGATGGGGTAGTGGAGAGCGTTTCTTGGGATGGAGTCGGTTGCTCAATCTCACAAGCAAGTACTTCGATAGCTTCAGATTTAATGATCGGCAAAACCCTCGAAACAGCCCTCGCAACGGTCGATGCATTCTCGCAATTGATGTCCAGTAAAGGGAATGAAACGGGCGATGAGAATGTTTTAGAGGATGGAGTTGCGCTAGCTGGGGTATCAAAGTTCCCAGCTCGTATAAAATGCGCACTATTAGGGTGGATGGCGTTTAAGGATGCAGCACTACAAAGCGGAGCTAACTAGTAATAAATAGGGAGAAGAATGAGCAATTCAAATACAACGCTCGATGATGTAACAGAAGCTATGAAAGATGTGATCGATCCCGAACTTGGGATTAACGTCATCGATTTGGGCTTGGTCTACGACATGCGTCTGGACGAGAACAATGTTGCAATTTTGGATATGACTTTAACTTCTGCTGCTTGCCCGTTACAGGATGTTATTGAAGATCAGACCCATCAAGTTCTAGCGGATATAACTTCTGATGTAAAAATAAACTGGGTTTGGATGCCACCTTGGGGACCAGGAAAGATTACAGACGAGGGTAGAGAACAATTACGAGCGATTGGTTTCACGGTTTAATAGGTGTCGATGCATGGCCAATGGATGGCCCTTAGATCACTAAGTTCTGATCAATCTGTAAAGAATCAAAAACTCAAGGCCGGTACTTTCAAAAGAATTCTTGCCTTTGCTTCGCCGTACCGCAAATATCTAATAATTTTTCTGACGACCGTCGTTATCGACGCGCTTCTAGTTGTCGCAACTCCACTTCTACTACGTTCCTTGGTCGACCAAGGCGTAGTAAAAGGCCGCGGTGATGTTGTAACTAAGTTAGCCCTAATTGTGGGTTTACTTGCAATAGCTGATGCAGTTTTTAGCGCACTCGGTCGATGGTTTTCGAGCCGCATTGGTGAAGGTTTAATTTATGATCTTCGAAGCCAAGTCTTTGAACATGTGCAGAAGCAATCCATAGCCTTCTTCACGAGAACTCAGACTGGTTCGCTGATTTCACGAATCAACTCAGATGTAATTGGCGCACAACAAGCCTTTACTTCAACACTTTCAGGGGTCATAAGTAATGCACTGACTTTAATCTTGGTTGCAGCAGCGATGCTTGCGCTCTCTTGGCAAATCACTCTGGTTTCACTTGTTCTGCTACCTATTTTTATCATCCCAACAAAGTGGATTGGTAAGAGATTAGCTGGGTATACAAGACGATCGTTTGAATTGAATGCAGAAATGTCCTCAAATATGACCGAGCGATTCAATGTTTCAGGTGCGCTCTTAGTTGCACTTTACGGGGATCGCAAGACGGAATCTACAAATTTCAGAGGTAAAGCTCGCCGGGTTGCAGATATGGGTATAAAGATTGCGATGCTAAACCGAATCTTTTTTATTGCTATGACTTCAGTAGCTGCGATAGCAACATCTTTCGCTTATGGAATCGGCGGCCACCTAGCGATAAACCAGAAAATTACTATTGGAACTCTCTTAGCTATAACTGCGCTGCTTGCAAGACTTTATGGCCCGCTCACTGCACTTTCGAATATTCGTGTTGATGTTATGTCGGCCTTAGTTTCATTCGAGCGAGTCTTCGAAGTATTAGATCTTGAGCCAATGGTCAAGGAGAGCGCAAACCCTAAAAGTATTTCTAACGCTATTCCGGCAATTGCTTTTGAGAAGGTCTTCTTCGCATATCCAAAGGCCGAAGAGATTTCCCTAGCTTCATTGGAAGCTGCTGCTAAACCAGAGTTAGTTGAAAGTGGCGAAGTACTTCGCGGAATATCGTTCAACTGTGAACCAGGAACGCTAACCGCAATCGTTGGTCCATCGGGAGCTGGCAAGAGCACTATTTCTTCGTTGTTGCCACGTCTTTACGATGTCACAAGTGGAGCAATTAAAATTAATGGAACTGATATTCGAGATAGTTCGATTTTAGATTTGCGATCACTTATTGGGATTGTTACGCAAGATTCTCATATGTTCCACGAAAGCATCCGATATAACTTGCGCTATGCCAAAAATAACGCCACGGATGAAGAAATAAGTAGTGCGTGTGAAGCGGCACAGATCGGTGAATTTATTAGATCTTTACCTAACGGCCTAGATACAGTCGTGGGAGAGCGCGGGCACAGATTGTCCGGCGGTGAGAAGCAGAGACTTGCTATTGCGCGACTGTTACTTAAAGCGCCAAGGATTGTAATTCTAGATGAGGCAACAGCTCATCTGGATTCCGAAAATGAAGCCATGGTTCAAGAGGCGCTTAAGATTGCTTTAGTTGGTCGAACAAGTATCGTCATTGCCCATCGACTTTCGACAATCGTGCATGCGGATCAAATCTTAGTTATTGATAATGGTCAGATTGTTGAGAGTGGCAAACATGAAGCTTTGGTCGCAAATGGCGGACTCTATTTCGAGCTATACCAGCGACAATCTCTTGGTTTCTCTGAATAAAAGATAACGACCCAGCAGAATAAGTACGGCAAAGGCGAGCCATTGAAGTGCATAAGCAAAGTGCGGTCCATTAGTTAACTCTGGAAGTTGGATTTGCGTTAGTGGTTGTGCTGAGGTTTCGGAACTATTAATTAAATCCAAATAATAAGGCTCTGCAGTGATGCCTTGAATTTTGGTCATATTCAAAGGCTTAGCAGCCGCAGTTTTTGTAACGAAGAATGAACCTTGTAATTGTCGGCTCAAATTCTCGGATCTAATTCTTGCCGTTATTTGGATCTCGCTATTGGTAATTTCAGGCACAACCGGGGGAGTCGCAGCGTTTGGACCTGCAGCAACCCAGCCTCTATCTACCCAAAAGTTATCGCCAGATTTGGTCGTGAAAAGGGTAAGTACTTCAAAGCCAAATTTTCCTTCGTTATAACGGTTTCGAACTAACTCTTGTAAATTTGGTGAAAATTTTCCCGTCAACGAAATCTCGCGCCATTGATTTGCTACGGGATCTAGGCCTTGCAACTCATTCGAACCCAAGGTCTTTTGCTGGAGATTTGCGTTAATTATTTTATTGTTATCCATTTGTGCAGTGCCGCGATGGAATTGCCATTGCGCTGCGAATAGACATCCAACCGTAAGCGCTAAGGCAATTGCACTCTGAAGCAAACTGATAGCCCTAGTTTTGGCCAACATAAAATTCTTAGCTTTCTATCTGTTTTTGCTTATTGGTGTAGATAGTTGACTTATCTCGAATGCTTTCTCGGCCCGCGTTCGCTACTACAACCGCTACGTAAGGTAAAACCACTGCTCCCAAGAGAGCAATCCAACGAAACGGACTTGGTGTAATCACCGCAAGAATAAAGCAGAGAGTTCGAACCATCATAGAAATGAAATAGCGCTTGGCCCTAGAGGATTGATCCTTGGATAGCGACTGACCTACATCTGATACCGAGGCGGTAACGATTTTCTTGTCAGGCTTTTCCATAGGAGAACTCTATGGGCGAAGGATGAAATTTTCGTGTTCGAAGCTGCGCCGTCATTTGAATACGCATGAGTAGCAGGTAAGTTTCTCGCATGAACCAAGATACAAAAGTTGCCCTAATCACTGGCGGCAACCGTGGAATTGGGTTGGCGATAGCTGAAAAATTTAAGCAAGATGGATATCAAGTCATTGTTACGCATCGATCAGGTTCGGCGCCACAAGGTTTAGATGGCGTAATTATGGATGTAACTGATTCAGATAGCGTCAACAACGCTGTGAAAACTATTGAAGAGAAGTACGGTCGCATCGATGTCCTAGTTGCTAACGCCGGCATTACTAAAGATGGTCTTGTCATGCGAATGAGTGATGAAGATTTCGAATCCGTAGTTGAAACCAATTTAATGGGAGCCTTTAGAGTTGCCCGTGCATGTACCCGCGGGATGTTAAAGCAGAAGAGTGGTCGAATAATTTTTGTTGGTTCAGTAGTTGGAATGCTTGGATCTGCTGGTCAGGTTAATTACGCGGCTACCAAGAGCGGATTAATCGGAATGGCACGAAGTTTCGCCAGAGAATTAGGAAGTCGCGGGATTACGGCAAATGTTGTGGCCCCCGGCTTTGTCGAAACTGAGATGACTCAGGTTTTAGATGAAAAGCGCAAGGCTGAAATTATTGGCGCCGTTCCATTAGCAAGATTCGCTACACCGAACGAGGTTGCAGGAGTCGTTGCCTTTTTAGCATCACCAGAAGCTGCTTACATAACTGGTGCGGTAATACCTATAGATGGCGGATTAGGAATGGGGCACTAAATGGGAATTCTTTCTGGCAAGAATATTTTGGTAACAGGAGTGCTGACTGAATCATCGATTGCATTTCATATTGCTCGGATTGCGCAAGAAGAGGGAGCTAATGTTGTTTTAACCTCATTCGGTCGCGCGCTAAGCATTACAACTCGTATCGCCGTAAGACTTCCAAAGCCGGCTCCGGTAATTGAGCTGGATGTAACAAACGTTGAACACCTTGATCGACTTGCTGGTTTAGTTAAGGAGCACTTACCAACTTTGGATGGCGTAGTTCATTCAATTGGTTTCGCTCCTGAAGCGGCTCTTGGTGGCAATTTCCTAAACACCTCTTGGGAAGATGTAGCTACGGCAGTTCATGTTTCGACTTTCTCGTACAAGTCACTTGCGATGGCATGTAAACCGCTTTTCAACAAGGAGGCTGGCGCCGCAATTGTTGGGCTAACTTTCGATGCAACCGTTGCCTGGCCAAAGTACGACTGGATGGGAGTTGCTAAAGCGGGACTGGAATCTGCGAATCGCTATTTAGCGCGCGACTTAGGCGCAGAAAATATTCGTTGTAATTTAATTGCTGCAGGTCCGATAAAGACAATGGCTGCAAAATCTATTCCGGGCTTCGGAGATTTCGAAGATGTTTGGAATTCCCGGGCTCCGCTATTTTGGGATGTCGCTGATCCGATTCCAGCAGCACAAGGGGCGGTAGCGCTACTTTCACCGCTTTTTCCAAAGACCACAGGCGAGATAATCCACGTAGACGGTGGCGTCCACGCAATCGGAGGCTAGTAGCACCTCGCGATTTCTAGATATTTGACTCTTGAGGTAGCCTTACGCAATCAAGTGGAGCTAGTCGCTCCCACCTCTCTCGCTTCGGCGAATTGGTCTTTACAGGTTAATTAGCCTGGATTTGCGACTGTCTCCACCTGCTTCTAAAAATAGATATAAATTTATTTTAAAGAAGCTAATAACCAGGGAGGAGAAGTTATCAGCACTGAGCCAAGAATCAACGATCGGATTCGCGTTCCGCAAGTTCGTCTGATTGGTTTTTCCGGTGAACAAGTAGGCGTAGTCGATATCGATACTGCTTTGAAAATGGCAGATGAAGTCGGATTGGATCTCGTCGAAATAGCACCAGAGGCCCAACCTCCAGTTTGTAAAGTGATGGATTTCGGTAAGTACAAATACGAAATCGCACAGAAAGCTCGTGAGGCTAGACAGAACCAAACACATATTGTTGTTAAGGAAATGCGACTTCGACCAAAGATCGAGCCACATGATTACGAAACTAAGAAGACACATATCGAACGTTTTCTTAAAGGTGGCGACAAGGTGAAGGTGACTATTCAATTCCGTGGCCGTGAGCAAGCAAGACCTGAAATTGGTTATCGCTTACTTATGAAGTTGGCCGAAGAGTTATCCGAAGTAGCGTTCGTCGAATTTGCCCCTAAGCAAGAAGGACGAAATATGACGATGGTATTAGGAACGAATGTAAAGAAAGGCCAGTCAGTTTCACAGCAAAAAGCTGCGAAGGTAGCTAGCCGAAAGAAAGAAGAAGTAGTACCTGAAATTTAAGAAGTTTTTCTCGTAATGTTCGACCGTTTTACTAACTGGGAGGTTAGCGAATGCCAAAGATGAAGACCCATAGCGGAGCTAAGAAGAGGTTCCGTTTAACTGGAACCGGCAAAGTCATGCACGAGCGTGCAGGCAAGCGCCACCTTCTAGAACATAAGTCATCACGCGTAACTCGTCGGCTTAGCGGCGATTCTGTAGCTAAGGCACCAAACTCATTCACCGCCAAGCGCATGCTCGGCTTGAAGTAATAGGAAGGAATAAACCATGGCAAGAGTAAAACGTGGCGTTCACGCCGCAAAGAAGCGTCGTACAACACTTGAGCGCGCAGCCGGATATCGTGGTCAACGTTCCCGACTGTTCTCAAAAGCAAAAGAGCAAGTTACCCACTCACTTGTTTATGCATTTAATGATCGTAAAGATAAGAAAGGTGACTTCCGTCGTCTTTGGATTCAACGCATTAATGCAGGAACTCGCGCAAATGGGATGACATATAACCGTTTCATTCAAGGATTGAAATCTGCAGGCGTTGAAGTTGATCGCCGCATTCTCTCCGAGCTTGCAACTAATGACCCAGCTGCTTTTGCGGCTCTGGTTGAAGTTGCTCGCAAGCACGTAGTAAATGCCTAATAACCAAATTACGAGCCTTCACTCTCCACACGTTGAGAGAGTGAAGGCTCTTTTGGGTTCTCGGGGTAAGAAAATTCGCGCCACTGAGAAGGAATTTATCGCCGATGGAATTCAAAGTGTGCGCGAAGTTCTTGCACCAAGTTTTGATGCTGCTCCAACTCTGATTGCGTTATATGTGACCGAAAAGGGCTTCGAAAAGTTAGAGCAAGAAATCCCTTCCGACATCGTTGCAAGTGCGCCAATTGTTCATGTTTCAGATGAAGTTATGACAGCAATGGCTGATACCGAATCACCTCAAGGCATTTTGGCGTTATGTAAATTCACTGAAATTACCCTTTACAAAATTAAGCAACGCCAAGCAAAGAAAATTGCATATTTCTGGGAGATTCAAGACCCGGGTAATTCCGGAACTGTAATCCGCACTGCCGAGGCACTTGGATTCGATGCCGTTGTTTTCTCAACCAATAGTGTTGACGCATATTCGCCAAAAACCGTGCGCGCAACTGTCGGTGCTCTTTGGCATATCCCAGTAGTTCAAGGGGTTGGCCTGGAAGAGCTTATGGAATTTGCTGAAGCTAATGAGTTTTTCACAATCGCCTTAGCGGGGGATGGAAGTGGATCAATACTTGATCTTCCTAAAAATGATAAGTCCATTTTAATTTTCGGAAATGAAGCACGAGGTTTACCCGAGATTTCAGGAGTTAAGGCAAGAGTGGCTATTCCCATGACTGGGCGTTCTGAGAGTTTAAATGTTGCAAGTGCAGCTGCAATCGCGATGTTTGAGGTAGGGATTCGGTAGGATTTCGCATTATGTCGATAAGCATCGCTGAGGTAACCGAGAGCGCAAAGAGCGCATTGCTTGCGATTGCTGGGGCTAATGAGTTATCCGATTTAAAGAGTGTAAAGATTGAACATCTCGGCGATAAATCACCGCTATCAAAGGCGAGTCAAGCACTTGGAAAGATTGCTGCAGAAGAGAAAGCCGCCTTCGGAAAAGTTGTTGGTTCAGCTAAGGCCGAGGTATCTGCCGCCTATGAGGCGAGGTTAAAAGTACTTGAAGCAGAGAGAGATTCGCGAGTTCTAATCGAAGAACGTGTAGATGTAACACTTCCAGCATCTAATATTCCTAAAGGTGGATTGCATCCATTAACTATTCTGACAAATGAAATTTCTGATTTATTTATTGGTTTGGGTTATCGCGTTGCCGAAGGGCCCGAACTCGAGGCGGAGTGGTTGAATTTCGATGCCCTTAATATTCCGGCAGATCATCCAGCTCGAACTATGCAGGACACCTTCTTCATAGAGCCGCTAGATTCGAAATTGGTTCTACGTACACATACTTCGCCAGTCCAAATTCGTACGATGCTAGAGAACAATCCACCTATCTACGTAATCTGTCCAGGCCGTACTTATCGGGCAGATGAATTAGATGCGACTCACACTCCAGTATTTAGCCAAGTTGAAGGTTTAGTGATCGATCGTGGAATCACAATGGCAGATCTTAAAGGCACTCTGGATTATTTTGCCCAAAGTATTTTTGGCCCAGATGTGAAAACAAGATTGCGTCCATCCTTCTTTCCATTCACCGAACCAAGTGCGGAAGTTGATTTCTTTTTCAATGGTCGCTGGATTGAGTGGGGCGGCTGCGGAATGGTTAATCCAAAAGTTCTAGAGGTTTGCGGAATTGATACAACAGAATTTACTGGCTTCGCCTTTGGAATGGGTTTAGAGCGCACGCTTATGGTTCGCCACGGAATCACCGATATGCACGACATCGTCGAGGGTGACACTCGTTTCACGCGAAGTTTTGGCTTGGGAATTAAATGAAAATCCCACTCTCCTGGATAAGAGAATTTGTTGAAGTTCCTACGGATATCTCGCTTGAAGTTTTAGAGAACGCCTTTGTTAACGTAGGTTTCGAAGTTGAAGAGATTGTTGTTACGGGTGTGGACCTAACTGGGCCACTAGTTGTTGCAAAGGTTGATTCGATTGAAGAGTTAACTGGAAATAAGAAGCCAATCAGATATGTCGGGCTAGATTGTGGCGGCGGAAAAATCCGGTTTGTAATTTGTGGAGCGACTAACTTTTCCGTTGGAGATCTAGTGGTGGCAGCGCTTCCAGGCGCAGTACTTCCCGGCGACTTCGCAATATCTGCTCGCGAAACTTATGGCAAAACAAGTAATGGAATGATCTGTTCCTCTCGAGAACTCGGACTAAGTGATGAACATGCTGGAATTATTGTTTTGCCCGCAGATTGTGCGAAACCTGGAATTGACGCAATCTCATTACTAGAAATTAATGATGTTGTTATTGATGCTGCCGTTAACCCAGATCGGGGATATGCGTTATCGATTCGTGGGCTAGCGCGTGAACTTGCTGCTTCCTTGGGGCTAAAGTATAAAGATCCAGTTAAATCAGTCGATTGCGCTAAATTCAAAATTAATAACAATGGAATCCAATTAACTATCGAAGATGGCTCAGCGGTATCTGTTGCATATATCCGCACTATTTCCGGCTTTGACGCGAAGGCTGTTACACCAATTTGGTTGAGTCGCAGAATCGAAAAGTGTGGGATGCGGTCAATTTCGCTCGCTGTAGATATCACAAATTATGTAATGCTGGAACTTGGACAGCCTCTGCATGCATTTGATGCAACTAAAATATCTGGTTCGCTTGTAATGCGAAGAGCAGGCGAGAGTTCTAAATTAAAAACCTTAGACGGCCAGGATCGTAAATTGGATAAAGAGGATCTGGTTGTTGCTGATAAAAGTAACCCGCTCGCTCTGGCTGGAGTAATGGGTGGCGCAAGTTCAGAGGTTACTGACCTGACAACTTCAATAGCGCTAGAAGCCGCACGCTTTGATCCAATCACAATCGCTAAGAGTTCAAGACGACACAAATTATCTTCCGAGGCTTCGCGCAGATTGGAACGAGGCGTAGATCCTTCATTGGCAGAGATTTCTTCAGCAAGGGCTATTGATTTAATGATTGAACTTGGTGGCGCGAATTATGTTGGCAGTAGTAAGGCTGGTGAGCCACGCTTCGCTCCAATCGTAAGTTTTGATCCAAACTTCGTGTCTAAATACCTTGGCACCAAAGTTACTCTTGCTGAGATTGAAGAGAAGTTAGTCGTTGTTGGCTGCGATGTCTCAAAGAAATCAGTTAGCGAATGGTTAATTGATCCACCGTCATGGCGGGCAGATTTGATTCTGGCACCTGATTTAGTCGAAGAAGTTGCAAGAATGATTGGGTATGACCGTATTCCATCGACTCTGCCAACTGGCAAAGCTGGCGCAGGACTTTCTGCGGCGCAATATCGGAAGCGCTCGGTAGCAAACTATCTAGCTAGTAATGGTTTCGCCGAGGTTTATAACTCGCCATTTGTAAATCCAACTTTCGTTGCAGATTTAGGTTTCACTGGGGATCGCGCTAAGAGTTTCAAACTTGCTAATCCAATGTCTGAAGAATTTCCAGAATTGCGAACTCACTTACTTCCTGGCTTGCTTCTGACTGCGGTTCGCAACCAAGGACGCGGGGCAAGTGATATCGCGATCTTTGAAATTGGTTCTGTCTTTCGTAACACCGAAAAATTGAGTAGCCCTGGATCAATCTCTGTGACGCAAGTTCCAGATAATCAATCTAGAGAAGCTATCTATAAGAGCGTCCCAAATCAACCGCTGCATTTGGCGGCCGTTGTTGCCGGAAAATTGGCGAGCGATAGCTGGCATACCAAGGGAGTTAATTTCACTTGGGTAGAAGCAATCGGATTTGCAAAATCAATTGTTGAAAATACTGGAAATATTTCAAGCACCGTGGCCTCAGATTTTGCACCATGGCATCCAGGTAGATGTGCTGAGATTCAGGTTGATGGCAAACCAGTTGGCCATGCGGGTGAATTGCACCCAAGAGTAATTTCACTTCTGGGCTTACCTGAACGTTCTTGTGCCTTCGTCGTAGTTCTTAGTGCGCTGCCGATTGTTGAATCTAAGAGATCAAACGCACTTATAACTATGCCGCCTGCAATCCAAGATATTTCACTCATGGTGACTGAAAACGTTTCTGCAAGTTCGGTAGAAAGCGCCCTTCGAGAAGGGGCAGGGGAGTTATTGGAAAGCATCACGCTCTTCGATCGCTATTCAAAGGTGGGGGAAGGCAAAATTTCACTGGCCTTCACATTGGTCTTTCGCGCAGCCGATCGAACGCTCACCGCTGACGAAGTATCGAAGTATCGTGAGTCTGCAATGGCATCTGCCGCGAAGAAGTGTGGCGCAGTTCTAAGGTCCTGAAATACGCATAAATATGCATAATCTTGCATATATATACAATCCACAATAGAGTAGTCCTATGAAAATCGGTGTTGTAGGTGCAAGCGGGTATGCGGGTGGAGAGCTCCTACGAATCCTTGCTGGCCATCCAAAATTTGAAGTGGTGTATGCAAGTGCGGGTTCTAACGCCGGCGAAGACATAACTTCGATACATCCGCAATTACTTTCATATTCGGGCCAGAAATTTGCAGCCACAGAGATCCTTGAAATCAATAAGTGTGAATTGGTGTTCTTAGCACTTCCGCATGGTGAATCTGCGAGCCTGATTTCTAAAATTTCTGCTGGAGTTAAAGTTGTGGATTTAGGAGCGGACTTCAGATTAGAAGATAAGAAAGCATGGGAGAAGTATTACTCCGGAACCTATGCTGGAAAATTCACCTACGGCTTGCCTGAAGTCAATAATAATTTCTTAAAAATAGCTGAATCAACTCGGGTAGCTAATCCAGGCTGCTATGCGACAGCCATTATCTTAGGTAGCGCACCAGCGATTGCCTCAGAAATTGCAGAACCAAATAACTTTATTGCTGTTGCAGCAAGTGGAACTACTGGTGCCGGAAGAAGCGCAAAGATAAATTTATCGGCGAGTGAAGTAGTTAATAATCTAAGCTCTTACAAATTTGGGGGAGTTCATCAGCACACTCCTGAGATCGAAGAAAACTTGGCACTTATCAATGGAGCCAATGTTAAATTCTCACTTACACCTATTTTGGCACCTATGCCAAGAGGAATTCTTGCGACTGTCAGTTCGCAACTAAGTAAAAAGATCTCAACAGCCGAAGCCCATAAAATCTTTTCAGATTACTATTCGAAATCTTTATTTGTGAAAGTTTTACCAACGGGTGAAATGCCGCAAACCTCAACGACAATCGGAACCAATTACGCAGTGATGCAGCTTGCGGTTGATGAACATGCAAACAGGTTAGTTGTCTCCATTGCGATCGATAATTTGGGTAAAGGTGCTGCAGGGCAAGCAATCCAGAATGCAAATTTGATGTGTTGTTTTCCGGAAGATTCCGGTCTAAATCAGTTAGCAACTAAATAATGATTCTTTTTAAATATGGCGGTCACGCTATTAGCGAAGGCGAAGGAATTGATCCGACCCTGCAAGTTTTAGCAAAGTTGATTAAATCGGGTGAGCAAATCGTTATCGTTCATGGCGGCGGTCCTGCAATTAATAGAGAGCTCGAGGTTCACGGCGTAAAGAGCGAGATGATTGGCGGTTTTCGTAAAACCACACCCGAAGTCTTTGAAGTAGTTCAGAGAACTCTTTGCGGTGAAGTTCTAAGAAACTTAGTAAACCAACTGATCTCACTGGATATTAATGCCATAGGTATTACAGCGGGCGATGGTGAATTAACGAGAGCAAAGATCGCCAATCCTGATTTGGGTTTAGTTGGAGAATTGATTTCTACGAATCCTAAATTTATTCAATCTTTGTTGGAATCTGGTATGACACCAGTGATTTCACCAATATCTATAACACCCGATGGTGTTGCAGTGAATATGAATGCTGATCTCGTTGCTGGAGCAATTGGTGGCGCACTCGAGGCAGATAACGTTCTTTTTGCTACAGATGTGTCAGGCATATATCGGAATTGGCCGGATCTGGAATCTTTTATCGCGGAAATTTCGGTCGCTGAATTGATCACAATCGCCAAAGATTTTCAAGGTGGAATGATTCCGAAAGCTGCGGCCGCTATAAATGCTATTTCTTCTGGCGCCATTTCAGCCCGCATCTTCGATGGTCGCGACGCGGGAAATATCGAGCCAGCAATAGCAGGAAAAATCGGAACGCTGGTGGTTTTTAAGTGAGTAACAATTCAATCGCACAGTCACGCTGGCAGAGCGCACTTCAGAATAATTATGGCGTGCCCGAAGTTTCATTAGTTAAGGGAAGTGGCGCGGAAGTTTGGGATGCAGACGGTAAGGAATATTTAGATTTCCTAGGTGGGATTGCAACAAACATTTTGGGACATGCCCATCCCGTGCTAATCGAAGCCATTTCGGCGCAGGCTAAAGAACTTAGCCATGTCAGCAATTTGTATTCACATCCTCGAGTTCTCGAATTAGCAGAGAAACTGGTTCAACTAACAGGCAGAGCTGATTCAAAAGTATTTTTTGCTAACTCGGGCGCGGAAGCGAACGAGGCGGCAATTAAATTATCAAGGCTGACTGGACGTAAAAGAATTATCTCCACTTTGGGTTCATTTCACGGTCGCACTATTGGCGCCCTTTCTATAACAGGCCAAATTTCTAAACGTAAGGCTTTTCTACCTTTACTCAGTGATGTGAAGTTCATTGCCTACAACGATATTGCGGCCGCAAAGAAGGTGATTCGCAAGAAAGTAGCGATGATTATTGTTGAACCGATTCAAGGCGAAAACGGCGTGGTGGTTCCGGATCTTGGCTATCTTAAAGAGCTACGGTCATTAACAACTAAGCATGGGGTTCTGCTCGCCTTTGATTGCGTGCAAACTGGAATGGGTCGAACCGGGCAGTGGTTCGGTTATGAAAATGAAAATATTGTGCCGGACATTATTACGTTAGCTAAAGGTTTAGGTGGTGGTTTACCTCTTGGGGCCATGATTGCAATCGGAGACTGCGCCACGCTATTCGAACCAGGTTCACATGGAAGTACCTTTGGAGGAAGCCCCATGGCTTGTGCTTCAGCTTTAGCTTCAATTAAGTTTTTGGAAGATGAAAAGATTTTGGAACGTGTGAAACAGATCGAGCTTTCTTTGAAACTAGAAATTTCCAAAAATCCGATCGTCGAAACTGTTAGGGGTTCAGGGCTATTAATAGGAATAGTTTTGAAAGAACCGATTGCCAAGAAATATGTTGGTGATCTACAAAAACTAGGAATTCTGGCAAATGCGACATCGGAAACCGTGATTCGAATCGCACCGCCACTAATTGTTTCGGATAGTCAAGTTGGGTATTTCATTGAAACTTTCAGAAAGGTAGCCCTCACTTATGAACGTTAAGACTGCGCTGAGTTCGAATCAGAGGAGAGCTGTAATAGCGAAATTAGTTCGACAAGGTGGCGTTGAGTCACAGGTACATTTGGTGAAGTTGCTATCGCGAGAAGGCGTCAAAGTTACCCAGGCAACTGCGAGTCGCGATCTTGAAGATTTAGGTGCAACCCGTGTTCGTGACGTCAATGGCGAATTTCAGTATGTGATTCCAGAAGAGTCCAGCGCTAAAAGTAGTTCAGCCGCTAACTTAATCTTGAGTGTTACTGCTAGCGGGAATTTAGCAGTGGTTCGCACGCCACCAGGTGGCGCGCAGTTGCTGGCTAGTGCTATCGATCGAAATTCTTTAAATGGCGCAATCAAGAGCGCTATTGGAACGATTGCTGGAGATGACACTGTTCTCGTAGTTTCCAAAACCGCAAATGGTGGCGGGGAGCTCGCAAAATCAATAATGAATTATGCAGCAACAATAAAGGGAAAGAGGAAGTAGATGGCGCTTTGGGGCGGAAGATTTTCGAGCGAACCCGCAGATTCTGTTGCAGCGCTTTCGCGCAGCGTTGATTTTGATTGGCGACTTGCGCCTTATGACATCAAGGTAAATCTTGCTCACTTAGATGGCTTAGTGGCTTCTGGAGTTATCGCATCAGGCAATGGTGAAGTTATCCGTGCGGGCCTAAAAGCACTCAGTACCGAGATTATCGCGGGTAAATTTACCTATAACGATTCCGATGAAGATGTTCACAGCGCAATAGAGCGCGGGCTTATCGCAAAGATAGGTGCAATTGGTGGGGCGCTTCGAGCTGGACGCTCTCGTAATGATTTGGTCGTAACCGATTTTAAACTCTATTTGATTGATCATTTATTGGAAGTAGCTTCTTTAACGACTGATCTTGTTTCGGCATTTAATCAACAGAGTGCGGCGCTAGTTGAAGTTATTGCGCCAGGGTTTACGCACCTACAACATGCACAGCCAATAGTTTTCGGTCATGAACTTGCTAAGCATTCACAAGCACTGCTTCGCGATGTGGATCGCATAGGGGATTGGTTAGTTAGAAATAACTTTTCGCCTCTGGGTTCTGGCGCTTTGGCAGGCAGTGGACTGCAACCAAATCCAGAATCGAGTGCAGATACTTTAGGTTTCGATGGAGTTTTAGCAAATAGTATCGATGCAGTAAGCGATCGTGATTTCGCGGCCGAAGCTCTCTTTGTTATGGCGATGCTCGGGGTTCATCTTTCGCGCATTGGTGAGGAATTTACAATTTGGAGCACGACCGAATTTAAATGGGTAGTAATTGATGATGCCTATTCAACTGGCTCTTCGATAATGCCTCAGAAGAAGAATCCAGATATTGCAGAACTCGCTAGAGGTAAGAGTGGACGTTTGATTGGAAACTTAACGGCGCTACTTGCGGTTCTAAAAGGTTTACCTTTCGCATACAACAGAGATTTACAAGAAGATAAAGAACCGATATTTGATTCTGTCGAGACACTTTTAGTTTTATTGCCGGCACTTACCGGCATGGTTGAAACTGCAAAGTTCAACGGTGCAAATATTTCAAGCGGCGCACATTCGGGATATGCACTAGCTACCGAAATCGCAGATTATTTGGCTAAGAAGTCTGTTCCATTTGCCCAAGCACATGAGGTAGCAGGGGAGTGTGTGCGGTTATGTGAAAGCGCGGGCATCGAACTTTATGAATTATCGGATGATCAACTTAAAGCTATTCATCCTGAGTTGAAATCTGATTTGAAAGAGTTATTAACAACGCAAGGAGCGGTGGCATCTCGTACCTCATCTCTTGGAACTTCTATCTCTAGCGTTACGAAGCAGATTGCCGATCTGAAAAATGCCACGAAGGAAGCGAAGAGCTGGATATCCAACGAGGTTGAACGCTTTTCGGGCATGATGAAGCCATGAGTTTGGAACTTTTAGCTGATTTAGAGTGGCGTGGGTTGGTCGCGCAAACGACTGATCGAGAAGCGCTCACCAAGGAATTGAGTTCTGCTCCCGTAAAGTTTTATATTGGTTTTGACCCAACGGCGCCAAGTTTGCATGTTGGAAATTTGGTAGTAATTCTTGTTATGCGACGTTTTCAATTGGCGGGACATCTGCCAATTGCACTCGTCGGTGGCGCAACTGGATTGGTTGGCGATCCAAGTGGTCGCAATGAAGAGCGCACACTAAACGATGAATCAGTTGTTGAAGAGTGGGTTGAAAACATTCGTAAAATAATTTAGATTGGACAAAGCCGGTATCCGCTCTGGAATTTCTCCGTGATATCGGAAAACATTTCAGTGTAAATCAAATGCTTGCAAAAGATTCGGTCTCATCACGCCTAGAAAGTGGCGGAATTTCTTACACAGAATTCTCATATCAGGTGCTTCAAGCGTTTGATTATTTAGAGTTGTATCGTCGCGATAATTGCAAACTTCAACTTGGTGGCTCTGATCAATGGGGCAATATTGTCGCGGGCTTAGATCTAATTCGTAAGGTTGAAGGCGGCTCGGCTCATGCTTTTACGATTCCATTAATGGCTAAATCAGATGGAAGTAAATTCGGTAAGACTGCAGGTGGCTCTGTGTGGCTCGATTCAGAAATGACTTCACCATATGCTTTCTATCAATTTTGGATTAACACTGAAGATGCTGACGTAGAAAAATATCTCAAAGTTTTTTCATTTAAGGATCGCACCGAGATTGCAAGACTAATTGAAACTGTTAAAACAAATCCTGGTGCTCGTGAAGCACAGCGCGAACTTGCGCGGGAGTTAACGACGTTAGTTCATGGCTCGAGCGAATGTGAAAAAGTAGAAGCGGCATCGAAAGCGTTATTTGGTCAAGGCGAATTGAATGAGTTGGATGAAAAAACTTTGGCAGCCGCACTTTCGCAATTGCCTAAAACTTCTATAGCTAAAGGTGAAACTTTTCCTTCATGGGTAGATTTGTTAACTGCCACCGGAGTTGTTGATTCTAAATCTGCCGCACGAAGAATTGTTAAAGAGAACGGCGCATACTTAAATAACGAGAAAATTTCTGGAGAAGATTTCGTGCCAACTGCTGCGAATTTGATTCATGGTCGCTTCTTGGTGCTACGCAAAGGTAAACGCGATCTCGCTTCGGTAGAAGTTCTCTAAATCCAAAATTTCGATTCATTGCTTAGCGGTTGCGCAAAGATAAAGTTATAATTTTGAGCGCAAATTTGGCGCTTTTCCAGGTGATTAACCTCGCAGCGAAAATGACCGTTTTTGGCCCGATTCTTGGCATCCGAATTTGACCCTAGGCAGGGCATCGGCTATCTTTACCCCTCGCTTGCGAATTGGACGAAAAACCCTTTAAAACCGGGGCAAATAAGGCCAAGCAACGATAAGTATTTCCAAGCACTATGAAGGATCTACCGGATTTGCTCTTCCGTGTGCCTTCCACTAGGTTTGGCGGTCTGCCCTGCAATCGGTGAGAAATCGCCGTGCCCGGTGTGCATTCGTACCTTGAGAACTCAACAACGTGCAAAAAATCAATGCCAATCGGCATATATTGGCCTGCCCCTGTTTTCAGGTGCAGAAAAAATATGCCAAATTCCTTTGTATTTCCAGGACTTCGGAGCCCCTCAAAAGGCGACGGATATTGGGTACAGAAACAAAAACAATTGGTAAAAATGAAATAGCTATAAACGCTAGTTTCGTTTTTTTGCCAGATCACAACTTTCTATGGAGAGTTTGATCCTGGCTCAGGACGAACGCTGGCGGCGTGCTTAACACATGCAAGTCGAACGATGAAGTTTCTTCGGGGATGGATTAGTGGCGAACGGGTGAGGAACACGTGAAGAATCTGCCCTCCACTTTGGGATAACTCCGGGAAACCGGGGCTAATACCGAATATTGAAACATAAGCGGCATCGCTGAGTTTTGAAAGAATTTCGGTGGAGGATGAC
>JAPLAY010000064.1 GCA_026393035.1 Actinomycetota bacterium
AATATCGCCACCGTGATTAGTGACAACATGTTTAACAATCGAAAGTCCAAGCCCAGTTCCACCTGTTATTCGAGAACGAGCTGCATCTACGCGATAGAAACGTTCAAAGATACGTTCTAAATCTTTCTCGGGAATTCCGATCCCTTGATCCGAAACCGAAATTTCACAAATTCCATCAACTTCGGTTACTCCGATTGCAACCCTTGTTGAATCTGGGCTGTAGTTAATAGCATTCTCAATAAGGTTATGAATTGCCATTGTTACTTGGTCCCGGTCACCTTTGATTACCGCAGAATCATTGTTGTTGTAAACAATTTCTACTTTTCTAGTTTCGGCATTTAATCGTGATTGATCAATTGCTTCTTTGATACTTTCACTAATTCCAAATGGTTGGGCACGCTTCAAAGGATCATCATCTTGGAGTCTAGATAGGTTAATGATCTCTTGAACTAATTCGGTAAGCCGTGAAGCTTCAGATTGCATCCGATTAGCAAATCTAGTTATAGCTTCTGGATCATCGCTCGCACCAAGAACTGCCTCACTTAAAATTGAGAGGGCACCGATTGGAGTTTTAAGTTCATGTGAAATATTTGCAACGAAATCTCGACGAATCGAATCAAGTCTGCGCATTTCACTATCATCGAAAATCAGAATAACGATTAGCCCGTCTTCACCAAGTAGTGAAACCCGGACGAGAAGATCATGTGTTCCGGCGCCGATAGGACCACGTGGTAGCTCCATTGTGACTTCTTGGGTCTTACCTGATCTGCGAGTAGCTCGAACTAAGCGGAGCATAAACTCGTTATTTAAATATTGATCACGAATAATATTTAAAGTTGAAACGCCATCTGAATGTTCAAGAACAGCGTCGCCATTGCCTAAGACAATATTTTCGGCATCGAATAATTTAAGTAGATCGCGCAGTGACTGGGGCAATAGCCCAGAACTGTTAGTTTGCTCGCCACTGTTACTTCGCTTGGCGTTCTTACTGGCGCCATTTCGAAAGATCCAGGACATGTTCTTATCGTAGAAGAGTTGGACAATTCACCCATACCAAACCCCCCAATTAGGGGTCGTTAATCCCAATTCTTAACCTTTAGTTCAAGGCGCGTTCATATCCCTACCGCGTTGGGAAGCCGGCCCCCACTATTCTTAGCAAATGCGTAACGCCTTTCACGATGAACTCGATGGCATCGGGACGACCCTGTTACAAATGGCCGGGCTGGTAAAAATTGCAATGAACGATGCAACCACCGCGCTCTTAACTGTAGATTTAAATGCCGCCGAAAAAGTTATTGCGGCTGATGATGTAATCGACGAAATTCAACATGAACTCGATGCTCGCACAATAAATTTAATGGCACGTCAGCAACCAGTTGCTTCTGACCTTCGCACTTTAGTTACTTCACTTCGCATGAGCGCCGACCTAGAACGAATGGGCGATCTTGCACACCACGTTGCCAAGCAAGCTCGTATGCGTTATCCAAACAGTGCGGTACCGGCCGAACTAACTCCAACTATTACTGCAATGGGTTTAGTTGCCGATAAATTAATCGACAAGCTCTCTTCAGTTATGGAACATCGCGATACTGTCCGCGCACTTGAAATTGAAACCGACGATGATGAGATGGATAAATTACATCGCGATCTAATCAGTATTCTGCTTGCCGAAGATTGGCCACATGGAGTTGAAACCGCAATTGATATGACTCTTCTTGGCCGCTATTACGAGCGCTTTGCAGATCACGCAGTATCCATTTCGCGCCGTGTTTACTTCCTTGTAACTGGCGAATATTCAACTAATTAAGTTTTACTTCTTACCCTGATTAGCTACAGCTTCGATTGCAGATTGCGCTGCTTCTGGATCTAAATACTCGCCGCCTTTTTTAATTGGCTCCCAGTCGTCACCGAACTCGTAGAAGAGTGGAATACCAGTTGGGATATTTACACCAGCGATATCGGCATCCGAAATGCAATCGATATGTTTTACCATCGCCCGAATTGAGTTTCCATGTGCAGTTACTAATACTGTTTTCCCGGCGTTCATATCTTCAGTAATTTCACCAGTTAAATACGGAACCATACGAGTAATAACATCTTTAAGGCACTCAGTCTTTGGCAAGCTCGAACCTAAATCTGCATAACGGGCATCACCGAATTGTGAATACTTATCGTTGTCATCAATTGGTGGTGGTGGCACATCGAATGAGCGGCGCCATAATTGGAATTGTTCCTCACCATATTGCGCAAGAGTTTCTTTCTTATCCTTGCCTTGAAGTGCGCCGTAGTGGCGTTCATTCAAACGCCAACTGCGCTTAACTGGAATCCAGTGGCGATCGGCTTCATCCAACGCTAATTGTGAAGTGTGGATTGCGCGGCGAAGAAGTGAAGTGTGGACGATATCTGGAAGCAGACCGCGCTCTTTTAGTAATTGACCACCGCGCTTGGCTTCACCGATTCCCTTTTCAGAGAGACGAACATCGACCCAGCCAGTGAACAAATTGAGGGCATTCCATTCGCTCTCACCATGTCGCAGCAGAATCAATTTCTTTGTCATGCCTAAATCCTATTAGATTAAATGTTCAAATGCTTTTAGATTTGAAAGTGATTCACCGCGCGAAACCCGCCAGGCCCATTCACGACGGATTGCGGAAGCGAATCCAAGTTCAAGAAGTGGGTTAAATGATGAATCTGAATATTGCAGGACTGCGCCAAGAATGCGATCAATTTCAACATCGGTTACTGCTGGCAAGGGCAGACGTCCCACTAAGAAAATATCGCCGAGCTCGTTAATTGCAAAGGTAACGGCATACATCGATGCGTTCTTTGTTAGAAGCCATTCGTGAACTTCGTCCGCATTCTCATCGGGTTTGCGAATTACAAAGGCATTTATGCTAAGCGAATTATCACCAACAATTAGCGCGCAATGTGTCTGCAATTTCTTCTCGCCAGGCAACGTTATTAAATAGGTATTTTCGCCACTTTTTTCAAAATCTAAATCGTGGGATTCTAGGAAATCATCGATGATTGCGCGGGGATCAACCATTCTTAATTAGCGATCCAGAGCGAATTATTTTTTGGTCTTGATAAAACCCAGTCATAAACATCTAAAGTTTGACGAGCTGTTGTCTCCCAACCAAACTTCTTTGCATGTTCGATTGCGCCCATTGATAATAAAACTCGACGTTGTGGTTCTGCGATAAGTCTTGATAAAACTGAAGCCCAAGCTTTTGGATCATGGCCATCAACTAAAGTTCCAGAAATTCCATCTGATACTGCGGTACGGAGTCCGCCGACCGCACTTGCAACAACTGGTGTGCCACAAGCTTGGGCTTCTAGAGCTACAAGTCCAAAACTTTCAGAGTACGAAGGCACGCAAACTAAATCTGAGGCGCGATACCAATCAGCAAGTTCACTTCTAGAGACTGGCGCTTTGAAATGAATTAGCTCTGAAATACCTAAAAATTTTGCTAACTTTTCTAATCGTTCTGGTTCGTTGATTCCGGTTCCAGATGCCCCACCCATAATTACCAGGGCTAACTTTGAGCGCAGATGTGGCGCATGGTTAACAATTTCAGCCACTGCACGAACCAAAACTTCTGGACCTTTATGTGGCTGAATTCGTCCAACAAAAGTTAAGACAATCGCATCAGGTGCAATATTTAAAATATTTCGCGCGCTAGCTTTTCCATGACCCGGAGTAAATCGTTGTAGATCAACACCAGGTGTCACAACTTTTACTCGATCTGAATCTGCACCATAAAGTGAAACCAGGCTTGCTGCTTCAGCATCAGTGTTGGCAATTAAAGCCTTTGCATTATGAACAATTTGCTCTTCACCAAGTGCGCGAATAAGTGGTTCGGGAGTATCGCCTTCGGCAAGTGCTTGATTCTTTACCTTCGCCATCGTGTGCATAGTGTGAACAAGAGGCGCACCAGTGCGTTCTGAGATCATCCAACCAAGTTGGCCGCTGATCCAATAATGCGAATGAATGATGTCGTAATAATCATTTGGTTTACCACTTTGGTGTTCCATAAATGCATGAGTAAGTGCGCCAATTTGTGATGGCAATTCCTCTTTAGTTAACGCGCTAATTGGCCCGGCTTCTAAATGATGAACTGTTACACCAGGTGCAATTTCAACGGCATCTGCTAATCCAGTCTTATCGGCGCGGGTGAAAATATCTACTTCCACACCGGAGTTCGCCATCTTGATTGAATTTTCTACAACATAAATATTCATGCCACCAGCATCGCCCATGCCCGCTTGTTCAAGCGGAGATGTGTGAACCATCAAGGTTGCGATGCGGCTTTTCATTTAGAGAACTGCTCGCATTCCACCAACAATATTCGCGCCACCATAAACATTGAACACTTCTTCGGTTGTAGTAATTCCCCATTCCAAAAGCGCAGCATGCATAATCGCACCAAATGCTCGCCAAGAACCATCGCTTATCTTGAATACCAAAGTGCGACCATCAGCCATCGATGCAACTTCTACTGCTTCGGCGCCCTCTTTCATAAATAAACCTGGAACGCTCTTCATGGTGCGCGTTGTTAAACGACCTTCGCCAGCAACCATTTCTGGATGCGTACGTGCCGCGTTCATAACTTCAACATGCACTGGATCTTTTGAAATAGTTATATTGCGAATTGCATTTGCAAGTTCTCGAGTAGTTAACGCAAAGAGCGGAGCACCGCATCCATCAAAGGTTTTATTCGAAACTTTTGCGCCAGCCAAGCTTTCAATCTCAGCCAGAACCGCCACTTGTAGTGGGTGATCAGCGTTTAAGTAAGTCTTAATATCCCAACCATTTGCAACACACGTTGCAAGCATGCCGGCATGCTTTCCAGAACAGTTCATAGCAAGTCTGGTTGCTGGCTTATCTCCCCACGCAATTCGTTCCGCATCCCCAAGTGGTTTATCAAATGCGCATTGCAAATCACTTTCATTCAAACCAACGCTGGCCAAAATTTCTAAGACGCCTTCTTGATGCATCGATGCGCCGGAATGACTTGCTTCTGTCAAAGCTAGGAGTCGTGGTTCTAACTTCAATCCGCTTCGCACCATCGCACTTGTCTGCATGCATTTAACTGATGACCTTGGGAAAATCGGCATATCCACTGATCCCTTAACTTTATGATCCGAACCATCTGCGTTTAACATAATTAAATGCCCCGCATGTATTGATTCGACTAAACCATTACGAGTTAATTCGGCGAGAACTTCACCACGAAAATCGTTGCTCATTTATTCGCCAACCTGTCGTTCCAAACTTGACCAGATATGTGCTTGCAACGTCTGGCCTTCGGCCGCCATGTCATATGCGTAAAAGAGTTGACCTTCAACTAAACCGTAAAGTCTTTGACCGGCTGTAACAATCTTTGCTGATGGTGCGGAATAACCTTGATCCATTGCAAGTTGAATCTTCGGACCATCGTGCACACCAACCCAACCTTCAGCAATTCCAGTGTTATGTGCAAGAACAACTTCTAAAGTTTTATTCTCTTTCGGGCGCCAGAATCCAACTTCAGATCCACCTGGCCGCAAAATTTCACCTTTCTCATCAATAATCCAAGAACGTGAAAAGTAATTTAAGAATGGGCGACCATCGTGATTGAAAGTAACTTCTTGTGCGAATTGAAAGGGTTCGATTCCTGGATATTCACCAGATCCTTTACCGCGCCAAGTTCCGATGAGCCAAGCAAGTGGATAACAATCCGGATGCATTCCTTCGGGAATTTCAAAGACCATCTGAAGCTTCACCCTTCCAAGATTTAACAGCGCCGCGGATTCCCTTTACGAATAAAAATAATCCGATTATTAGCGTGACCGCGATTAACAATATGGTGGTCACTGTTTCCATTGTCTAAGGGTAATGCCCTCAGCGAGTAGAGTCTTGCCCATGAAAAGCGTGAAGTTAGTCGTGAAAGTAATGGCCGGGTCGGATGATCCCGAGCGCTGCGCACAAGCATTTACCGTTGCATCTACCGCTCTAGCCAGTGGCGCAGAAGTTTCACTCTGGCTTACCGGTGAGGCCGCATGGTTTGCATTGCCGGGCAAATGTGAAGAATTTGAATTACCGCACTCTGCAAAATTAGCTGATCTTCGCGATGCAATTCTTGCGGGTGGAAAAATAACGTTGTGCACGCAATGCGCAGTTCGTCGCGGGATTAACGATGGTGATCAAATTCCAGGAATTGTTATTGCTGGTGCTGCAAGTTTTGTTGAAGAAATCTTGCAACCAAATGTGCAAGCACTCGTTTACTAATTATTAATTAGCTCTTGACTTGCACTAACTCCAGCGCTCGTAAGCGTCGCATCAATCGGAACATTGCGCTTTAAAACCGCAAGTGCAATTGGCCCTAGTTCATAATGTCTAGCTACGGTTCCTACAAATCCAACTTCATTGCCATCGAATTCAACTTTCGCACCATTCTCTGGCATCGCAACCATCGAACCATCTAAATGCAGAAGTGTTAAGCGACGAGGTGGCTTTCCTAAGTTAAATACTTTCGCAACAGTCTCTTGCCCTGGATAACAGCCCTTCTTCATATGGACTGCGTTATTTAGAAAACCTAGCTCGTTTGGAATTGATTTGTGATCGGTCTCAAAGAGAATTCGCGCCCGGCCCGCAGCAACGCGTTCGGCTTCAAGTGCCCAAGTTCCAACTTGTAAATAATTTTGATTGAAAGCTGATTTCATATCATCGAGTTCATCATACGTAACAAGTGCGAATGGCCCGCCAATTGCATCTGGGGCTCCGGGTGCGCGCAGAACTGCGTAACCCTCGGATCGATCTGCGATTTCTACCCGCAACATAAATTTCATTTTCTCTAAATAAGCCAGGAGCTCGGCAGTTTTTTCTTTCTCGGTATGTAACCAAATAGTTGTGCCATCGTCCACTAAATAAAATTGGTGTGTGATGTGGCCACTTGCATCAAGTATTAGTGAACTAACCCAGAGCCCAGGATTTAACTTCTCAACATCCTGCGTTGTAATTGAATGCAACCAACTCAAACGATCAGGCCCGGTAATTGAAATAACGCCGCGATGTGAAAGATCGGCCCATGCTGTTCCCGCGGCTAGCGCGCGTTGTTCTTGATTTGGTTCACCAAAATGCCAAATAGCTCCGGCATCTGGTCCCGCTTCAACTAATACTGCAGTCATAAGGTTTCCGAGTTTAAGGCTTATTGAATGTTTCAGGCATATTGAAGCAAGTTTCGCACCGACCGGCGATCGCCAAGTGTGCAAGATCTGTGTGGAAGCCATAGCCATCGAGAAGTGACTGCGTAAATGAGGCAGTGGCGTCGATTGGGACTTCAATAATTGTTCCGCAAGATTCGCAATTCAAGTGTGCATGAATCTCTTCAGTTGATGCGTGATAGCGAACGCCGCCATGACCAAGGTGTGAATGTTGAACTAAACCAACATTTTCCAAAGTTTCTAAGTTGCGATAAACCGTTGAAAGATTAATTCCGGGATGAGTTTGCTTAACTTTTTCTGCTACTTCTTCAGGTGTTGCATGTTCAAGTGCGCGCACCGCAGCAAGAACTAATTCGCGTTGTGGCGTTAAGCGAAGACCTTTATCGCGCAATTCGTGTTTGTCGGCCATGAAATAAGTCTACTTCGCCGGTTTTAGATCTGGATAACTAGATCGACCGGTATTCCCGTTTGCGCTTGAACTTTTACTTCTTCACGCGCCCCGTGGGCCAGAACTACAACAGTCCATGAACCAGGGGCGGCAAAGAATCGAAATTGTCCTTCTAAATTAGTTGGAACTTCTGCAGTGAATTCACCATTTAAATCAAGGAGCCGAACATATGCGTTATCAACTGGCGCACCATTTGGAACACCATCACTAACGCCACCACGGAGAACGACTCCTTGAATAACAGCCTGATTTGCGAGATCAACTCCAGCTAAATCAGGACCACCAGGTGTTGCACCACAGGTACGCAACTTATGCGCCTACTGCTACTGGTACACCAACGAGTGAGCCGTACTCTGTCCAAGAACCGTCGTAGTTTGTAACGTTTTGTAGATCGAGAAGTTCGTGCAATACAAACCAAGAGAATGCAGAACGTTCACCAATTCGGCAGTAAGCGATAGTTTCTTTTGAAAAATCTACGCCAGCAGTTTTGTAAAGATCGGCTAGTTCATCATTTGATTTAAATGTGCCATCTTCATTTGCTGCCTTTGACCAAGGAATATTCTTCGCACCAGGAATGTGGCCCTTAATTTGGCCGCCCTCTTGTGGCAAGTGTGCTGGTGCAGCGAGTTCGCCAGCGAATTCTGCAGGTGAGCGCACATCAACAATGTTTTTGATTCCGATAGATGCAATAACTTGATCGCGGAATGCGCGGATTGAATTATCGCGTTCCTTTGCAACATAACGTGATGCGGTGCGAGTTGGAACTTCAGTTACTAGTGGCAAGCCCTTTAGCTCCCAAAGCTTACGGCCGCCATCGATTAAGCGAACATCTTGGTGACCGTAGATTTTGAAATACCAGAACGCATATGTTGCGAACCAGTTGTTATTGCCGCCGTAGAGAACGACTGTTGAGTCATTTGAAATACCGTTCTTTGAAAGCAACGCTTCAAACTTCTCTTTTGAAATTAAATCGCGGATCAAGCCATCTTGTAGATCTTCGCGCCAATGGAAAGTAATTGCGCCTTGGATATGGCCCTTCTCGTAAAGACTGGTGTCTTCATCTACCTCAATTAATACAACGTTTGGATTCGATAGGTTCTCTTGAACCCAATCGGTTGAAACTAGTGATGTTGCACGTGACATTTTTATCTCCTAATTTGGTTATTGGTTGGCTATTTTTTGAAGATACGAACTGCGATTAGATAAATCTCGCAACCCAAACAGAAATTAAATGCAGCATTTAAAAACGCCGCAAATAGTGCGAAGCCCACTGCCACAGTGAAGAGAGCTGGAATTGATAGAAGTGATCCAGCAAGAGCGACTACCGTAAAAATTAACCCAACGCTCTGAGCAAATTGCGGTGGGCGCGAATCTTCGGTTGGAACTTCGCCGCTGAGTCTTGGCTTTACAAATTTCTTATATAAAAAGGCGTAAGGAGTTTTTGCTGGTCCGGCAAATGCACCAATTGCAAAGACAACTAATTGGATTGCAATTAGCGCTACTGATTGGGTTACAAGTGCAAGGGCTAGAACCAATGTAGTAATCGCGGCCGAGAATCTTGGGCCACGTGCATCAATTGATCTCACTTCAAGAAGTGTCATTTAATTTCCTCTGCTATTAGTCGAATATTTTGTAAAACGAAAAACTTTTGTTGCGTTTTAAGTTAATTACATTCGACACAAAGAACCGACAAGGCGGCCAAAATCAATATGGCGACGCTTTGTTAGAAATACCGGTTCAAATTTAAGCACCCGCAAATTGTAAGTATCCAAAAGATAAAACACTAATTGCGAAAGATTCGCACTTGCCGCTATTAACGAATTGCGTTAACCGCATCCAAAACTTGCGAGCGCTTCGGTGTTCCCATCGCACGACCGACTTCAATCCCATCGCCATTTAAAAACAGGGTGGTTGGAGTCGAGCGGATATCTAATTTACGGACGAGTTCAAGGTTGGACTCGGCATCAATATGGGCATACCTAACATCGGGCATCGACTTAACCATGTCCTCTAGCAACGCCTTAGTGGCTCGACATGGCGAGCAGAAGGCTGAGGAGAACTGCACCATAGTCACGCGTGCGCCGAGTTCGACCCCAATGATTCCAGCGTCAAGCTTTGGCCCATTGATCGTCTTTTTCTTACGAAACTCACCTCGGCTGCGGGTGTACCAAACACCAAATGCAATGGCCAGAGCCAGAACTATCACAAGTGGAGTCAGCGATTTCACATGAGTATTCTTACACCTCTTATGGC
>JAPLAY010000074.1 GCA_026393035.1 Actinomycetota bacterium
CCGCCGGCAATTGCTTTTCCAATCGTCAAAATATCTGGCTTCAAACCATAAAGCGAAGTCATTCCACCAGCACCAACAGAAATAGTGTGGGTCTCATCGATAATCCAGATCGCACCATATTTCTTTGCTAGCTCGCCAACCGCTTTTAAATAGCCATCATCTGGTAGAACAATTCCGATATTTGTCATCGCTGGTTCCATCAAAATTGCGGCGACATCGCCCTTTGCAAGCGCTGCTTCCATTCCTGCTAAATCATTAAATTCAACTACTCGAGTTGTCTGATCTAAATCAACTGGTGCACCCAAATTGCCTTCGCGCTTTATCGTATTTCCATTCGCATCTAGCGTTGCAAAAGTTTCATCAACGCTGCCGTGATAACACTTATCAATAACAATTATTTTTGACTTGCCGGTAATCAATCGGCAGTAACGAATTGAATGTCTATTTGCATCTGTTGCAGTTACCGTAAATTGCCATAGCGGCAGGCCAAAGCGGGCCGCAAGTTCTTGCGAAACAATTACTGCATCCTCGGTTGGGAGCATCGATGTAAAACCGCGTTTCATCTGTTCGGTAATCGCCGCGACGGTTGCAGCCGGTGAATGTCCGGTCATCGAACCGGTATCACCTAAACAAAAATCAATATATTTATTGCCATCAACATCGGTGAAGTGTGAACCCGCCGCACTTTCAACGAAGATCGGATAAGCCCCTGGCCACTTTGCCATCCACGACCCCCACCAGGCATTACACCTTTTGCTTTTTCAAACAAGACGCCAGATTTTGCGTGTAAATCTAGGAAGCGCTTCTCTTCAATTGCATTTAACTTCTTTAGGTGTTCGCGATCAATTTTGTGCATATTAGTCCTCGGAGAAAGTGAAGAGTGCTTCTAAGTAATGATCGCCAGCGATTCCAAGATTCGCGGCATCAGGTGGCGCAGTTTCTGGTTCGATACAAACACCTTCGGTATCTTCGGTGTAAACAACCCAATATGGCGCATCGGATTCAATATCCAAACGCGCAGCGCCTTCCCAAACAACTGATGGCGTTCCTATTACTTCGGTAAACGCATCATCCCAAGGTTCGGCCTTTGGCTTAATCAATTTTCCGGTAGGCAATCCATCATCTTCATTGCGTTCAAACATCTTTGCCGCATTGAAATTAACAACTGCTTCTCCGCCTCGTGCAAGTTCGCGTGGAAACCATGGATGAAATCCCAGCCATGCCGGTAATTCACAACCATTGGCTTCGTATTCCAAAATCCAACGCACAGCATCATCTAAAACTTCAATTGTTTGGGTAACAACGGCGTTGTTATAAGGCGCCGGTAATTCCAAACGGGCACGACCAGAACCGATCTCTTCCCATGATGAAACAAAACCGTATCCGTGGATCGCATGTGGTGGCAGCCAATTTGTTGGCAAAGTATGTTCAACGCCAGATGCATCTTTCATCAGACCATCTCGAACACGTCCCGCCCATGGCGACATTGAATACCAGCCCCATGAAAGCGGTGTTCCGCGAAAGGGAACA
>JAPLAY010000045.1 GCA_026393035.1 Actinomycetota bacterium
ACTTGGGAGCTTTGCTTCTTGTAGCTGGTGTTTCATCACTTCTACTAGGAATCTCGGTTTACGGCCCACAAGATGGCTGGAAAACGTCGAAGACAATTACTGCTCTTGCAGTTGCCTTGGCTTTAGTTCTGCTATTCATCTTCCAAGAGAGTCGTGCAAAAGAACCAATCTTGCCGTTAACACTATTTAAGAATCACACATTTTCAGTCACATCAATTCTCGCTTTTATTATTGGTGCAGGAATGTTCGGTGCAATCGTTATGTTGCCGCTCTATTTACAGGTAGTAAAGGGCGATTCCGCTACTTCTGCCGGCTTGAAGTTGATTCCATTCATGATTGGTATCGTTTCGATGTCAATCACAAGTGGAAAATTAATCAGCAAGCACGGTCACTACAAGCGTTATCCAATAATCGGGCTCGCTTTGATGACCTTTGGAATTCTCCTACTTTCAACACTTACTGAAACTACGCCATTCTGGAAGCTATCAATCTACGCAGTTCTAATTGGCGCTGGTCTTGGTTTCTCAATGCAGACAGTTGTTATTGCTCTACAAAATGCCGTTGATTTCAAAGATCTAGGCGTTGCAACTAGTGCAAATACCTTCTTCCGTTCAATCGGTGCAACTATCGGTGTTGCACTATTTGGAACCGTTTATGCCAGCCGCTTGACCCATAACTTGCCAATCGAAATCGCAAAATTAAAGGCAAGTAATCCAGCGGCACTTGTTGGTGCAACACCTGAAAAGTTTGCGGCACTGAAGGACAACACCGCAGTGTTAAAGACCTTTACTCCAGAACTTCAGGCTGGAATAGTTCACGCCTTTGTGAATTCATTCCACGTTGTCTTTTTAACAGCCGCACCAATCACAGTAATCGGATTCTTGATTGCATTCCTTCTGCGCGAAACTCCACTCCGCACTGGAGCCGGACACCAAGCAGCTAAAGAAGAAGCAGCAGGCGAGGCGCTTGCTTAATAAAGGTACTAAAGGGCTATTACCGCGAGAGGTCTATGTTCTTGCGGTAGTAGCTTTTTTTGTTGCTCTTGGTTACGGAATGATAATTCCCGCCATTCCACTTTTTGCGAAAACTTTCCAGGTAAATAATGCCCAAATCGGTGCAATCATTTCAGCATTTGCACTTGCAAGATTTGCGATGGGGCTACCCGCTGGAAAGCTAATTGATTTATTTGGTGAGCGCCGAGTGCAAACAACTGGTCTCATACTTGTTGCCGCATCTTCAGCCGCCGCGGGAATGGCGCAGAGTTATTGGCAGCTTTTAATCTTTAGAGCTCTTGGTGGAATTGGCTCGGTTATGTTCTCGGTTTCAGCAAGTTCACTACTGATGAGATCTGTTGATGATTCGATTCGCGGGCGCGCCCAATCAACATTTAATGGTGGCTTTCTAATTGGCGGAATTGCCGGCCCAGCAATCGGTGGAATTCTCTCGATTATTTCGCTACGAGTTCCATTCTTTGTTTACGCATTCACACTTGTCTGCGCCGCCTTTGTTACATCATTCTTCCTATCAGCGAAACGTCTTGGTAGATCAATTAAGAACAAGCAAGATCCAAGTGATCGAATTCTTCTAAAGGATGCCTTGAAGAGTTATCCATATGTTGCAGCAATGGCTATTTCATTTCTTGCAAACTGGGTTCTCTTCGGACTTCGCAATTCCATCTTGCCACTCTTTGCAAAAGAACATCTTGGGGCATCAAATACAACCCTTGGTCTCGGTTTCACAATTGCTGCCGTTGTTCAAGGAATTGCACTTGTCTATGTTGGAAAAATTTCAGATTTCCGTGGCCGTAAATTTGCTTTAATGATTGGCTCATTCACACTTCTATCTGGTGTTGCCACAATAATTATCTCTTCACACTGGTGGTATTACTTCTTAGCAATGGTCTTCTTCGGTATTGGTGGCGCCTTTGAAGGCACTGCAGCTTCTTCTGTAGTTGGTGATTTATTTGGCGGTAAAGGTGGCCGCGTTATTGCCCTATTCCAAATGGCTGGCGACTTCGGAAATATCATTAGCCCAGTTCTTCTTGGCTGGTTAGTAGATGCGCATTCATATCGCCCGGCATTCATAGCAACAGCAGCAGTGTTTTCATTAACACTGCTGCTGTCAGCAAAGATGCCAGAGACTAGAAAACTAAATAACTAGTCACGACTAGTCACGACTAGTCACGTCTAAGTATTGAGATTAAACGCAATACTTCTAGGTAAAGCCATACGACTGTAACCATCAACGCAAAGCCGGCACGCCATGATTGTTCTTGTGGTGCGCCACTAGCAATCATCTTTTCAATCTGATCAAAGTCCATCACAAGAAAGAATGTTGCAAGCAATACCCCACCGACTGCAAGTAGTGGACCAAAGCCAGAGAGACCATAAAGTCCCATTCCATTACCAAGTCCGAAGAATGATCCAATCAATGAACCGATTCCAAGAATGAAGTAACCAAATAATGCGCCCATCATTACGCGGGTAAATTTAGGAGTAACGCGAATGCGCTTGCTCTTATATGCCCACAGCACACCAGCAATAGCTGCAATAGTTGCAACAAGTGCTTGTCCAACAATTCCGTCGTATTGCACTTCATACATATGGCTCAAGGTTCCAAGTGCTAAACCTTCT
>JAPLAY010000028.1 GCA_026393035.1 Actinomycetota bacterium
AAAGCTGTTAAAGAAGATTCAGGTGAAGTTATGCCGGTCTGCGCCTGGGTTGATGGCGAATATGGAATCAGTGGTGTTTACCTCGGTGTTGAAGCTGAGATTGGCAAGAGCGGTGTTCGCAAAGTTGTTGAAAGCGCACTAACACCATCAGAAGTTGAAGCTCTTAAAGCTGCAGCTGAAGCAGTTCGCGCAAAGCAAGCAGATGTTAAAGATCTCTAAGATTAAATAGATAACTAGAAAAGGGCGAAGAAAATGTCGAAGATTAAAGTAGAAGGAACAGTTGTTGAACTAGATGGCGATGAAATGACTCGAATTATCTGGTCATTCATCAAAGAGAAGTTAATCTTGCCTTACCTAGATATAAATCTTGAGTACTACGACTTAGGTATTGAGCACCGCGATGCGACAAATGACCAGGTAACAATCGATTCTGCAAATGCAATCAAGAAGCATGGCGTTGGAATTAAGTGCGCAACTATCACTCCAGATGAAGCTCGAGTTGAAGAGTTTGGCCTAAAGCAGATGTGGAAGTCTCCAAATGGAACTATCCGCAATATCTTGGGTGGCGTAATTTTCCGCGAACCAATCATTATGAAGAATGTTCCACGTTTAGTTCCAAACTGGACAAAGCCAATTGTTATTGGCCGTCACGCATTTGGTGATCAATACAAAGCAACTGACTTTAAAGTTCCAGGTCCTGGAACGCTAACTATGACTTTCACACCAAAAGATGGTTCAAAGCCAATGGAGTTCAATATCTTTGATTTCCCATCATCAGGTGTTGCGATGGGTATGTATAACCTCGATGATTCAATTCGAGATTTCGCTCGTGCATCAATGAACTACGGTTTGATCCGTAACTATCCAGTATTCCTTTCAACCAAAAACACAATCTTGAAGGCATACGATGGTCGCTTCAAAGATATCTTCGCTGAAGTTTTTGCGAGTGAATTCAAAGCGAAGTTTGATGCCGCTGGAATTACTTACGAACACCGCTTGATTGATGACATGGTTGCAACTTCACTTCGTTGGGAAGGCGGCTATGTCTGGGCATGTAAGAACTATGACGGTGACGTTCAATCTGACACTGTTGCTCAAGGTTATGGCTCACTTGGTTTGATGACATCAGTTCTGATGACTCCAGATGGCAAGACAGTTGAATCTGAAGCAGCACACGGCACAGTGACTCGTCACTTCCGTGATCACCAAGCAGGAAAGCAAACTTCAACAAATCCAATTGCTTCAATCTTTGCTTGGACTCAAGGTTTAACTCACCGCGCAAAGTTGGATAACAATCCAAAGCTTGCAGAGTTTGCAGCAACTCTTGAGAAGGTATGTATCGAAACTGTTGAATCTGGAAAGATGACTAAGGATCTTGCGCTACTTATCTCAAAAGATAGCCCGTGGTTAAATACCCAAGACTTCCTTGCCGCAATCGATGAGAATCTAAAGACCAGACTGAACTAACTTCATAAAAAAAGCCCCGCACCTTAATTGGTAGCGGGGCTTTTTTATTACTTACTAATTTAGACGAGCACCTGTAGCTGCATCAAATAGGTGAATCGCAGTAGGAATTGCGTTAACGCTAATTGTTGCACCTGGCTTAGGTGGGTTCTTTGGATCCCAGCGAACAATTACTTGTGCGCCTTCATCAGTTTCTTGAGCAAACTTAACGGTCTTATCAACTGGCTTGCCATAGATGAATGCATCAGAACCAAGTTCTTCAACAACTTCAACTAGAACATCGAATCCACCTGAAGTTGCAGGAACAAAACCTTCTGGGCGAATACCAACAGTCACGACTGAGCCAGCGTTTGCTGGAACATCAACGCTAAATCCACCTAGAACAGCTTTGCCACCGCTTACTGGAACAGTCAGCAAGTTCATCGCTGGTGAACCAATAAAGCCAGCAACGAATGCATTTGCTGGGCGCTCGTAAAGGTTGCGAGGTGTGTCTACTTGTTGCAATAGACCATCTTTAAGAACTGCTACACGGTCACCCATTGTCATAGCTTCAACTTGATCGTGGGTCACATAAACAGTTGTGATTCCAAGACGACGTTGTAGCGCTGCGATTTGAGTACGAGTTGCAACACGAAGCTTTGCATCCAAGTTTGAAAGTGGTTCGTCCATCAAGAACACTTGTGGTTCACGAACAATTGCGCGGCCCATGGCTACACGTTGACGTTGTCCACCTGAAAGTGCCTTTGGCTTGCGATCTAAATAATCTTCTAGGTCAAGAAGTTTTGCAGCTTCTTTAACGCGACGATCACGCTCTGCTTTATCTACGCCAGCAATCTTTAGTGCGAATCCCATATTTTCAGCAACTGACATATGTGGATATAACGCGTATGACTGGAAGACCATTGCGATGTCGCGATCTTTAGGTGCAACGTGAGTTACATCTTTATCACCGATACGAATTGAACCGGTATCAACTTCTTCTAGGCCAGCAAGCATGCGAAGTGATGTTGACTTTCCGCATCCTGATGGTCCAACTAGAACAAGGAATTCACCATCATTAATAGTGAGACTTAATTTATCTACAGCAGGCTTTGTAGTGCCTGGATAAACGCGTGAAGCGTTTTCAAATACGACTGATGCCATGTTTCTATTGCTCCTTCTCCGGGCAGGTACGTGCCCGACGATCCTTTGGATAAGGGTTTCAATCTTGCTCGGTTGAGCGTGGGCATAGGTTACGCGTCTGCAGCCGCGCACGCCACCCCGTATGGCGTCAGCGGGAGTTCTAAAGAAGTTACCCTTACGCCTGTGACCATTCATATCCTTCGCGATATCGGCCTTGTGCTCCTCTTTATCCTGGTCGCTGGACTCTTCGTAGCTGCCGAAATTGCGCTGATTTCCCTTAGAGATTCCCAGATCCGCCAGCTCGAAGGCAAGAGCAAACGTGGGGATCGAGTAGTCCAATTAACTAAGAATCCAAATCGCTTCCTAGCGGCGGCCCAAGTCGGAATTACATTTCTTGGATTCTTATCCGCAGCCCTAGGTTCTGAACGACTTGGAAAATATGTCTCGCCAGTATTCGAAGAGTTAGGTCTATCGAAGAACGTTGCCGAAACGTTGGCGCTAGTTTCAATCACAATTGTTATTGCATATGTTTCACTCGTCTTTGGTGAATTAGTTCCAAAGCGTTTGGCGCTTTATCGAACTGAAATTATTGCGCTCGCAGCTGCGCCCACAATTGATTTTATGGCGAAAGTATTCCGTCCAATAATTTGGTTATTATCTAAATCTACTGATGCCGTCGTAAAAATATTTGGCCTAAATTCTAAAGAGGTCAGAAGTGAAATTTCCGAAGCTGAACTTGTTGACTTGGTCTCAGGCCATACAGCCCTCAGCGAAGAAGAGCGCGAGATAGTTGAAGAAGTATTTGCTGCGGGCGATATGCAGTTACATGAAATTATGGTTCCGCGAACTGAAGTTGATTTCATGGATGTTGGGCTGACAATAAGCGATGCAATTGCAGTGGCAATTGAACACTCGCATTCTAGATATCCAGTAACACGGGGCAGCACCGATGAGGTTATTGGTTTCTTACACGTGCGCGACCTACTTAATCCAAAAGTCCTTTCTGCTTCAGGTGAAACTATTCTCGATTTAGTTCGACCAGTATTGAATTTGCCAGGAACAAAAGGGGTTCTGCCAGCACTTGCTGAAATGCGTGCAAAACGTAGCCATATTGCAATTGTGTTAGATGAATACGGTGGCACTGATGGCATCGTTACTTTGGAAGATTTGGTCGAGTGCTTAATTGGCGATATTCAAGATGAGTATGACTCTGAAGATCTTGAAGTCACGCCGCAGGCCAGAACTGGCGATTTCGAGGTGGATGGCCTAATTTCACTCGAGGATCTATATGAGCAGACTGGAATTCTAATTCCAGAAGGCCCATATGAAACTGCTGGCGGATTTGTTATGGATCATCTCGGCCGCATTCCAGAGGTACATGATGTGATTGCCGTGAACGGCGCGCTTATTACAGTTTTAACTTTAGAAGGAAAGCGGGCAGGGCAATTATTGATCTCGAGCAATGGATGGAAAGATAATCCTCGTGGTTAATACTCCTAAAGAGCGGGTTCTCTCTGGAATTCAGCCGACCCATGAATCTTTCCATTTAGGAAATTATTTGGGTGCAATTAAGCAATGGGTTGACCTACAGAACACCAACGATGCTTTTTATTGCGTGGTTGATTTACATGCACTCACGATTGAAAC
>JAPLAY010000067.1 GCA_026393035.1 Actinomycetota bacterium
CCGGGCATGGGGCCAAGGTTACCGATTAATTCTTTGCCCTATTGCTAGGGTGGCGACATGGAAAAGCGCATACTCGGAAATTCAGGGCTTCGAGTTTCTCGTCTCGGACTCGGAACAATGACATGGGGGCGCGATACCGATGAGCACGAAGCTGCTGATCAACTCAAGACTTACCTAGATGCTGGAGGTAACTTGATTGACACCGCGGCTATGTACGGTGATGGCGATAGCGAGCGGGTCATTGGTGGGTTTTTAGGCACTCTCGCTAAACGCGAAGATTTAATCATTGCAACTAAGGCTGGAATATCTTTTAACGCTGGCGAACGAAGTGTGAATAATTCTAGAAGCAATCTCCTGGCTGATTTAGATAAATCTATTGCTCGACTTGGCGTTGAATACATCGACCTATGGCAGATTCATACTTGGGATCCCATGGTTCCACTTGAAGAATCGCTCTCTGCGATTGACCAAGCCGTGAATTCGGGACGAGTTCGTTATGTCGGAGTTTCAAATTTTTCGGGATGGCAACTCGCTAGGGCAGCAACTTTACAGAATCCACTTTTTGGAAAATCTCCGATTATTTCAACTCAAGTTGAATACTCATTACTTAACCGTGGAATCGAAGCCGAAGTAATCCCTGCTGCAATTGAAATGAATGTCGGAGTTCTTGCCTGGTCACCGATTGGTCGCGGAGTATTAACAGGAAAATATCGAAGTGGTGCGCCGTCGGATTCCAGAGGCGCTAGTCCACACTTCAGCGGTTTTATTGCACCATATCTAGATGAAAGATCAAGCAAGATTGTTGATGCGGTTTGCGTTGCGAGTGACGGCCTTGGCTATTCGCCACTCGAAGTAGCACTTTCCTGGGTCCGTGAAAGTTATGGTGTTACCAGCGCGATAGTTGGAGCCAGAACTGCGGCCCAATTGCGCGGCATCCTTACAGTTGAAGAAATTGTTTTGCCAGATCAGGTACGTGTTGCTTTAAATGAAATTTCAGCTGAACTCTAATTAGCAGTTCTGTAGAAATTCATTTAGAACCTGTACTCCAAATTTCAAGCCATCAACTGGAATTCGCTCGTCTACTCCATGAAATAGCGCGAAGAAATCTAACTCTGGTGGCAATTTAACTGGACTAAAACCGTAACCAATGATTCCAAGATCAGAGAGCGCCTTGTTATCGGTTCCACCGCTCATCAAATATGGAACTGGAATTCCATCTGGATCATATTTTGCAATCGCTGCTTTCATGGCGTCAACGAGTGGTCCTTCGAACTCTACTTCCAGCGCCTTATCTCGCACCAGAACTTCAATTTCGATTTCTTCGCCAGCAAGTTTTTTCACTGTATCCAATAACTCATCCTCAAAACCCGGCAAAAAACGGCCATCGACAACCGCTGTCGCACTCTGTGGAATTACATTTGCCTTATATCCAGCTTCAAGCATGGTCGGATTCGAAGTATTTTGGATGGTAGCGCCCATCATTCGAGCTGCTCCCCCAATATGTTTAAGAAGTGGTCGCACATTTGTTGGATCGTATTTTTCACCAACTAGTTCTGCAATTTTTGACCAAAACTTGGATCCAGTTTTTGTTTCGAGCTGTGGCCATTCATATGATCCAATGCGAGAGACAGCAGCGCTCAATTTAGTTATTGCATTCTTTGGATTAATGAATGACCCATGACCAGCATCGCCAGTAGCTTTTAATTGCAACCAATTAATTCCCTTTTGAGCTCCTTCTATGAAGTAGAGCCGATGGCCGCCAGTGATTGTTACTGAAAATCCACCCACTTCGGAGATCGCTTCGGTATAGCCTTTAAACAATTCTGGTCTGTTAGCCACTAAGTACCTAGAACCATATTCGCTACCAGCTTCTTCATCGCCAAAAAATGCGAGCAAAATGTTTCTCGGTGGTTTGTAATTTGCACGTTTCCAAGCGCGAACGGTTGCAATAATCATTGCATCCATATCTTTCATATCTACCGCGCCACGGCCCCAGATATACCCATCTTTGATTTCCCCGCCGAATGGGTCCATCGACCAATCCGCTGCGTTTACCGGAACAACATCTAAATGACCGTGCACGACCAAGCCTGGCCGATTTTGATCTACACCTTCGATTTTCGCGACTACGTTTACTCTATTTTCACCGGTCACAATCAACTCAGATTCAATTCCAACTTCAGCCAACTTTGCAGCTACGTAATCTGCAATCGCGCGTTCATCACCTTTTCCCTCGCCATAGTTCACGCTAGGAATCCGAATCATCTCTTGGCAGATTGAAATACATTCCGCCATCAACAGCTCTTGGTCTATAGGAAGGGGTGCCGTGTTATCTGTGCTCACTCTCCTATCTTGCCCCAATTGGGACGATGCTCGTGCGATTGGTATCGTTACGCCAGTAATTCCAACGATTTAACCGGTCCGGGTGGCGGAATTGGCAGACGCGCTAGCTTGAGGTGTTAGTTCCCGCAAGGGATTGAGGGTTCAACTCCCTTCCCGGACACGCTAATTAATGGCAAGTAATAGCAACAACAAACCAACAATAATGGGAGATACATGAAGATCAAGGGATATGCAGTTCTAGAAGCATCGAAACCACTCGTACCATTTAATTTCGATCGACGAGAACTTCGTCCAAACGATGTTGCACTTGAAATTCAATATGCTGGAATCTGTCACTCTGATATTCACCAAGCACGCGAAGAGTGGGGTCCAGCTATATTCCCAATGGTCCCTGGTCACGAAATCGCAGGAGTAGTTAGTGAAATTGGTTCCGCAGTAACTAAGTTCAAAGTTGGCGATCGTATTGGTGTTGGCGTTTTCATCGACTCTTGTCGCAAATGTTCGTCATGCAAGGCCGGTCTTGAACAATATTGTTTAGAGGGAATGACCGGTACTTATAACGGTTACGAACGCGATGGAAAAACTGTTGCACAAGGTGGCTATAGCAATCTATTTGTAGTCGATGCAGACTACGCAGTTTCAGTTCCCGCGAATCTAGATATGGCAGGTGTAGCACCACTTCTCTGCGCTGGAATCACGCTTTACTCACCGCTGAAAAATTGGGGCGCTGGTAAAGGCAAAAAAGTTGGAGTAATCGGACTGGGCGGATTAGGTCATATGGGCGTTAAATTTGCCGTCGCACTTGGGGCACACACAACTGTTTTTTCACATTCGCCAAATAAAGAGGCTGATGCAAAAGCTATGGGAGCCCACGAATTTGTGGTGACAAAGAATCCAGAAAATTTTGCAAAACTAGCTAAAGATTACGATCTGATTCTCAACACAGTATCGGCAGATATGGATTTAACACCATTCCTAGACTTACTTAAGCTAGACGGAACTTTGGTCTTAATCGGACTACCTGGTAAGCCTTACGAAATTAGTACACCTTCACTTCTTGCGCAGCGCAGATCAATCGCCGGCTCGATGATTGGTGGGATTGCACAAACCCAAGAGATGCTTAACTTCTGTGGCGAGCACAATATTGTGAGCGATGTTGAAGTTATCAATCCTGATTACATTAACGAAGCCTACGAACGCACGGTTGCCAGTGATGTTAAGTATCGCTTCGTTATTGACGCAGCTAAATTCTAGTAATTAATTTCTAAGCAAAGACATGTAGTGCGCCTGCAATTAAAGGCGCTAAGAAAAGTGCTGGCAATAAATTCCCTACCGGCACCATTTTTATTTTGAGCATCCGTAGTGAGATTCCAAGTAGCAAAATTCCACCTGTAGCTGTCATGGCAAGAATTTGGTACTCCGGCAGGATTGCGCCAAGCCCAAAACCAACACCGGTCCAGGCGAATTGATAAATACCTACAGGCAGCGCTGAAACTGCGACTCCCCAACCGAGTGATGCTGCAAAAGCAATAGAAGTTATTCCATCGAGAATACTTTTCAGAACTAGTTGGTCAATACCGCTACCCATCCCATCGCTGATAGAACCAAGTATCGCCATCGGCCCAATCACAAAGAGAAGCGATGCCGAAACGAAGCCATCTACAAATGGGCTTGCACCATTAGGGTCAAATCTAGTTTTTAATTTAAGCCCAACAACTTCCAACTTGTTCTCTATGCCGAGAGCGCTCCCGATCAAAGCTCCGATCAGTAGCGAAGCAAGGATTGTGAGTAAGGCCCATCCTTTTGGCAGTTGTTCTGCAAAATTCTTATTCCACAATTGTTTCAAAGCATCTGCCGCAGCCAACAGCGTTACGAAACCCAGAACAGTAGTAACGAGATCGCGTGTGTGTTCCTTGAACTTTGCACCGGCAAATATTCCGAGAGTTGAGCCAATGAGGATTGCCGCAACATTTATTACTGTGCCAAGACCAACAAACACTGCATCCCCCATCACTAATATCGGTAGACTCTAACAGTGAAAATCCAAGATATCTGGCGTGAATTGCTTCATTTTCTTAAGCCATCGCGGACGATTCCGCACACCTCTTGGACAGCAAAGAACCGCTGGGCAGTAACACCACAGAATTTTTTCATCTTAATTTTCGGTTTAGCAATATTCGGGATCGGTGAATCCTTTTTGATTCAATCGACGATCGGAAATTCACCCTGGTCGGTCTTTGCCCAAGGTTTATCGCTCCATACGCCCCTTTCTATTGGTGAATGCACCGCTCTAATAAGTGTGGGTGTACTTGCGCTCTGGATTCCGTTACGAGAAAAACCAGGCTTTGGAACTCTATGTAATATTCTAATAATCGCACTTTTCATCCAAGTTGGCGTGGATTCAATTCCAGAAATACATAACAATTTACCTTTCCAATTTCTATATTCGTTATTTGGGATTGGGCTAGTTGGTGCAGGTACGGCTATTTATATAACTTGTGGCATGGGTCCGGGACCACGTGATGGACTAATGACATCTATCCATAAGCGAACCGGTATTAGAATTTCCAGAGCTCGGCTCTCAATCGAAGTCACAGTATTGATAATCGGCAAATTGTTAGGTGGTTCTTTAGGTATCGGAACCGCGATGTTCGCTCTCTTTATCGGCGCCGCAATCGCCACAAACCTTAACTTTGTCTCTAAGTTCGCCAATCGATCTCGCTAAAACCTAACTCCTTTAACATCAGATTCGCTCGGCTAAAAGGCTTGGAGCCGAAAAATCCTCGATAGGCGGACAACGGGCTCGGGTGAACACTTCTTATTACCAGCTGCGGATTTAAGAGTGGTTCTACTTCCCCAGCACTTTCGCCCCACAAAATAAAAACTATTTTCTCTTTTGCTAAAAGCTTAATCACAGTCTCTGTAAATTTTTGCCACCCTAAATCCTTATGCGAATTGCTAAAGCCATTTTTAGTTGTGAGGACCCTATTTAAGAGAAAGACGCCCTGCTTGTGCCAAGGTGATAAATCTCCTGAAACGCTTTTGATTCCACAATCAGTTTCTAACTCTTTAAAGATATTGCGCAGCGTTGGTGGAAACTTCGACCTAACTGCATTTACGCTGAAAGCTAAGCCCATTGCATCTTCGGGATTTGGATAAGGATCTTGACCAAGAATGCAGATCTTCAACTCAGAAATAGGCAATTCAAATGCTTTAAAGATCCTAGAAAATTCGGGTATGAAACCATCTGGAACCTTAATGTCATTAAGTATTAGCGCTTCATCCCCTAGCGCATCTCTCCAATGTTGAGGTAGCGCCTCGTAAAGCTTCAAGCCTGAGCGTTTGCCGAATAGCGATTATTGTTTACCGTAACCGTAATTGGCATCCCATAGGCAATCGTTAAATTCTCCGAAGTTATAACCTCGCCAATCGGACCACTTGCGACAGCTTGCCCAGATTTTAGCAAAAGCGCATGCGTTGAGCCTGCCGGAATTTCTTCGATGTGATGAGTAATTATTAAGGTCGCAGGTGAATAAGGATCTAGAGCTAAGAGATCGAACCTCTTCAATAAATCTTCTCGGCCACCTAAATCTAGTCCGGAAGCTGGTTCATCAAGCAACAATATTTCAGGATCAGCCATTAGCGCACGAGCGATAAGAGCTCGCTTCTTTTCACCTTCACTTAACGTAAAAAATTTTCGCTCTGCTAATTCTCTAACTCCGAGAGTCGTTAACAAAGCTTGCGCCCGCGACTCATCCCATAACTCATAAGCTTCTTGCCAGCGACCTAGGACTGCATATGCCGCAGTCAAAACAACATCTAAAACTCTTTCATCGCTAGGAAATTGTTCTATTAAAGTCGATCCCATAAAACCAATTCTTGGACGAAGTTCAAATACATCAACCGCACCAAGTCTTGAACCTAAAATATGTACTGTTCCAGTTGTTGGATGAATTTGACTTGAACAGAGCGAGAAAAGTGTTGATTTTCCAGCACCGTTCGGTCCTAGAATTACCCAGCGTTCGTTCTCGTTGACCTGCCAAGTTAGCGGCCCAAGAATAATTTTTGAGTCGCGAACTACACTTACATTTTCTACCTGCAGAACCGGAATCACAGGGTAAAGATACCTGCAACGGCAACCTGCGAAGGTGTCGAACCGCTAATCTAGGCCAGTGAAGACGCAGCACACCGGACTAATCCTAATTTCAGGTATCGATGCGCCCGGAGTTACCCAAGCTCTCTTCGCTACTCTTAAAGAATTCTCAGTAATAATTCTCGACGTCGAGCAAGTCGTTATTCGGGGTCGCTTAATATTGACAGCTCTGATCTCTCTCGATCCTGCTCATGCAAGCGCTATCGAAAAAGATTTAGTAGAAACCACGGCAAAATTGGGGCTGGATATTGCCATTGATTTCACTGATCAAGATAAGGCAGATTCTGCGAATCCGAACCTACACATCGTTGCCTTATCGCAAGAGTTAAGACCAGAGGGCCTAGCTGCTATCGCGGCGAAAATCGCGGAACGAGGTGGAAACATTGAACGAATTCGTCGGACCGCCTCATATCCACTAACAGCTATCGAGTTCGAAGTGACTTTGAGTTCGCGTCCAAGTGATTTGAAAGTGATCCAACGAGAGCTTGCTGAAATAGCTCGAGATAACGATATAGATATCGCAGTAGAACAGAGTGGGCTAGCAAGACGTGCCAAGCGCATCGTTCTTTTGGATATGGATTCCACTCTGATACAACAAGAAGTTATTGATGTTATCGCTGCAAAACACAACGTCGGCAGTGAAGTTTCCGCAATAACCGAGAAGGCTATGCGCGGTGAACTAGATTTTGCTGGTTCACTTAATGCGAGGGTTGCCCTTCTTACTGGCGCGAGTACTTCCATTCTGGAGGAAGTCAAAAAAGAAATCACTCTTACTCCCGGAGCCCGCACTCTAATTAGAACTCTGCATCGACTAGGTCATAAGGTCGGCGTTGTTTCCGGTGGCTTCATCGATGTTATCGAGCCTCTCCTCAAAGAGCTCAATATAGATTTTTATAGAGCAAATAAGTTGGAGATTGTTGATAACAAGTTGACCGGAAAGATAACCGGAGAACTGATTGATAAGGGCGCAAAAGCAGATGCTCTGCGAGAATTTGCCAAGGTTGAGGGTGTCAGCCTCGCACAAACCATTGCAATCGGTGATGGTGCCAACGACTTAGGAATGCTTGAGATTGCTGGCCTTGGAATCGCCTTTAATGCCAAGCCTGCGGTGCGAGCCGTTGCAACTAGTTCTATTAACTCACCGTATCTAGATTCTGTACTTTACCTAATGGGAATAACACGCGAAGAGATTGAAAGCGCGGATAAAGCTGGAGAGAATTAAAGCCGGCAGGCGTGAATATCTGTAACTAAAATTCCCCGTGCTCCTACGTTCCAAAGTTCGTCCATAATCTGATTGATATCCGAACGCTTTACCATTGCGCGAACTGCGCTCCAATCTGATTTCTGCAAGGGAGAAATCGTTGGAGATTCAATACCAGGAGTTAGTGCACAAGCGCGATCTAGATCTACAGTTTTAACATCATAATCAACTAAAACATACTGTCTCGCAATTACAACACCATTCAAACGTCGAACGAGAGTATCGATAACTGCATTTGATTTGTAACCTTCGCGCGTAATCAAAATTGCTTCACTTTGCAGTAAAACCTCGCCAAATATCGATAGACCTGCTGCTCGCAACGTGCCACCAGTTGAAACTACGTCGGCAATTACGTCGGCAACACCTAGTCGCACCGAACTTTCGACGGCACCGTCTAGGCGAACGATTTCCGCTTTAACGCTCTTACGTTCTAGATAAGCAGCGAGTAGACCTGGATAGGCCGTAGCAATGCGTTTGCCGCCTAATTGATTCTCTTTAATATTCAACGCTTCGGGAGCTGCGAATCGAAATGTGCTCTTACCGAAATCTAATGGAAGGATCTCAGTTGCCTGCGCACCCGAGTCAATTAACAGATCGCGTCCTGTTATTCCAGCTTCTAGTTCGCCACTTCCAACATAAACTGCAATATCTCTTGGTCGCAGATAATAAAACTCAACATCGTTCTCTGGGTCGATAAATACTAAATCACGTAGATCGGTACGCTGACGATAGCCCGCCTCGCGGAGCATTAGCGCTGAACTTTCCGCCAGTGAGCCCTTATTTGGAACAGCAATTTTGAGAGTCAACGTTTTTCCTAACTATAGATTCTTGTAAACATCTTCGATTTTAATACCACGAGAAATCATTAAGACTTGGAGATGGTAGAGAAGCTGGCTAATTTCCAAGGCCAACTCTTCATTGTTCTGATATTCCGCAGCTATCCAAACTTCACCGGCTTCTTCGATAATTTTCTTACCTATCGCATGTATGCCGGCTTCAAGTTCCTTGACTGTTCCGGAACCATCTGGCTTACTCAACGCAATCTGATTCAGCTCAGCCCACAATGATTCGAAATTCTTCATATCTAAATTTTATCCTACTTGTTCAGTCAGATGCTTACTGTTTACTAGCTTTAGCGCGAAGTAAATTGACCATATCCCCTGGATTTTCTGCCTTGAATACCGCGCTTCCAGCTACAAAAGTATCCGCGCCGGCAGAACTAGCAACATCAATAGTCTCAAGCGATATTCCACCATCAACCTGTAGCCAGATTTTGCCAAAATGCTTACGATCTATTTCAGCTCGCGCTTCCCGAACTTTTGGCATCATATCTTCCATAAAACTCTGACCACCAAAACCTGGCTCTACCGTCATTATTAAAACCATATCTACGAGCTCGAGTAAAGGTGCAAGAGATGAAAAAGCCGTTTTAGGCTTAATCGCAATGCCAACTCGCGCCCCCTCTGATCGAATCAATTGGCTAGTTACCTCGGGTTGCTGACTTGCTTCTAGATGGAAAGTTACGCTTTTCGCCCCAGCTTTTGCATAATGCGCAGCATCCTGATCCGGGTTATTTATCATCAAATGAGCATCGACTGGAATTGGAGTCTGACCAATAATTCTTCGAGAATCTTCGAGTGAAAACGTGAAATTTGGAACGAAAATATTATCCATAACATCTAAATGAATGAGGTCTGATTCATTTGATACCCGCAAAATCTCAGAGCCGAGATTCGCTCGATCTGCATTTAAGATACTTGGACAAATTCGTATCAAAGCCCGCCCCTTGTTGCTAATCACTGCGTTGTAGTAACTAGTCTAGTTTGAAGCTTATGAAGTTCGTTTAAGCAACGCCAGGAACATCGAGTCACATTCTTGAAGGTGTGTCCAAAGTTGTAGTGTGCCATCAGGATTAACTCCCACCTCGCCTGCTGGTGAAAAATCTGCAACATTTAGAAGCTCTAGATCCTTGTGACGATACATTGCATCCAAAACTTGACCCTTGGTTTCGGCAAGAAGCGGTGAACACGTTGCGAATCCGATGACTCCCCCAACGTTCAACATTTCATAAGCCGAGTCAATTAGATCTCTCTGTAACGGTAATAACTCCTTCAAATCATTTATTGAACGACGCCATCTAGCTTCCGGTCGCCTACGTAAGGCTCCTAGACCAGAGCAGGGTGCGTCGATGAGTATGCGATCAAAGGTATCGCCAAATTCCGAAGAATTTCTACCATCGAAAGAGATGATTTTCGATTTGGGTACAACTCGTGCCACTAGTTCAGCGCGATGTTCACTTGGTTCATTCGCTAAAAATTTAGCGTTTGGAAAGTTCTCGGTCAGCAAGTTATTCAATAGCGCAGCCTTACCGCCAGGGCCAGCGCAGAGATCTAACCAACTTTGCGACTTGGAATCTGAGGTACCAAAAAAAATCTCTGCAACAAGTTGTGAACCCATGTCTTGAATCCCGGCACGCTTATCTTTGATTGCTGGATATTCATTAGGTAAGTGATCGGATTGAACAGAATACGTTCCGATTGGAAGTTTGCTGCCTCCAGTATCTAAAATTTCAGCAACAGTTGACTTGCCAGGCCAAGCAACAATATGTGGAGCTGCTGGAACATTGTTCTTCTTTAGTAATTCAACAACCGCTTCCCAATCTTTAAGTTGATCGAAGTATGCCGAAATAATCCACTTAGGATGGGAATAAAGAATTGCAAGCTTCTCTAGGTTTTCTACGCTCTCATCAATCTCTAACTCTGTATAAATATCTGGGTCGGCAGCAATCGCACGCAGTAACGCATTGACATAACTCGCCTTGGATTCACCCGCCACCGCTCTTGCAAGTTCAACAGTTTCGCCTACAGCGGCATGTACCGGTACACGCATTTCAAAAATTTGATGAACTCCTAATCGCAGAATATCAACAACCTTTTCATCGAGTTCCGTGAAGGGGCGATCGATTTTTTTAGTAACTGCATAGTCATGCTTACCTTGCATACGTAAAGTTCCATATGAGAGTTCAGTAGCAAACGCTCTATCTCTCTGCTCGAGCTTCGATTCAGCGAGCAATTCTGGAAGACGTAGATTAGCGAAAGCTCCGCCACGATTTACTTGGGTAACTAAATCAAAAGCAATTAACCTCGCTGGACTTGGGTTTGCTCTCTTAAAAGGCTTGCTATTCAAACTTAGATCCTGAAACTAATCTGGCTCCTCTAGCAAAATCTTGCGAGTTCATCCGATTCTTTCCAGCGGGAATCACTTCGTCGATTGCAATAATGCTGTCGCCACTTCTGACCAATAATTTGCCCTCTACAACTTCAATATCGCCACAAGCCTTAAGCGAATTGGTTAGCAAAACTTCATGCAACCCAAATAACCCGATGCGTTCACCGTTGAAAGTGCTCCAGATTCCAGGATTGTCAGATAAAGCTCGCTCTTGACGAAGAATAGTTTCAGTCTGGCTATTCCAATCAATACGCGCCATCTCTTTACTAATCTTTGGAGCAAGAGTAAATCCTGAAAGTGGTTGCGGAGTTGGCCTAGTTTTCCCGATGGTTGAGATGACTTCAAAGAGATCCGGTATAGCTAGATTACCCAATCGCTCCAAGAGAATTGGAGTTGTATCTTCTTCGCCAATATTTACCTCTTTCGAAACATAAACCGGGCCAGTATCCATTCCCTTGTCTAATTTGAATATTGTGTAACCAGTTGTTGTCTCGCCATTTAAAATGGCCCATTGAACTGGTGCTGCCCCTCGCAATTTCGGCAACAATGAGAAGTGCAGATTGATCCAACCAAAACGTGGACCGTGGAGAAGTTCAACGGGAATTAATCGACCGTAAGCCACAGTCACAATTAATTGCGGCTGAACCTCCAATAAATGGCGATTGAGTTCAGAGGTATCTGCCGGTTTTGCTACTGGTAAATTTTTTGATTCTGCCCATTTAGCTAATTCATTAGCCTCAACTTTCTTTCCCCGGCCAGTTGGCTTATCTGGGTTCGTAATAATTGAACCGAGTTCATGGTTACTTTCTAAGATCGCTCCGATGATTGGAAGCGAAACGAGCGAAGATGAAGCAACAGATAGTTGCACTCTAAATAGCCCGGCCGTTTGTAGCATGTGGGCTCACTTTGAATTGCGGTGTCGTGCCAAGTTCTGAAACTTGACCAAACCAATCTGAATTTCTGATGTCAGCCATCGCCTTTTTTCTCTCTTCCGCAATAAGTCGATCGATAAAAACAATGCCATTTAGATGATCAGTTTCATGTTGCAAAACCCGAGCCAATAATTCAGTGCCCTCGATTGTTACCGGTTCGCCATGCATATTGAAACCCTTCGCTACTGCGCGAAAAGCCCGAGTGGTTTCATAGGTGAGTCCAGGAAAACTTAAACATCCCTCTTCGCCATCTTGCAATTCTTCGGACAAATCTAAGGTTGGATTTATCAGATGCCCGTCACCCTCTTCAATATCCCAAACGAAAACTTGGAGTGAAACCCCAATCTGTGGCGCCGCCAACCCTGCTCCTGGCGCATCATGCATAGTTTCAACTAAATCTGAAACTAAGTTTCTAAGTTCTTTATCAAAAGTCGTGACAAGAGCAGCTCGAGTGGCGAGTACTGGGTCGCCAAAAAATCGAATTGGTTGAACTGACATAGCGCAATTCTAATGTCTAGATATTGAATTGCCTAAATAGAGAATGGGTCGATTCGAATAGAGAGCGGTGAAAGACCCTTTAAACTTCGATAGCGCGCAAGATCGCGCAAGAACTCTGAAAACTGTGCTGAATTTTCTATCGAAGCACGCAGAATCAACTTAGATGTATTAACGCTTTTGCTCGAAGCTCCCGGCACGCTGGCATTTGATATTACCGAAACGCTCGCAAAGAGATCGTTCTCCTTCATTTGGTTAGCTAAGACACGAACCGCGGCACCTTCACCAGTAATCGTTGCAACTCGAGTGAATGGTGGCAGGTTTGAACTTTTCCGCTCAACCATTTCGAGATTACTCAAACCCATTGGATCGCCACGGAGTAGCCCTTGCGAGAATGGATGAGAAGCTGGCAAATCTACGTAAACATATCCCCCATCTGAATTTGAAACTTTTCCTAAGTTTTCGAAGACTAATTGACGCACAAATTCCAGACTCCGTAAATCAATTCGATTTGTAAGGTTCTCAAGTGATCTCAGAACCACGCCTGCATATTTGCCATCTGGTTCACAACCATAAGTAGAAATTACTAGCACGTTCTCGGTTAACTTTGGCAATACATCTAATCGCGAGCCACCCTTGCTGAGAAGAACTCGCGTACCTGGAACAGCTTTTGAAATCTCTTCCACATAACGGCTCGAACCTCTGCTAATTGCACGAATAGTTTCGCCATCACACCACGAGCATCGCCAATTTGTAGCAATTTTTTCGCAGAGATAACAAGTTGGAGATCCACCTTTCTCTGCAATAAATAATTTACCCCCGCACTCGCACATGCCCTGATTGCGACATTTCTGACAAGCGATCGCATTTACATAACCACTTTCCGCCATCACAACTAAAACATTTCCGACCTTGAGACCCTTCTTAATGGTTGCGATATCACTCTCGAACGAGTCGCTGAAAATTATCGCTGGGCCTTTTAATCGTTCAACGTTTGCGGTTCGAGCTTTAATCCAACCTAATTGCGATAACCGGGCAACTTCCAAACTTGGTGAAGCAGATGCGAATATTAGGGAAAAATCGGCGCTTCGTAAGAGCGCGACGTCACGAACATTCCAACCTGGAAAGCGTCGCTCATACATCGACTCATCCCCATCATTCAAAATCAAAATCTTTGAGTTGGGCTGCAGCGGTGTAAAAATTGCACTTCTGTTTCCCAAAATAAACTTGGGGAAATCGAATCTCGCACTCAAATAATTACGGTATCTCTCCGTCTTTTCTAGATCCGATGAGAGAATCAACGGTTGGTCCTGATATTCGAATTGCGCTAATTGTTTAATATCGCGCTCGTCTGGAACAATTACAAGTAGCTGTTCGCCCTCGCCGCTAGCTTTAAGCAGTTCTGCAATCTGATCCGCAAGCTCGCGGGTATTACTCACGATTACGAATTCATGGTTGAGCTTTAATTTGACGCTGCGAATCGGCTTTGGTGTGCGTCCTGCGAAATTCTTCTCCGCCCCAGAAGCCCGTGGTGGAATAGCGCTCTTCACGAGATCCCAAGGTTTGCAGGCATATCGCTCGCAGGTATCTGAAATAATTTCTATTAATTCTTCACTGAGCAATGATAATTCCGAGACTACCTTTGAAATTGGTTTGAGTTTTGAAAGTTCCAACTCTCCTGGCTCACGACTAACTACGTAACCAAGAACTTCGCTCTTACCGAATGGAACTTTTACGAGAACACCTGGGGCTATGACATCAGATAGATTCATCGGAATCGAATAATCGAAATTGTTTTGAAGGTGGAAAACACCTGTGTCAACACAAATCTGTGCGACCGGAGAGTTCTCCGCAATTACTACCTTGCTTGATACCCGTTGCGCTTTAAGACGCAGTGGCTTTGTCTCAGCCACCTGGCACTACCGTGATGCAGCTTCTTTTAGAGCGGCAGCGCGATCAGTCTTCTCCCAAGTGAAATCAGGAAGTTCGCGACCAAAATGTCCATAGGAAGCTGTTGCAGAATATATTGGACGCAGCAAGTTCAAATCCTTGATAATGGCTGCAGGCCGTAGATCGAAGGTTGCTAAAACTGCATCTGAAATTCTTTCAGGTGAAACTTTTTCGGTGCCAAAAGTCTCGATGAAAAGACCAACAGGCTGAGCTTTACCAATTGCATAAGCGACCTGAACTTCACAACGGGTTGCCAGGCCAGCAGCGACTACGTTTTTGGCGATCCATCGCATTGCATATGCCGCACTACGATCAACTTTTGAAGGATCTTTTCCAGAGAAAGCACCGCCACCATGACGAGCCATACCGCCATAAGTGTCTACAATAATTTTTCGCCCAGTTAAACCGGCATCTCCCATAGGTCCGCCGATAACGAAGCGTCCAGTTGGGTTTATGAGAATCCGAACATCGGATGTGTCGATGTTTAATCCCGCAATCATCGGTTCAATTACCAGCTTTTTTAACTCTGGCGCCAAAGTTTTTTCTAAATCTACATCAGGTGAATGTTGTGTAGAAATAACAATGGTATTTAGGGCTACTGCACGGTCACCGTTGTATTCAATTGTGACCTGAGTTTTGCCATCTGGACGAAGATAATCTACGGCGCCGGCTTTGCGAATGCTCGACAATTGCATTGAAAGTTTATGTGCCAGCGAAATCGGAAGTGGCATTAGCTCTGGAGTATCGTCACAGGCATAACCAAACATCAAACCTTGATCGCCAGCTCCTTGTAAATCCAATGGATCTACTGAGGAAGAAACTCGCTTTTCAAAAGCTGAATCAACGCCCTGTGCAATGTCACTTGATTGTTGACCGATAGATAGCGAAACCCCACAAGAATTACCATCGAAACCCTTCTCAGAAGAGTCATAGCCAATTCGCAAAACTGTATCTCTAACAATAGACATCACATCGGCGTAACCATCTGTTGTAACTTCACCGGCAACGTGAACTTGACCTGTTGTGATCAGCGTTTCAACGGCAACGCGGCTCTTTGAATCTTGGGAAAGTAGTGAATCAAGAATTGCATCAGAAATCTGATCGGCCATCTTGTCTGGATGTCCCTCGGTAACGGACTCAGAAGTGAATAATCTTTTTGTCATTGCTTCAGCCTAACTTAATAAGAGCTTGATCCAAAAGCAGATCAGCTAGCGTGTCTTTACTTTGTTGCGGACAAGCAATTTTAGATCCATCCACGTTCAAGATAAATCCTGATGTCATATCAGAGCCAAAGATTGCGCCGTCACTAACGTCATTGAGGAAGAGCAAGTGAACGCCCTTGCGAGCCAATTTATCTTGAGCTGCCTTGATATCTTTTGCTCCGGTTTCAGCTGCAAATGCAATCAAAACTTGTGAAGGTTTAGCCGTTTTAGCTAGCGCAGCAATTAGGTCAGGATTAGCTTCAAGATCAATCGAATTAAGAGCACCCTTTTTGATTTTCTCAGAGTTAATTCGGGTTGGTTTTGCATCGGCTACAGCCGCGGCCATAAATATCGCATCGCACAATGGAAACTCCTGGCTAAGAGCTTCTTGCATCTGTGCTGTGCTCTCAACGCTTATCGTCTTAATGCCATCTAAATTTTCGTGTGCAATATTTGCGCTGACTAGAACTACTTCTGCCCCACGATTACGAGCAGCTTTAGCAATAGCCAGGCCTTGCTTTCCACTTGAATTATTACCGATATATCGGACCGGATCGATGGCTTCACGTGTCCCGCCTGCTGTTACCAAAATTCTTTTACCCAAGAGATCAGAGTTGAGATCAACAAATTTTGAAATCTCCGAAACAATTCTTGAAACTTCAGGATATCTACCTACGCCGAAATCTTCGCCCGTCATTCTTCCCTCGTCCGGCTCAATTACTAAAATCCCTCTAGCCCGCAGCGTTGTAACATTTGCCACTGTAGCTTGGTTCAACCACATCTCTGGATGCATTGCTGGAACCAAAACAATTGGACTTTTGCTAGCGCTAATTGTGTTTGTCAGAAGATCGTCGCAAATCCCATTAGCAATTTTGGCGAGCAGATCGGCAGTTGCGGGTGCAACAACAATCAAGTTTGTTCCTCGCGCAGCTTTTATATGTGGCACTTCATGAACGCTACTCCAAAGGCTTGGATTAACCGGCCTGCCCGAAAGCGCTTCCCAGGTAGAAGTTCCTACGAAATTTAAACTTGATCGGGTTGGAATTACGGTCACGCCAAAGCCAACATCTTGCAATCTTCGAAGTAAGTCTGCAGATTTATAGGCAGATATTCCGCCCCCAACCCCAAGAATTAGCTCGCGACCCTGGAGTGTCATCAAATTAACTATTTTCTAATACAGAAAATTATTCGGCAGTGCTTGCTTCTGGAGCAACTGGCTCCAAGTTTTCAATAGTTAGAAGACCTTCGTTAATTTCACGAAGCGCGATAGAAAGTGGCTTCTCGTGAACATATGTTTCAACCAATGGTCCAACATATTCAAGAAGACCTTCACCAAGTTGGGAGTAGTAAGCATTAATCTGACGTGCACGCTTCGCCGCATACAAGACCAGGCTGTATTTTGAACCTGCAGCATCTAGAAGCTGATCAATCGGTGGGTTAGTAATGCCATCCATAGTTGTCATAACGAGCCTTCCTTAAATGCTTAATAATCTCTTAGTCAAAATTAGGAGGTTATTTCAACCTCGAAGTGGCTAAGGATAGCAGCCTAGAAGCCACATCTTCGACCCGATGATTTACTAGAACTTCGTCAAACTCCCCTGCGCAAGCCATCTCTTCCTCAGCTAAGGCGAGCCTTGCTGCTCTTCGCTCCGGAGAATCGGTTCCCCGCGCTGTGAGTCTTTCAACTAGGTCATCCCAAGACGGTGGCGAAATAAAAATCAGAAGAGCATCAGGTTCAGCTTTGCGGATCTGTCTTGCACCCGCGATTTCAATTTCAAGGAGAACATGCTTTCCGGCAGCTCTTCCATCTTCCACGCTCTTGCGCAACGTCCCATATCTTGACCCGGCAAACTCTGCCCACTCTAAGAATTCATTTTGAGCGATTAACTGATCAAATTTTTCATCGGTCATAAAATGATAATCGCGCCCATCAATTTCATTTTCGCGAGGCTCTCTGGTTGTTGCGCTAACACTTATCAATATTGCCGGATGGCTTCTTAGATGGGCCGTGATTGTGCTCTTGCCAACTCCGCCTGGTCCAGACATCACGATTAAAGCTCCTTGGTTAACTGGAACCTTATTCAAGATCATCTCTTCTCTTAGTTTCTTCAATTGATGCGCTCCGAGACCGGCAATTCTACGCGATTGCGAGATGCCAGCTTTCTCCATAATCGTGAAAGCGCGACGTTCGCCAACTCCAGGAGCAGCATCGAGAAGCTCCCGAATTTTCATCCTCTGAATAGATTCTCTTCCATCATTTATTACATCAAAAATACTCAATTCCTCGTTAGCTAAAGCTTGTTTAATCTCTGCTCTATCGCGCCTCGCCGCTACCGCTTTCGCTCCAGCACTCGCCAGAGCCTCTTTCGAAAGTTTTGGCGGTGTATTAACCATCTATGAATTTAGATTCTCAAGAATCTTTGCAGCACCTTGGGTCATAGCAGCAAGCGAATCTTTAGCAAGGTCGGTTATAGGACGCCCAATTACTAAATAATTTGCTCCTGCTTGTATTGCCTGCTCTGGAGTCATGACTCGCTTCTGGTCACCGAGATCACCGCCAACTGGTCTTACTCCCGGCGTGATTATCTCCAATTCGTTTCCGACTGCGTCTCTGATAGCAGTAGCTTCAAAGGGCGAGCAGACAATAGATTTTGCGCCGCTCGTTTTGGCAAGCTTTGCCAAGTTGATTGCACTCTCTTGTGAATTGCGTGCAAAACCGATGTCACGAACATTTTCATCTGTAAGAGAGGTGAGAATTGTTACGGCGGTAATCGAAATTGATGGACCGCTTTCGGCTGCTGCTCTAATCATTTGTGCGCCACCACTTGCATGAACTGTCAAGAATTTTGGAGCCAAATCTCGAACGGATGCGACAGCACCAGCAACTGTATTTGGAATGTCATGCAGTTTCAGATCCAAGAAAACTTCAAAGTCCCCAGCGTTGCGAAGCTGAGTTAAACCCGCTGCCCCAAATTTAAGGAAAAACTCCAGCCCAATTTTGTAGATCGAAATTGAAGAGTTCGTAGCGCTGATCCAACTTTTAGCTGTCTCTAAATCCTTGGTATCTAATGCCAAAATAATTGGTGACTTTTTCATTATAAATTTCCCTCCGAACGATGCGCATACCCAACCGCTTCCCGAAGTGAATCAAAACCATGAGCAATTAATTCAGCCTGCAGCTCATTCTTTATTCTAATTACTGCTGATGGGTCACCAAAAGTGGCGGTACCAATAGAGACTGCCGAAGCACCCGCGAGAATTAACTCAAAAGCATCACGACCGGAAGCAACTCCACCCATACCTAAAATTTTCACATGAGGCATCGCTTCATGTACTTGATAGATAGCTCGAACAGCTATTGGACGAATTGCTGGACCAGATAAACCACCTGTTTTACCAGCTAATTTTGGTCGCATCGTATTCGTATCAATAACCATTCCCAGAACTGTATTTATTAGCGCAAGTGCATCTGCGCCGGCAGCAACAACTTCCTCGGCAATCGCCGCAATACTCGTGACGTCGGGAGTTAACTTCGCAATGATTGGAAGTTCGCCACCAATATTGCGACGCACCGCTTCAATTGCTGCGCGCGCAGTTTGCGGATGGCAGGCAAATACTTGTCCTCGATTTTCCACGTTCGGACAAGAAATATTTACTTCGAGCGCTGAAATTCCGGATACTGCTCGCATTTTTCGCGCAAGCACTGCATAGTCTTCAACGCTCTCGCCAGCGATACTCACAACAATATTCGCACCTTGATCGCGAAGCCATGGGATATCTTTCTCAAGAAAAAGATCGATTCCGGGACCTTGCAAGCCAATTGAATTAAGCATTCCACTAGGAGTTTCAGCCATTCGCGGTGTTGCTCGGCCGGAACGTGGCTTCAACATAATCGATTTGGTTACGACAGCCCCAAGTTCAGATAATTCAAAAAATTGGCTCAACTCGCGTCCAGATCCTGCGCAGCCACTCGCCGTAAAAATTGGATTATCAAATTGCGCTTCGCCAAGATTCGTTTTGAAATTAAACATCAGTGCGCTCCCCAAGTACCCTCAGGTATCACGCGCTTTGCACCCCAGATGACGCTATCGCCATCGACTACTGGACCATCGATGCAAGAACGAAGCATTCTGACTACCCCGTCTTCACCCCTAATTGGCAAGACGCAAGTCATACAAACACCAATTCCACATGCCATAGCTTCTTCAATCGCACATTGATGAACAACACCAAGTCTTTCTGCAATAACATTTATGGCTTCCAGCATGCCCATAGGTCCACAAGAATAAATAATGTCTATCTGATTTGTTTCAATAATATCTGCGAGGACATCCGTAACTTTGCCAGTGATTCCAGTTGTTCCATCTTCGGTAACCGTAGTGAGGCTATTGACCGATCTCTTTCCATCAAGCGGTGCGTAAATTTTCATCGCAGTACTTGCACCAAGAACCATATCTACCCGACAACCACGATTCTTTAAAACTTCAGAGAGTCCAAAAAGTGGCGCACTTCCATATCCGCCCCCAACCAAAAGCGCACGTACGGGTTCGGTAGGAATTCCAAATGCAGTACCAAGTGGTGCTATCAAATCAACTTTAAATCCTGGTAACTGATTAGTGAGCCAAGTACTCCCTGCACCGTGTGGGGCTACGACGATTTCCAATAGTCCGCCATTACTTCCCTTGTCGAAAGTTCGGTAAATCGCAAAAGCTCTTCGTAAAACCATTGCACTATTAGGACCGCCGACTGCTATCGCTACAAAGTTGCCTGGTTTAGCATGACTAGCGATATCACCAACGGCGAAAACTATGTGGTTGTAAGCGCCAACTCTTTTGTTGCTTACAATCTCTGCCATCATTTGGGTTGCGTTCTTATTTATACCCATCATTCGACTATCGCTAACCACTCTTGAATTGAATTGATACCGAAGCTCTTTCCTTGAAGATCAGATATTCCGGCTACTGCCGCTTTAAATCCAGCGATCGTAGTTATGCACGGTACGCCACGCTGAATAGCAGCAGTTCTGATCATCCAACCATCAAGTCGAGTTCCACGACCTAGAGGTGTATTAATTACCAGTCCGACAACTCCTTCAGTAATCAAATCGACTGCAGTGAATTCTCCTTGTGGTCCGCGACCTTGCGAATGCTTTCTTACTAATTCCGAACCAACTCCTTGTGCTGCCAAATAATCATGCGTTCCTTGAGTTGTGTAAATTTTAAAACCAAGTTCACTGAGCACACGAGCCGGATAAAGCGCGGATTCTTTATCTCTTTCAGATAGCGATAGGAATACTGATCCACTTAGTGGCAACGCGCCGAATGCTGCGGTCTGGCTTTTCGCATATGCCTCACCGAAAGTTTTAGCGATTCCCATTACTTCGCCAGTGGATCGCATCTCTGGACCCAATACTGAATCAACTCCGGTTCCATCATTTCGTCTAAATCTATTCCACGGCAGTACCGCTTCCTTAACTGAAATTCCCTTAGGGACGCCATCTCCTGCTTGCGGAAGCAGACCTGCACTACGCAACTCTGAGATCATCTTTCCGGTTGAAATAAGAGCAGCACATTTTGCCAACGGGTTTCCAGTGGCTTTACTGACGAATGGAACAGTTCTAGAGGCGCGTGGGTTGGCTTCTAACACATAAAGTTTTTCGCTACTTGTACCATTTCCTACAACGGCAAATTGAATATTTATTAGTCCTCTTACGCCAATACCTCTGGCCAACTTTGTTGTTGCTATGCGGATCTCGTTCTGTAGCGAGCTACCTATTGAATAACTCGGCAGAACACAAGCAGAATCGCCCGAATGCACGCCTGCTTCTTCAATGTGCTCCATAACGCCTGCGAGATAAAGTTCTTCGCCATCGAAAAGAGCATCAACATCAATTTCAATTGCATCATCTAAAAACTTATCGATCAGAACGGGATGATTCGGAGTTATCTCAGTAGCTTTGTGAATGAAGCCAGCCAGTGATTCATCGTCGTAGACAATCTCCATACCTCGACCTCCAAGTACAAATGAAGGACGAACTAGCACTGGATAGGTAATTCGCTTGGCAATTTCCGCGGCCTCTTCAAAAGTATTAGCCATTCCAAAAGTTGGTGCTACTAACGAGTTGACTGCTAAGAGTTCACCAAATTGGCCGCGATCTTCCGCCAAATCAATAGCATCCGGAGAGGTTCCAAGAATATTAACTCCTGCTTCTTGCAGACCTCGCGCTAAGCCAAGTGGAGTTTGGCCACCAAGTTGCGCAATGACACCAACAACTGGACCCGCTGCTTCTTCAGCTCGAATTACTTCCAAAACATCCTCAAGGGTTAGTGGTTCAAAATAAAGTCTGTCAGAAGTGTCGTAATCCGTTGAAACCGTCTCTGGATTGCAATTAATCATGATTGTTTCAAATCCAGCTTCTTTAAGTGCAAATGCCGCGTGAACACAGGAGTAATCGAATTCAACTCCCTGCCCAATGCGGTTTGGTCCGCTGCCCAAAATTATTACAGCTGGCTTTGTTCGCGGCTCTACTTCACTTTCTAGGTCGTAGCTTGAATAGTGGTAAGGCGTATGTGCTTCGAACTCGGCAGCGCAGGTATCAACGGTCTTATAGACGGGTCGAATTCCCAATCGATTACGTGTTGCCATGACATCAGCAATACCTTTATTTGTTAAATCGGCAATTTGCGCATCTGAGAAGCCATAACTTTTCGCTTTACGTAGAAGCACATCCGGAAGCGAACTGTCGTTCTTAATAGCTGTCGCCATCTCATTGATTTCAACAATCTGCGTTAGAAACCAGGGATCAACCTTCGTTGCTTCAAAAACCTGAGGAATTGTTAAACCGAGATACAAACCTAGTTGTATTTGCTGAAGTCTATGTTCCGTAGGAATAGCCATTGCACTCAAGAGATATTCTTTAGTTACGCCAGAGGTATTCCAATGGAAACTAGTGCCCTTCTTCTCAACTGAACGCAGGGCTTTCTGTAGCGCCTCTGGGAAAGATCTTCCAATAGCCATCGCTTCGCCAACACTCTTCATTGTGGTCGTCAACTTAGTATCAGCTTCTGGAAACTTTTCAAAGGCAAATCTCGGAACCTTAACAACAATGTAATCAAGAGTAGGTTCAAATGAAGCGGGAGTCGATTTAGTAATATCGTTTTGAATCTCATCAAGGCTGTAACCGATAGCCAACTTCGTTGCTATTTTCGCAATTGGAAAACCGGTGGCTTTCGAAGCTAGAGCTGATGACCTAGAAACTCGAGGATTCATCTCGATCACAATAATTCGACCGTCTGCTGGATTTACTGCGAATTGAATATTGCATCCACCCGTGGCAACGCCAACCTCACGAATAATGTCGATCGATAAATCACGAAGCTTCTGATACTCAACATCAGTAAGTGTCAGCGCTGGTGCAACAGTTATCGAATCTCCAGTGTGAACTCCCATTGGATCAATATTTTCAATGCTGCACACAATTACCACGTTATCTTTGTGGTCACGCATTACTTCTAATTCGAATTCTTTCCAGCCGATAATAGATTCTTCCAGCAGAACTTCAGTTGTAGGACTGTGACGTAAACCTGCGCCAGCTATAAGTTCTAAATCATTCTTGTTATAGGCAATGCCCGAACCAAGTCCACCCATTGTGAATGATGGACGTACGACTACAGGATATTTCAATATTTCGGCTCCGGAAATGCACTCTTCCATGGTGTGGCAAATAACTGATTTGGCGGAAGAGCCACCAATCTTCTCGACAATTCCCTTGAAAGTTTCACGATCTTCACCGCGTTTAATAGCTGGAATGTCGGCGCCAATCAATTTAACGCCCAAGCGTTCAAGTGAACCACGCTCATAAAGTTGCATCGCAGCATTTAGCGCTGTCTGCCCACCTAGGGTTGCAAGAATCGCAGTTGGCTTCTCTTTAATGATTATCTGTTCAATTATTTCAGGAGTAATTGGTTCAATATATGTAGCATCTGCAAATTCTGGATCAGTCATAATTGTTGCTGGATTTGAATTGATAAGAATTACCCGGATGCCCTCACTTCGGAGCACTCGGCAAGCTTGTGTACCTGAGTAATCAAACTCGCAGGCTTGACCAATAACGATCGGCCCACTGCCAATAACTAAAACGCTCTCTATCGAATTATCTTTAGGCATTTGCCACTCTCGCGCTCATCATCAAAGAGAAGAAATGATCAAACAAATAATTTGCATCGTGTGGTCCAGCCGCCGCTTCTGGATGGTACTGAACACTGAACGCTGGAGTTTCGAGCAACTCTAACCCTTCAACGACTCCATCATTCAAACAAAGATGACTTACAAACCCGGCACCATAAATAGTGTTGAAATTTCCTTCGATTGGAGCGGCTACAGCGAATCCATGATTGTGCGCAGTTATCTCGACAACGCCGGAGCGCAAATTCTTAACGGGTTGATTAATACCGCGGTGACCAAATGGAAGTTTGTAAGTTTCAAATCCAAGCGCTCTTCCCATAATCTGATGGCCAAAACAGATACCAAAGAGCGGAATTTTGGCATTCAATATTTCGCGAACTAACGCAACCATATCTACCATCGTTGCAGGATCACCTGGTCCATTTGATAAGAAGACGCCATCTGGTTTCATCGCAACAATTTCTTCAAAGGTAGTGCGAGAAGGGACGACATGAACTTCGATTCCGCGTTCTGACATTGATCTAGGTGTTGCAGCCTTAATCCCCATGTCGAGTGCAACAACTTTGAAAACTTTCTCGCCAATTGCAGGGACGATGTATGCCGCTTTAGTTGAGACATCATCGGCAAGAAATGAACCAGCCATTTGCGGCAACTTACGAACTTTGATGACCATCTCATCTCGCGATAGTTCAGTGTTAGAGAAGATGCCGACGCGCATAGAGCCCAAGTCACGGAGGTGTCTTGTAATTGCCCGGGTATCTACTCCCCTAATTCCAACAACGCCATTCGAAATCAAATCATCCTCAAGACTTCTTGCAGCTCGCCAATTACTAACAACTGGTGAAGGATTTCGAACTACGAATCCACTTACCCAAATCTTTGACGATTCTTCATCAGCGCTATTCATTCCAGTGTTCCCGATATGAGGCGCAGTCATAATTACTACTTGCTTGTGATACGAAGGATCGGTAAGAGTTTCTTGGTAACCCGTCATTCCAGTTGAAAACACCGCTTCGCCGAACGTTTCACCTTCGCACGCCCAACTTTCACCTTCAAAGATTGAACCGTCGTCTAGGACGAGGTAAGCCTTACTCAATTGCTTCCCCCGATCCCACTTTTAATTATCTTCGAATCACGTAAAACCAATTCACCATTCAAGAAGGTATGAAGGACCTGTGCTGGCAGTGTCATACCTTGAAAAGGAGTGTTCTTACTCTTCGAGGCGAGTGTATTACGGTCAACAATCCAATTAGCGGATGTGTCTACGATAGTGAGATTCGCAGATGAGCCTTTGGCCACATCTTGCCCATGTTTGGAATATCCAGCGATTTTTGCTGGTGCAATCGACATTCGATTGACAAGAGTTTGCCAATCCATCAATTTGGTATCAATCATCGACTTAACAACAACAGAAAGCGCCGTTTCTAACCCAACCATACCAAAGGCTGCACTCTGCCATTCGCAATCCTTATCTTCCGTTGGATGCGGTGCATGATCTGTTCCCACAATATCGATGGTTCCATCTGCTAAACCTTTACGAAGCGCTATTACATCACTTTGCGTTCGCAGTGGCGGGTTAACTTTAAAAACTGGGTCGTAATTGCTTACGAGATCGTCAGTTAAGAGAAGATGATGTGGAGTTACTTCAGCAGTAACTTGAATGCCTCTAGCTTTGGCGAAGCGAACTAAATCAACGCCGCCAGCAGTTGTTAAGTGGCAGATGTGCAAACGACTACCGACATGTTCGGCGAGCAGAATATCACGAGCGATAATTGCCTCTTCCGCAACAGCGGGCCAACCCGCAAGTCCCAACTTAGATGAAACAATTCCCTCATTCATCTGTGAACCAACCGTTAGCGCAGGTTCCTGCGCATGCTGCGCAATAATTCCATTAAATGTTTTTACATATTCCAATGCTCTTCGCATCAATAATGGATCCGATACACATTTACCATCATCACTAAATATTCGAACTTGAGCTTTCGAATTTGCCATCGCTCCTAGCTCCGCAAGTTTGTTTCCGTTGAGCCCCTGAGTTACCGCCCCAATAGGAAAGACATCGCATAGCCCGGCTTCTTTACCTAATCTATAAACCTGTTCTACAACACCTGCGGTATCAGCAACCGGAAAGGTATTGGCCATTGCAGAAATTGCGGTGAAACCACCCTTAGCTGCCGCAGCGCTTCCAGTTGCAACAGTTTCCGAATCTTCACGACCTGGCTCACGCAAATGGGTGTGTAAGTCAACAAGACCCGGAATCAATAAATTCTTTTCGGCATCCAATATCTCACCGTTATTTAAACCGCTTCCAATATTCTTAATGAGGCCATTGGCGATCTCAACATCAACTATTGCGCCATCCAACATTCTCGCGTTTTTAATCGTGAACTCCATTTAGGCACTTACCTCTCCGGTGAACGCGGCGCCACCAAGTAATTGATATAGAACCGCCATTCGTATTAGAACGCCATTTGAAACTTGCGCAAGAACAACTGACTTATGTGAATCTGCACTCTCTGCCGAAATTTCTAATCCGCGATTCATCGGTCCTGGGTGCATGACTATTGCTGACTCCTTTAGTGAGTTAAGTCGAGCAATATCTAAACCATAACCACGGGAGTACTCACGTTCGGAAGGAAAGAATGAATCTGCCATTCTTTCGGATTGAACACGGAGCATCATAAGTACATCAACGTCCTTCACGGCAGAGTCAAAGTCATAGCTAACATCAACGTTCCAGTCCACAACTCCTACCGGAATCAAAGTTGGTGGTGCGATTAGCGTAACTTTCGCGCCAAGTTTTGTTAATAAAAGTACGTTACTGCGGGCAACGCGTGAATGAAGTATGTCGCCAACAATTGCAACTTTGAGACCACTGAAATCCGACTTTAGATCGGGGAATTTACTTCTAATTGTGTAGGCATCTAGCAAAGCCTGCGTTGGATGTTCATGTGTTCCATCCCCTGCGTTTATTACCGAAGCACTTATCCAACCTGAATCTGCAAGTCGTTGTGCTGCGCCAGAAGCACCGTGTCGAATAACAACAGCATCCGCTCCCATCGCTTGCAGAGTCTGCGCCGTATCTTTTAGAGATTCACCTTTACTTACGCTGGAATCCTTAGCTGAAAAGTTAATAACATCCGCAGATAGCCTCTTTGCCGCAGATTCAAAGGAAATTCTAGTTCTAGTTGAATCTTCGAAGAATAGATTAACCACGGTGCGACCACGAAGCGTTGGTAGCTTCTTCATAGGTCCGTCGGAAATCTTCGATAGTTCACTTGCAGTATTCAAAATTTGGATAGCTTCATCTGCTGATAAGTCGTTTATCGAAAGTAGGTGCTTATCCATTAGGCACCTGCCAAAATCTCAACGCTATCTTCGCCATCTATCTCAGAGAGGTGTACTCGAACTGATTCTGAAGCTGAAGTTGGGATGTTCTTTCCAACATAATCTGCGCGAATTGGAAGTTCACGATGGCCGCGATCAACTAAGACAGCTAATTGCACACTTCTTGGTCTCCCAATTTCGCCAAGCGCATCTAGCGCAGCTCTAATAGTGCGACCACTGAAGAGAACATCGTCAACTAACACGACATCTTTTCCTTCAATTCCACTAGTTGGAATATTTGTTGGCAATAGGGGCCGAGGTGGACGCAACCGCAAATCATCTCTGTGCAGCGTGATATCCAGAGTTCCAACAGGAACGGACCCAGCAATCTCACCCAAGAAGGTTGCGATTCGATTTCCTAAGAATGCGCCTCTAGTGGGAATCCCAAGTAGAACTACGTTTTCAATTCCATGATTGTGCTCATTGATTTCGTGAGCAATACGCTTTAAAGCTCGGCCAATTTCGCCGGCGTCCAGGACTGTAGCCATTTATTCTCCTTCGCCGCCTCTCTGGACGGATCGTTAAAGGACTTTCTTGCCTCTCGGGCGGAGAAAAGATACCACCTGTGGATAGAGAAATCCATCCGCAACTCTCGCTCTCTATCCTCGTGCAATGATAATAATTCCTGAACGTTCAATCGAAGAGATAGCAGCCTCCATCAAAGCGGTAAGAAAAGCTAAGGGCTACACGCTGATGGATGTCGAGAAGAAATCGGCCGGAGTTTGGAAGGCTGTTGTTATCGGTTCATACGAACGCTGCGACCGAGCCCTCTCTGTCAAGAAAGCGGTCTCGTTAGCAAATTTCTATCAAGTTCCGCTTGAAGAGCTCCTCGGTTTTAAGAGCCGGGATACCACCAGCCCTAGAGAGAAGATAACCCTCGATATTCGAGCGACTACAAATGAGAATCCATATTTGCCAGAGCTAGTTGCACTCAGAAACTTTGCCACATTAATCTGTTCCAAGAGACATGACTGGAATGGTGAAGTTCTCTCAATTCGCAACAGCGACCTTACGACTATTGGTCTTTTGATAAATCGGGATGAGGCAAGCACCTACGAATGGCTCGCAACAAATCGATTTCTATTGAATAAATAATTTAAAGCGCGAACGAAGGCTTGAGAATAACTATTCGCCCGAGCACACCATTTATATATTTAGCTGAGTCATCGGTTGAAAGTTCGGTCGCAATTTCAATCGCTTCCGAGATGGCTATTTGATCATCCAAGTTCTCAGACCAAAGAATTTCAACCAGGGCAATCCGCAGAATATTTCGATCTATTGCCGGCATGCGGTCCATGTCCCAGCCCTGTGCGTAAGTTGTTATCAATTCATCAATTTTTACCCGGTGAGTTTCTACTCCCACAAGTAACTCTTTTACATAATCACCCTGCGAAAGCTCTTCCGCGGGACGTGAAGCCAGAAGATCTAACGCGTTGCCGCCTCGGATATCAGCTTCATATAAAAAATCTAAAGCACGCTTGCGCGCCTTTCGGCGTGCGCTCACTAGTTAGCTCGACCTAGGTAAGCACCAGTTCGGGTATCAACTAGCACTTTCTCATCTTGCTTAATGAATAGCGGAACTTGAACTGTTATTCCAGTCTCTAACGTAGCTGGCTTAGTGCCACCTGAAGAGCGATCGCCTTGCAAACCTGGTTCGGTGTAAGTGATTGTAAGTTCAACCGATGCAGGTAGATCGATATAAAGCGGATTACCTTCGTGGATCGCTACATTCGCTTCACAATTTTCCAACATGTAATCAGCGCTATCGCCAACTATCGCAGCGCTTATGTTCATCTGGTCGAAGGTTTTTTGATCCATGAATACGAAATCATCACCATCGCGGTAGAGGAAGGTCATATCGCGCTTCTCCAAAATAGCGACATCGACTTTCACGCCAGCATTTAAGGTGCGATCAATAACTTTTCCCGTTGTGACGGATTTCAATTTTGTTCTTACGAAGGCTGGACCCTTGCCTGGCTTAACGTGCTGAAATTCCACAACGTTCCACAATTGACCTTCGATATCCAAGGTCATTCCATTCTTCAGATCGTTTGTTGTTGCCATAATCAAAGTTCCATTTCCAAAAAAGCTAAGCTGCGATTTGCGCCCGCCGTAAGTCGCTAAGAATACCCTAGAAAAATTTAACTACTTATCGCCCTTTAGTAATCCAGCTATGGCAATTAGCGCAAGTCGATATGAATCCGGACCAAAACCGGCAATCGTTCCGTTGGCAACGCCAGAAATTACTGAGGTATGTCTAAATTCTTCACGGGACATCGGATTCGATAGATGAACCTCGATCAATGGGGCATGTACCAAATCGGCGGCATCGCGTATCGCATATGAATAGTGTGTGAATGCAGCTGGATTAATAATTACCGGAGTTTTTTGGTCAGCCGCTTCATGCAACCAGGAAATCATTTCCACTTCGCTATCACTCTGTCTCACATCACAGACAAGACCTAGCTCGTCGCCACTTGCGACAACAAATTTGGACAATCCAGCGAAGTCTAAATCTCCGTAAATTTTTGAATCACGAAGATCGAGTCGACCTAAATTGGGACCATTTAAAACTAATATCTTCATGCCGTAATTCTCTCATATGCCTGCTCAAGTTGGTCGGAGGTAACTGATTCCAACCAGATAGGTTCGCCAATTTTCGCGAGTCCAATAAATCGCAAATTAGAACCTCTGCTCTTCTTATCCCCCGCCATTATTTCTAAAAGTTCTTTGAGCTCGCCCGATTTATAGGTAATTGGCAAATTGAATTTAGCTAGGAACTCTCGATGTTTAGCGACATCCTGTACCGCTAATTTTCCAGCAATATTGCTAAGTTCGGCGGCAAAGACTAGACCGATTGCAACGGCCTCACCATGTCGCAATTTATAGTTCTCATGTTTCTCGATTGCATGACCAAGGGTGTGACCGTAGTTAAGAACTTCTCTTAACTTGCTCTCTTTGAAGTCTTGATTAACTACATCTGCCTTTACTTTCACGCTACGCCAAATAATTTCTCCAATATTTTCCTTTGCATCTAGTGAAAGCGTGAGGATATTTGGATCAGCAATAAAGCCTGCTTTTATTACCTCAGCCATTCCCGCGTTGAAATCTCGCTCCGAGAGCGTTGCTAAGAAATCTACATCGATGATTACAGATTTTGGCGAATGAAAAGCACCGATTAAATTCTTACCGTGTTCACTATTAATTCCAGTTTTTCCACCGATCGCAGCATCAACCATTCCAGCTAACGTTGTCGGAATTGCATGCCAGGCAATTCCACGCAGCCAAGATGCAGCAGCAAATCCAGCTAAATCTGTAGTGGAGCCACCACCTATCCCAATGATGCAATCGCTACGAGTTAGGCCAAACTCGCCACATTCAAACCAAATTTTACTCAGGAACTCTTGCGTCTTAGCGGCCTCACCTTCCGGTGTCTTTAGAACGCGAATATTGTGGTGACCAATTTTCGCAATCTCGAAGGTTTCGTAGAGTGATTCTGGAACTAAAAGCAAAACCTTGGCATGTGCCTTGGCGATTGAACTAATCTCATCGCGCCAATTTCGATTAAAGTGAATCGAATAACTGTGTTCCGCAGTGATAGTGATCGGCTTCATTGATTAGCTCCAATCGAAGTCGCGATTTCCTGGGCTACCTCTGCAGGTTTGCGGTTATCAGTGGCAATTTTAAAAGTCGCAAGTGATTCATAGATTGGCCTACGTTTCTCCATCAGCGCCATCCATTGTTGTCTTGGATTGATAGTAAGAAGTGGTCGCTCTTTATTGAAACCTACGCGCGGAGCGGCTTGCGAAATTGAAACTTCTAAATATGCAACAGGTATTGAACTCTTACTCAAATAATCAGCCACATCCGAATCAAGAACCGAGCCACCACCAAGTGCAACTACGCCTTTAGCATTTTGTAACGCATCTAAGACGACGCTCTTCTCTAAAGCGCGAAATACCGCCTCGCCATCATCAGTAAATATTGCTGATATTTTCTTACCTGACTGACGTTCAATTTCTTGATCGGTATCCAATATTTCGCAGGTCAAAATTTTTGCAAGCTGTCTGCCGACTGAGGATTTTCCCGCTCCTGGCGGGCCAATTAGAACCGCCTTAGGCATTAGACGATTTCCAGATTTTCGATAAATGTTTGATAGTTACGTGCAACCTGAGCGACGCTATCCCCACCAAATTTTTCAAGTACTGCATCAGCTAGGACAAGTGCAACCATTGCTTCGGCAACAATTCCAGAGGCGGGAACTGCACAAACATCTGATCTCTGGTTAATTGCTTTTGCAGGTTCACCAGTAGCAGTATCAATAGTGTCCAAAGCTTTCGGAACAGTTGAAATAGGTTTCATGGCCGCGCGGACGCGTAAAATTTCGCCATTTGTCATTCCGCCTTCAGTTCCGCCAGCACGATCAGTACGACGGACAATTTTTCCATCTGCGTTCTTCTCAATCTCATCGTGCGCGCTTGAGCCACGACGTCTTGCAGATTCAAATCCATCACCGATCTCAACGCCCTTTATAGCCTGAATTCCCATAAGAGCGCCTGCTAGTTTGGAATCCAAGCGACGATCCCAATGTGTATGCGAACCCAAACCAACTGGTACTCCGAATGCTAAAACTTCAACAACGCCACCGAGGGTATCCCCATCCTTATGTGCACTCTCAATTTCTTTAACCATAGCCGCACTAAGATCTTTATCAGCCGAACGAACTGGATCGGCGTCTATCGCACTCTTTTGCTCATAACTTGGCAATTTGTAATCAGTTCCCGCACTAGCGCCGCCAATTGAAAGAACATGACTCATAATTCTTATACCGACGCTTTGTTCTAAGAAAGCACGAGCAACGGCTCCTAGCGCAACTCGCGCTGCAGTTTCTCGAGCACTAGCTCTCTCTAAAATTGGTCTGGCGTCATCAAAGTCATACTTCTGCATTCCAACTAAATCGGCATGTCCAGGTCGTGGTCTTGTTAGCGGTGCATTTCTTGCCAGTTCGCTTAACTCTTGCTCATCAACTTTCGCCGGCGACATAACTTTTTCCCACTTAGGCCATTCGGAATTACCAATCTGCAACGAGATTGGACCGCCTTGAGATTTACCATGTCGCACGCCACCAAGGATTGAAACAACATCAGCCTCGAAATTTTGACGTGCGCCTCGACCAAAACCAAGACGTCTACGCGAGAGATCCGCATCAATCATCTCTTTTGTAATTTCAATATGAGCCGGCATTCCTTCGAGGATTGCGCTCAAGGCAGGACCGTGCGATTCACCAGCAGTTAACCAACGAATCACTAGAACTCCTCCACAATTAGTTTCTTGCATATGCGCTCTATGCAGGGACCTATTGTGGCAGAAAAGTGCGCTCACCCGTGCGCTATTTAGCTAAATGGCCGCAACAAAAGCCGCAAAGATAAATGGCGCAAAAGCAATCCGCTGCTTTGAAGCCGATTTCGCCAGCAACAACAGGGCGCTAAATAGGCCACCTAAAATCCAAGCAATAGCCAAACATTGCATCCATTGATGAGTATCACTGCACCAAATTGCCAAAGCGATTAACAGTTTCAAATCACCAGAACCGATCATCCCCTTAAAGATCAACGCCATTAGAAGGGACACAATCACAGCTATTGCGATGACCAAGAAATTCATTGATCTATTTACAGAGAAGAAGACTAGGACGGAAATGGAAGAAAATTTTAAAAGAGCGTGATTCCTTATTTTGTGGTGCTTAATATCGTAGAGTGAAATTGTTAGACCAAAAAAGAGATAGAGAAGAAAACAGATAATTCGCGGCACAACCCTGAGCGTATATAGATTCTCAGTTCAACCAATTCGCGTGTGGATAACTTCTAATCCCCTGATATTTCAGCGAGTAAGGCTGATCTCATTTCATCGAAATCAAACTTAGCCCCAGTGAAAAGTTCAACTTGGAATAGCGCTTGCTCTACCAATAACTCTCTGCCCGAAATAACCGGTAAACCCGATGCGATGAACTTTGCAGCTATTGGCGTTGGAAATGGTTTGTATAGCGCTTCAATTAGCGTTCCAGATATTTTGCCAATTGATTCTGCATATTCATCAAAGGCTCCGGCTGGGGTCGTCTGAATAACCAAATCGTATGTGGACAGTTGCGTTCCCATTTCCAAGAAGTTGATCTCAAGTCCAGGGGCTGCACTTCGCATTGCCGCTTCTCGCTTTGGATTTCGAATTAAAACATCAACGCTTGAAGCTCGACTATCCAACGATCCAATTGCTGCCCGCGCGGTACCGCCGCCGCCAATAATTGCAATCTTTGATTGCTTTGAAACAACAGCCAAATTCTCGAATGCGCGCAGATCGGTCGATGTTGCGTGCCAACTATCTCCAACACGATAAATAGTATTTGCAGAATTGATTCTTCTAGTCGTCTCGTCAATGTTAGAAATTAATCCAAAAACAGAATCCTTGAGTGGCATTGTTAATGAAAACCCACTCCAGTTTGCCGCGCCGTGATTTGAGAGAAAGCCACTAAATTCAGATTCCCCCACTTCAAAGGCTTGGTAATTGCCTGAAATGCCTAGAATTTCCAAAGCTTTTCTATGAATTTTTGGGGATAACGAATGCGCAATTGGCGATCCCAGTACCGCTGCATTGATCATTTAAATTTCCCTGCCGCAACATTTTTATTGAACTCAGTGTTCCACTGCGAGAACTCTGCGAAATCTTTTGTAAATCGGGTATCTCCCGGAGCAACTGTAATGAAATAGAGCCAATCCCCGCTGGCGGGATTCAAAGTAGCTTTAATTGCCGCAGTACTTGGATTAGAAATCGGAGTCGGCGGCAAACCAGCGTGCTTGTAGGTGTTGTAAGGAGAATTAATCTGGGTTGCCTTTGTTGAAAGCGTGATCTTCCCACGCAAGTTCGCCGCATATTGCACAGTCGAATTCAGTTGAAGGGCCATCCCAATTTTCAATCTGTTATAGATGACTCGCGAGACCTTGGCAAAGTTTGTTGGGTCCCCTTCAATCTGAACCATAGAGGCGATGGTTAACACTTGAAATGGTGTGAACTTTTCATAGCCACTATTTAGACCAACACTTTCACTTTCAATTTTTGCCTTAGCAACCATGCTTTCCAAAGCCTTAGAAAGAGTTGTGTCCGCTTCGAAAGAATAGTGAGCTGGAAAAAGTGAGCCTTCAAGCGAAGTCGAAGATTTTGGATAGAGAGATATAACTTTCCTGAAATCGGAGTTCGATTTAGAAATATGGTCATTGGATTTTAGAATTTTAATAACATCGCCCAATGTAGAGCCTTCAGTCACGACTACTAGATTATTTAGACGCTTAGTGTCTAAAAGTTGTGAGATTGCCTCCGAGACTGGCAAGTTTTGATTTATACGATGAGACCCCGGGCTAATCCCCTTCGCCTTATCGTTCTTATCAAATTCCGCAATGAATTTCGCGGCACTTTTGATGACTTCACTTTTGACTAAATTTGCGGCGATCGAACTTCCAAGTTCACCATCAGCAATTCGGAACTCAATCTCGGCCCCAGGCTTGCCTTTTGGAAAATCATCCGAAGGCTGCGCTTTCATAAAACCTAAGAGAGCGACAGCTAATGCAACAACCACAACTGCGCTTTTGGCTTGGAATTTCACACTTTAAACCTATTCATTGGTTCGCCTTGCAGGCGCTCTTGATTTAACGCAGAGTCCAAAATTGCTGCGGCTGCTGCTGAATCTATTTCATTCCGAGCAGATTTAGAATTATGTCCCGCCTCACGTAAAACCTTAGAAGCTGAAACTGTGGTCATTCGTTCATCGATTAAATAGATCGGAGACTTCGTTAAATTTGCAATTACAAGTGCAAAATTTCTCACACTCTCACTCTTCTTGCTCTCACTTCCAGAAAGATGAAGTGGATAACCAATCGCGATGTAAATTGGTGAATATTGGACAAAGAGAGCTGCGATCTCGCTCTCTCGCGTTTCCGGTGAATTATTAAGAAAATCAATCGGTGTAGCTAGCATTCCTGACTGATCTGTAATTGCCACACCTATTCGGACATCTCCGAAATCAAAACCGATTCGTCTGCCCGGTTTCATCTAATTACCTGCAGTTTGGCCTATTGATTTAATTATTGAATTAATCGCTTCTTTAATCTGGGCGCGATTATCGCCGCCACCCTGAGCGAAATCATCTTTACCGCCACCGCCACCGCCAAGAACTTCTGAACCGCTTTTGACAAGAGCCCCAGCTTTAACGCCTTTAGCAATTGCACTTGGACTTGATGCCACGACAATTGTTGAACGCTCGGCTCCCGCTGATGCTAGAACAACAACACCATCCTTAAGGCGATTACGTAAATCAAGTGCAATTGTTCGCAAATCATCGCCCGAAATTCCAGCTTCAAGTTCTGAAGCGAGAATTTCTAAGCCACCAATTTTTTCAGTGCTTTTTAGTAACGCGCTTGCACTCTGCAATATTTGAGCGGTCTTAAAACCAGCTAACTCTTTCTCTACGCCTTTCAATTTCTCGATGAGATCTGAAACTCGAGATGGAAGTTCCTCAACTCTGGCGCCCTTAATTATCTGCGTTAGTGAATTTAATAGAACGTGCTCCTTCGCAAGGAATCCGTAGGCATCTCGCCCAACTAGCGCTTCAACTCGACGAACACCGGCTCCGATTGATGATTCAGAAAGTAATTTCACAACACCTAATTCACCAGAAGATTTAACGTGGGTTCCGCCGCACAATTCATGGGCCCAATCACCAACGCTTACTACGCGAACTTGATCGCCATATTTTTCACCAAATAGCGCCATCGCTCCCATAGCTTTTGCTTCTGGTTGCGTCATTACTTTCGCGCTAATGGCTAAATTATCAAGAAGAAGTGCGTTAACTCTTCCTTCTACCTCTTCAAGAACGCTTGCTGGCACCGCACCTGTTGCTGGAAAATCAAAACGAAATCTACCTGGTGAATTCTCGGAACCGGCTTGCGTTGCAGTCTCGCCGAGAATTTCACGGAATGCTTTATGGACCATATGTGTAGCTGTATGTGCTCTTGAAATTGCTAGTCGTCGCTCGATGTCAATTGTTGCGAGAGCCGAACTCTTTAGATCAACTGATCCTGAAACTACCTGACCACGATGTATAAATAATCCAGGAACTGGAGTCTGAACATCATCAATCTCAACTACTGCACCATTCGAAAGCGTAATCAGACCGCCATCTGGAAGCTGTCCCCCACCTTCGGCATAGAACGGCGTTCTATCCAAAATAATTTCAACGTCACTATTTACATCAGCTTCATTTACGCTCTTACCGTCAACCATAATTGCTGAAATTTTTGCTTCACTGCTCATCTCACTGTAACCAGTAAATTTAGTTGCACCTTTGGAATCCAAAATCTTGCGGTACTCGCTGACATCAGTGTGACCAGTTTTCTTTGCGCGCGCATCTGCTTTCGCGCGATCTTTCTGCTCCTTCATCAAGCGTCGGAAACCCTCTTCATCGACTGAGAGTCCATGCTCCGAGGCCATCTCAAGAGTTAAATCAAATGGGAAGCCGTAGGTGTCATGAAGTTTGAAGACCGTTTCGCCATCTAACTTAGTGGCGCTAACCTTTTTTACGTTACCAGCAGCAATATCGAAAATCTGGGTTCCACTCTTAAGAGTTGTTAAGAAAGATTCTTCTTCGTTAACCGTTACCGCTGTAATTCTTTCCTTGCCTTCGATTAGCTCTGGATATTGTGGACCCATTGCCCCAATTGCTGCGCTCACCAATTCGCGAGATGTTGGATCGGATGCGCCAAGAATTCGCATATTACGAATAGTTCGACGCATCATTCGACGCAATACATAGCCACGGCCTTCATTACCAGGCAAAACTCCATCGCCAATTAACATCATTGAAGTGCGGGCATGATCAGCAATTACGCGCAGCGCAACATCGCTCTTCTCATTTGCGCCATATTTAACGCCAGTCAGCTCAGATGCCTTATTTAGAATCTGCATCGTCGTATCAATCTCGTAAATATTTTCAACACCTTGCAACAAAGCAGCTGTTCGTTCCAGACCTAATCCAGTATCAATACTCTTCGCTGGAAGTTCACCCAATATTGGGAAGTCATCTTTGCCTGAACCAGCACCGCGTTCGTTCTGCATAAAGACTAGATTCCAAACTTCTAGATATCTATCTTCATCAGCAATTGGTCCACCATCGCGACCATATTCTGGTCCGCGATCATAATAAATTTCAGAGCAAGGTCCACACGGTCCTGGAACGCCCATCGACCAGAAGTTATCGGCCATTCCTCTACGTTGGATTCGATCTTTCGGAATCCCAATCTTCTTATGCCAAATATCTGCGGCTTCATCATCATTTTCAAAAACGGTAACCCAGAGTTTCTCCTCCGGAAAACCGTAGCCACCTTGTGCGATGGGTTTAGTTAAAAGTTCCCAAGCCAGTGCAATTGCGCCCTCTTTAAAGTAATCACCAAATGAGAAATTTCCACACATTTGAAAGAATGATGCATGTCGCGTGGTTTTTCCAACTTCATCGATATCAAGAGTACGAACACACTTTTGAACAGATGTGGCTCGTGCGTAAGGCGGAGTTACTTCACCTAGAAAGAAGGGTTTGAATGGCACCATTCCAGCATTCACCAAGAGCAGATTTGGATCGTCAGCGATAAGTGAGGCCGATGGAACAACCGAATGTTTTAGGCCCTGGCTATTTCCGGATTCGAAAAAATTTAACCAACGCGATCTGATTTCTGCAGAATTCACGCGACTACTCGAACTCCTCGTCAGCGACTTTACGCTTAGTTTTTTTAACCTTAGCATCGCTCTTCTTTTTAAGTTTTGAAACTGCGAGCAGCGCGCCAGCTGCATTCATAGCCATCTTATTTTTATCTAAGAAGCCCTCAGTTGAATCTGAAATCTTTGTTGTTAGACCTTCTACGGTCTTAGTGACCTTATTGATGCTCTGAAGTGGGCCATTGATTAACTCAACCGTAAGAGTAACTTCTTCAAGTAGCGGAGTAACTTCATTAGTTAGGTCGGTAATGGCTGCTCCGGCTTGATCGACCAATTTGCCAACACGGACAACTGCATATCCAATCGCTACCGCAATCACGAAAAGTGAGAGCGCCGCAATTATCGTTGCAATTCCGCCTGGACCCATATCTAAAGCCTACCCGATGCTGCTATTAAGAAGCCTCAAATACTGGGATTGAGACTTCTGGACGTTCATGCTTTTGATGGGCAGTTACGGCTGCAAGATGATATTTCCAGATGGCATCGAGATTGTTTTGGTCTAAATAGGGACGACCATCTACCAATGGACCAGAACTACCGTTCATCACGGCGATAACATCATCACCGGAAATAGTTTTATATGTCTCAAGCGCATGAGCCAGAGCCAGAACTTTAAACTTATTATCCTTAAGAATCTCTTCCGCTTTAGCAAGGAGTGAGGTCAAATTATTTTCGATTCGATCCCCAAGGGCCATGCGCAAATCCTTAGTTCCATCATCTTTACCGCGGTTGCCACCAGGTGCGCCAACTTCATAACGACGATTCGATGCATGCGAAGAAATTGTTGAACCCATACCCCAATGGCCTTCCATGAAACTTGCGATAGTTGTCGCACTTTCGAGGTCTCCAGAAACTCCGGATGAGTTATCGCCATCAAAGAACATTCGTTCGCCAGCAAGCGAAGCGACTGATACCAAAATATCTGCTTCATATTCTGTACGCCATCTAGTGAATTGATCATCTGGCGGAATACTCGCAACCATTCCCAAGTAATCGGAACCCTTTTCGATTGTGGCTAAATCAATGGCCATGTGTTGGCGAACTAGGTATGCCATAACTCCGTGACAGGCTTCGTGTACTGCAACAGCGTGACGTTCGCGTTCAATGTATTCGACATCTTCAGCTGGGCCTAAATCTTTCAATTGCTTTGCCTTTATAACATCAGTCCAAGTAATAGATGTTCGACCATTTCTAATAGCCATAATCAGCGCTTCGTTAATTGTGTCTTTAATAATCGCACCAGTTGCATATGGCGTGATTGTTGCTAACTTATCGATTTCCTCAGCAGTAAGTGAGTGCGAAACTTTGGCAAAATATCCTTCATAGGTGCGGATACGACCGGCCTTGCTTGGATATCCAACTCGGTACATGCGATCGATTCGACCGGGACGAAGCAGCGCTTCATCTAAAGCTTCTGGCATATTGGTCGCCATTACAACAAGGATTCGATACTTAGGCGGATTCTTTGGACGCATTCCCAGTGCTCTTCGCACAACGCGATTCAAAAATCCTCTTGGCTTCTTCAAACCAGAAAGTTCAGTTAGCAGCGCTTGCAGTGTTCCCATTCCGCCGCCACCGCCGCCACCTCCAGCACCACCCATTACAAATTGATTGCTTGATAGTGCGTTAGTAGTTATTAAAGATTTTCCTGGTTCAGATAAATAGTTACCGCCATTGCATGGAGTTCCAAAAACAGTATTCGGTGTTGTCGCTTTATAGGCGCCAGGTGAACTAATGCCACGGTTACCAAGTGAATCTGCTTCATCAAAGAAGACAACAACGCCACCATAGCGAAGGGCCAATTTACGTAGTTTGCGGAATAGCGATTTAACTTTCAATACGCCAACACCCATAAACATATTTGTGAATGCGCCAGGATCAACAAAAACGAAAGGTTTACCAGTCTCGCCCGCCATTGATTCAGCCATCAGAGTTTTACCAGTACCTGGAGGACCCCAAAGCAAGATTCCACCTGGTACATAACCACCATGTTTTTCAATTAGCTCTGGCGACTCTAGGAAGAGAAGATTTTCGCGAATGCGATTTAAAACATGGTCTTGTCCCCAGACATCAGAGAACCGAGTGCGAATGTCGTCAGGAAAATAGGTATCAACACCACCACGACTTAAGAAATAGAAGATTGCTGCAAATTGAATTACGACAAAGAAGACCGCGAATAGCAGCTGACCCAGCATTGGCAACGCAGACCAGAGAGCTTTTGGCGCAAAGAACAGTGCGCGAATTGGTGTCTCTTTGTAAATTGCGCCAAGGACTACAGATAAGAGCGCAACAAATAAGAGCCACTTAATTACCCGGCCAAGACGGTAGCGATTCCAGTCGCTCAACTTGTGAATGATGCGATCTACAAACGAGAAATAACGCAACCAAATTCCGTGATACGGAGCGAGGAGCTCTGATAACAAGAAATGCAGCTGCCGAAGAACTTCAACTGCAACAAGAATTAAGAGCCAACTTCTGACCTGTGCAGTTCTGGTAATCGCGTCTGAAAAAGAGAGCAATGGATTGTCGGCCATACTGGCCCAAGCAAGAACGAAGAAAACTACGCCGAAGAGCAAGAGGAATTTAACGCGATCATAGAAAGTTAGATGAATACGGGTTTTGCGATCAGTATCCCGGGGCCGACTTTGCTCGCTCATTTGTTGCCTCTCACTGTAAATGAATCGCCTATGGCTTGAAGTTCTTTAACATGCTTCTTGAAGTATTTTGTTGTCGCTCTGACAATTAAAATATAAATTCGGGTGTGGTCATCGGAAACTAAAGAGGTCTGATCAATGGTTTGAGTGATTCCGAGTGGACCTCCGAAAGTGAAGGTTGTGCGCACTCCCCTCGCAACTTTCTCGACTCGCTCGACATCGTCATGCAGAACAAATTTCTCATTTGCCTTGGCTGGATCTCCCAGCCAAGTTGTTAGAGGCACGATTAAATCTCGTAACGAATTGTACGAAATCGAATTCATATCGTCGTAATTCAAATCTCGAACTCGAATATAAACAACAGCGCCTTCAGTGGGATCCAAACTCAGAGCATTTAGGGCTTTTGTTTTCATCGAGGTGCTATAGGCCTCTTGCCAAACAACATTAGCTAATCGATCTGCAGCACCTGGCGCAGTTGACTTTGACTCCGCCTTTGTTAGCGCATTACTTGAAATTTTGTGCCAGCCATTTGGAATTGCGACATAAACTCCGCTTGATTTATCAGCTGCGTAAAGTTGGGATTGTGAACAACCAGTTAAAGCTAAAAGTGCGCATACCAAAGACGCCGCTATAACTGGGCGCTTTGGTACCAAGTGCATTACTCCTGAACCTTCTTCTCAGGTATGAAATCGACGCCAGCTTCCTTTCGTTGCGGCGCAGTAATAGGAGTCGGAGCACCTGTAAGTGGATCTCCACCACTCGCTGTTTTCGGAAATGCGATTACTTCACGAATTGAATCTGCACCCGCTAATAACGCACAAAGACGATCTAATCCCAGAGCGATTCCGCCATGTGGAGGTGGCCCATAATTAAATGCTTCAAGCAAAAAGCCAAATTTACTTTCGGCCTCTTCTTTTGAAAGTCCAATCGTGTCAAAAACTCGGGCCTGCATCTTTCGGTCGTGAATACGAATCGACCCACCCCCAATTTCATTTCCATTTAGAACTATGTCGTAAGCGTAAGCCAGGGCAGCCGCAGGATTCTTGTCGAAAGTTTCGGCAAATTCTGGCTTCGGACCCGTGAACGGATGGTGAACTGCAGTCCAACCACTATTCAAATCCGCGCTATCAACCTGTTCGAACATTGGAGCATCAACAATCCAGAGGAAATTCCAGGCTTTCTCATCAATTAAATTGCAGCGCTTGCCAATCTCTAGGCGAACGGCGCCAAGAAGATTGAGCGAAGAAACTCGATCACCGGCAGCGAAGAAAATAGCATCTCCTGGTTTTGCACTTACGTGGCTCGCAATTCCTGCAGCTTCTTTCTCTGACAAATTTTTCGCGACTGGACCACTAAGTGTTCCATCAGCTCCGACAAGAATATAAGCCAGACCCTTTGCGCCTCGTGCCTTTGCCCATTCTTGCCAAGCATCTAACTCGCGTCTTGGTGAATCAGCTCCACCAGGCATAACAACAGCGCCAACATAATCTGCTTGAAATACTCTGAAAGTCGTATCGGCATAAAATTCTGTGCAATCAACTAATTCATTTGCAAAACGCAAATCTGGCTTATCTGAACCGAAGCGACGCATCGCTTCCCAATAAGTCATGCGCGGAATCGGTAGTTGAATTTTAAAGTCTGCAACTTTATCAAATACTCGAGCAAGAATTTTCTCAGCGACTTTCAAAATGTCCTCTTGATCAACGAATGACATTTCAATATCTAACTGAGTGAACTCTGGTTGACGATCAGCGCGAAAATCTTCATCACGGAAACAGCGAGCAATTTGGTAATAACGTTCCATTCCAGCAACCATCAATAATTGTTTGAATAATTGAGGTGATTGTGGAAGTTCGTACCAACTGCCTGGCTGTAGTCGTACTGGAACCAAGAAATCGCGGGCGCCTTCTGGAGTTGATCTGGTCAAATATGGCGTTTCAATTTCTAGGAAATCTTCGTCATCCATAACCGAACGAATTACTGAAGTGACCTTTGAGCGCAATCGCAGATTTTTAGAAGGACCTTCGCGTCGTAGATCTAAATAACGATACTTGAGTCGAATCTCCTCGCTAATGGTATTTAAGTCGCCGCTATCAACCGGGAAAGGAAGTGGCGCTGCTTCGCTCAATACTTGTAGCTCTTCACAAACTACTTCAATTTCACCAGTGGGAATATTTGCATTCTCGTTGCCAGCAGGACGAATTCGCACAGTTCCTGTGATGAGAACACACCACTCGGCACGAAGTGATCCCGCTAATGATTCGTCATTAATAACGACTTGTGCCGCACCAGATGAGTCACGCAAATCGATGAAAGCGACGCCACCATGATCACGTCGTCTAGCTACCCAACCAGCAAGAGTTACTTTTGTTCCGACATCACTCTTACGTAGAGACCCTGCGGTATGCGTTCTAATCATCTTTATTCGGCTCCGATAGTTTTCTTAGTTAGCTTTAACTTCAACGCTTAAGGCTGAGATTCTAACTTCTTTTATAGAACCTGTTTTCATATCCTTTAGGGCTACATTTCCAGAATCAATTTCATCGCTCCCGATTACAACGCTAAAACGAGCGCCACTCTTGTCAGCAGACTTCATCGAACCCTTCAGGGCCCGATCGCCATAAGCCATGTCGCAGTTGATGCCCTGATTGCGAAGGTCGTTAACCAAATTTGAAACATAACTCTTCTGCTCAGCACTCAAAGCTATGACGAAAAGTTCTAGTTCTGACTTAACTTCCGTTGAATCAAAGAGACCCTCAGCCTCGCAGGCTAGAAGTATTCGATCAACACCCAGTCCAAAACCGATTCCAGATAAATCATTTCCGCCAAGTTCAGCCATCAAACCGTCGTAGCGACCACCACCACCAATTCCAGATTGCGCGCCGAGTTTGTCGCTAACAAATTCAAAAGTTGTGCCGGTGTAGTAATCCAGCCCTCTAACCATTCTCGGATTAATAGTGAAAGCAATTCCTGCGTTTGTTAATAACTCTTGAACTCTCGCAAAATTATCAGCTGATTCTGGTGAGAGATAATCCAAAAGTAGAGGTGCTTTGGCCATAGCTTTTTGAATATCTTCTCGCTTATCATCGAATAACCGCAGCGGATTAATTGCAGCACGAGCCTTTGTGGCTTCATCCAAATTTAACGAATCTAAAAATATTAGTAAGTCTTTGCGATGACTTGCCCGACTGGCGCTATCTCCGAGCGAAGTGATATCAAGTCGATATGAATTTAGGCCTAAAGCTTTGAAGGCCCGATCTGCTACTGCAATTACTTCGAAATCTATTTCAGGATCATTTAGACCAATAGCTTCAATTCCTACTTGATAGAACTGACGATAGCGACCTGCTTGTGGTCGTTCTGCTCTAAAGAATGCACCGGAGTACCAAACCTTAATCGGCAAAGTTAATTTATCTAAGTTGTTCTCGATAACACTGCGCATTACACCCGCAGTTCCCTCGGGTCTTAGCGTTATTGATCGTCCGCCACGATCTTCAAAGGTGTACATCTCTTTTGAAACCACATCAGTAGATTCGCCCACACCGCGTTTGAATAAATCAGTATCTTCAAAGACCGGCAATTCAATTAGCTGATATCCAGAAACTTTTGCAGCGGTTATCAAAGTTTCGCGGACAAATTCAAAGTATTGAGAACGAGGCGGGAAATATTCGCTCACACCTTTAGGGGCTTGGATCTCGCGCATCACTCCCCCCGTTCTGGTTTCGAATGCAAGAAATCCTCTTGCAAATATGGATTAGATCGACGCTCGCGACCAATTGTAGTTTGCGGACCATGCCCAGGCAGGACAATTAATTCATCATTTAGCGGCAAGATTTTCGAAATTAATGAATTCCGCATAGCAGCTGCTGACCCCGTGGGTAAATCGGTCCGCCCAATAGCGCCCGCAAAGAGAACATCGCCAGAAATTAGATATTCATCATTAACGCTAAACATGGCCGAGCCGGCGGTATGCCCAGGGGCATGTGATACCCGGATATCAAAACCAGCAATTTGAAAATTTTCCCCATCACTTAACTCTCTTACAATTTTAGGTTCTTCAAATTTTGTAACTCCAATTGCGGCCATAATCTGCGAGCTCTCGCCACCCGGAGTTAGTGCGCGGTATGGGTCAGCCAACAGTTTGCGATCTGTTGCATGTATGAGTGCTGGAATTTCATATTCATTGGCGAAAGGTTGAACTGAAAAAGTGTGATCAAGGTGTCCATGTGTTACCAGTACTGCAATTGGCTTTAAATTAAATTTATTAATGACGCTCTTTATTTCAGAAACGAGGTTTGGATTAGCCATCCCTGGGTCAACGATGAAACATTCGGAATTCTTGGTAGGAGCAAATATCCAACAGTTTGTCGCGAAATAGGGCGCAGCAATAACCTCGAGAATCATTTCCTCACCCCTATCCCCCACGCGTGAACTCAGGGCCAATTCAAGAATTTATAGCCTGACTTTTGCCAACGCAACGGTTAAGGGTATCTTTAGCCCGCACGCTTAACTAATCAGACAAGTCATAACGAATGGTTCGCAACACCGTGAGCCCACCGCGCAACGAAAGTGAGAAGTAAATGGATATCAAACCGACCGAAGTAGCAGCAGTTTCATCTGGCGAAGCAAACATTAGCGCCGCATCTGCACTTATTGGAGATCCCTCAAAATTTGGTCGAGTTGACCAAGATGGAACAGTTTACGTATCAACACCATCTGGCGAAAAAGCCGTAGGTTCTTATCCCGGCAAAACTCCCGAAGAAGCTCTCGCATATTTCGTTCGTAAATTTGAAGCTGTGGCTTCTGAAGTTGCTCTACTTGCCGCCCGTATTAAAAGTGGTGCGATGGTTCCTTCTGATGCTGCCGAAGCAGTTGTTAAGTTGCGTGAAACTGTAGCCAATCTAAATGGCGTTGGAGATTTAGCAACACTTGCAATTTCCGTAGACCAAATTCCAAGTTTGATCGAAGACCATCGTGCTGCCTATCAAGAGCGCAAAGATATTGAATCTGCAGTCCGCGAAGCTAAACGAGCTGCATCACTTATTGTGAAGGAAAAATTGGTGGCTGAAGCTGAATCCCTAGCTCTCTCCGAAAGTTGGAAGACGACTAGCGAACGATTAAAGGTTCTACTAGACGAGTGGAAGACCGCTCCTAGATTAGATAAGACAACCGATACCGAACTTTGGAAGCGTTTCTCTTCATCTAGAAATAAATTTGATAAGCGCCGCCGAACTCACTTCGCTGCTCTGGAATCGGTCCAACACGAAGTTGCCGCTAAAAAGGAAGAGATTGTTAAGCAAGCAGAGGCCCTTGCGACGTCAAAGGAATGGTTGCCAACTGCTCACAAATTTAAAGAACTTATGGATTCTTGGAAGGCATCTGGTCGAGGTAAGGCCAGCGTTGATGCAAAACTTTGGGCGAGATTTAAGGCAGCCCAGGATCAATTCTTCGCTGCAAAGAACACCGACTTAGATAAGCGTCAAGTAACTATGGCTGCAAACTTAACGAAGCGCGAAGAGCTCATCGTTAAATTTGAGGAGCTACTTCCAATCACAGACTTGAATACCGCTCGTAAAAATTTCCGTGCACTTATGGAGCAATGGCAGAAGATTGGTATGACTGAGCGCAGCAAGCGAGCTGCACTTGATACTCGACTTTCAAGAGTTGAAGATGAAATTCACACACTCGTAGAAGAGCAAAATCGTCGAACTGATCCAACCGCGATCGCACGAGCCAATAATGTGGTTCAGGGCCTTATTGATGCGATTGCCGGATATGAAGCAACTGCTGCGAAAGCTGAAGCCGCTGGAAATACTGCGAAGGCAAAGGTAGCTCGTGAAGCTGCAGAAGCTCGAAAAGTTTGGCTTGCTGAAGCACAAAAGGGTCTTGGAGACTTTAAAACTAATTAATTATTAGTTACTCGATAAACATCGTAGACACCTTCGATGCCACGCACGCTTGCTAGAACTGAATCCAGATGCGATGCGTCAGCCATCTCAAAGGTGAATCGTGAAATTGCAGTTCGATCTTTAGAAGTACTAACCGATGCATTCAAAATATTTACATGTTGATCTGAAAGCGTACGGGTTACATCTGAAAGCAGCCGCGCCCGATCCAAAGCTTCAACTTGGATATTTACCAAGAACGAAGTCTTCGCCGAGAGATTCCATTTCACGCCAACAATGCGATCGCCCTGGTTCAACTTAAGATCAGTAACATTTATGCAATCTGTGCGGTGGATAGAAACTCCACTGCCTCGCGTAATAAATCCGACAATTTCATCACCCGGGACCGGGGTGCAGCATCTTGCCAACTTAACTAAAACATCATCAACGCCTTCGATGTCAACGCCTGAAGTGTTGCGACGCAGGTGTTCAAACGAGTGGATAGTTGGAATTGAATGACTTTCAATCTCAGCATCTGGTTCGTGTAAATCATTACTGGAAACCAATTTTTCGATTACAAATTGCGCGCTGATATGACCATTCCCGACAGCTGCATACATACTTTCAATATCTGGATAGTGCAGATCGTGTGACAACTCTAAGAATGCATGGCCAGCAAATATCTTTTGCAGTGGGAGACCAACCTTGCGCATCTGTCTAGCAATCGATTCACGTCCTGCTTCGATTGCTTCTTCTTTTCGCTCCTTGCTAAACCAAGCTTTAATCTTTGAGCGAGCTCTTGGTGATGATACAAAATTCAACCAATCTCGACTTGGCGCCGCGCTCTGGCTCTTATTTGTTACGACTTCAACCACATCACCATTAGTTAGAAGAGATTCAAGTGGAACTAACTTCCCATTCACCTTGGCACCCACACATCGATCTCCAACTTGGGTGTGAACTGCATATGCGAAATCCACGGGTGTGGATCCGGATGGCAGAGCGATTACGCTCCCCTTTGGCGTGAACACAAATACTTCGGGAGTTCGTAGGTCGTATCGCAACGTATCCAAGAATTCCCCTACATCTTCAGTTTCCTTCTGCCATTCATGCAGTTGTTTTAACCAAGCCATCTCTGGTTTCTCAGATGCCGCATCACCAACTGCTGCAAGTTTGTATTTCCAATGTGCCGCGATTCCATATTCCGCCCGCGCATGCATATCAAATGTTCTGATTTGAATTTCAACGGCCTTGCCATTTGGGCCAATCACTGTTGTATGTAGCGATTGATAAAGATTGAATTTTGGCATTGCGATGTAATCCTTGAAGCGGCCAGGAACTGGACTCCATCTGGCATGGATTGCACCAAGTACTGCATAGCAATCTCGAACGCTCTCGACTAAAACTCGAATTCCTACCAAGTCATAAATTTCGTTGAAATCTCGACCACGAATTACCATCTTTTGATAGACGCTATAAAGATGCTTTTGACGTCCCAATACCTTTGCTTCTATTCCATCAACCGCTAAATCTCGTTCTACCAAATCTACAACTTCTGAAGTCATTGCCTCACGAGCAGGATTTCGATCTTGAACTAGACGTTCAATTTCCTCATATTTCTTCGGCTCTAATGTTTTGAAAGATAAATCTTCAAGCTCCCATTTAATCGCGCTCATACCGAGACGGTTGGCTAGCGGGGCATAAATATCCAAAGTTTCACGGGCTTTGCGTTGCGCAGATTCAACTGAAACATATTTCCAAGTCCGTGCATTATGAAGTCGATCAGCGAGCTTTATGACTAGCACTCTTATGTCTTTGGACATTGCAATAACCATCTTGCGCAGCGTTTCAGCTTCAGCGTTTGGACCGTAATTCAATTTATCTAACTTGGTTACACCATCAACCAAGCTTGCTACTTCTTTCCCAAAATCCTTTTTAAGTGAAGCGAGTGAATACTTCGTATCTTCAACGGTGTCATGGAGCAGGGCTGCAATTATGGTTTCTAGATCTAGTCCAATATCAGCAAGAATCTCTGATACAGCTAATGGATGAGTTATGTAAGGTTCACCGGATTTACGAAGTTGTCCATCATGCGCGTCTGCAGCGATGTCATAGGCACGCTCTAATTCAGTGAGCGAAGTCTGCGGATGATGGGCAACAAGCGACTTTGCCAAAACATCTAGAACCGGATTCATGGTTCTATCTTAACTAGTTGAGAAGAAGGGGCGAGATTAGCGACGCTTACGCTTTGGTTGATTACGCGGACCGCGTGCCCAACTATTCTTTTCAGCGGAGCCGGCATCTACGCCAACAGAATTCTTAGCTTCAGCAGTCACAGCTCCTGGAGCATGTTGTGCAACTCGCTTTGCAAGTGCTCGCATAGCAGGTTCACGTTCGCGAAGTTGAGCCAAAATTGGAGTAGCAATGAAAATTGAGGAATAAGTTCCTGTTGCAAGACCGACAAATAGCGCAAGTGAAAGATCTTTAAGAGTTCCAGCGCCCAAGAGACCAGCACCAACAAAGAGAATAGAGGCGACTGGCAGAAGAGCAATAAGTGAGGTGTTGAAAGATCTAACTAGAGTCTGATTTACCGCAAGATTTGCTGCTGCAGAATAAGTTATCTTTCCGGTGCTTGTAATTGCCTTGGTGTTCTCGCGAACCTTATCGAACACAACTACAGTGTCATAAAGTGAATACCCGAGAATTGTTAAGAAACCAATGACGGTTGCCGGCGTAACGTCGAAACCAACAAGTGCATAA